>NZ_JBHJHQ010000010.1:0-238171 GCF_042219825.1 Quyinboa mangrovi
GGATCAACTACCAGATACGGAGAATCTGCTACTTCTGCTACGCCTCCTGTGGCTCCTCCACTGAAAGCTTTACCATCCTTCAATGCATATACTTTATTATATACAAACGGAACAGGAATATCAGAAAGTCCAAGTACATTACCTGGTTTCCATACAGCATCTCCTGAACCAAAGGTTTCCTGTGCTACTACAACATCGTATCCACTAAGATCTGTGGTACCGTCTGCTGCCAGCTGAATAACTGTTACTTCAAAGTTATCATCTGCATTCAGCATTTCCACGATCGGATCATTATATGGATCGGCTGCTGTAGAGACTACAGTTTTGCCTTCTTTCTGTACGTAAGCAACCTGTTTTGGTTTTGGAATGAGTTCATCTGCTCTGGCAGCAACAGTAGCTGCATCCATCTCACCTTCGTAAATATTCAACAGGTCTACTGTACCATTCCATAATGGATCACCTGAATAAACAGATTTACCAATGTACGCTGTATCAGCGCTAACATTTGCCAGGGAGTTATCACCGGTTAATGCATCGGAACCAATTTTTACACCATCCATGTAATACTTAATAGAGTCCGCAGTAACAACGACTACGACATGGTGTGTTTGGGTATCTTTGATTTCATTACCCATAACACCATTTTCTGTATTCCATGGGTCACTGGTATTCAGACAAGAGATTGAAACTCTACTCTGGTCACCGTCATTTCTGGTTGGCTGACAAATTATATAGTTAGCACCAACTGTACCACTTGTCTGACCAAAATTGCACAGAACGGTAAATCCGTCGAGACCAGCAGTCTGAGTGAATACCGATTCAAAGGTTAAACCTTTATATACCGGCACATTGATTTCCTTACCAGGTAATGATACAAAACCGCTTCCTGAAAGTGTTACAACACCATCTGCAACAGATGCATCACCTTGCAAAACACCATCTGCTCCGGCTATTACATCCCTTGCGGTACCATCATCAAATGGATATGAGTGATGTAATGTTAACGGAACTATTACAGCTTCCAACATAAACTCACCATTACTTCCAACAGCCTGAGCCGGCTTGTCACAATACAGATTTGAACCACTGGTTACATCATCTGTACTCAGATAACTTTTTGCTACACCAATGTTTTCAAGGTTATCAACCAATTGTAAAGTGATACTTGACAGATCGGATCCGTTCAAAATCCATTCTGAAAGTAATCCGTTTGTACTTTCTGTAAGAAGTGTAGTCCAGTTATTTGTACCTGCCTTACTTAAGTACATGCCTGCTTTATTTTGAATATTATAAGTATTCAATTTACCGGCAACAGGTATAAACTGGAATAACTGATCGTCAGCACCTGTAGGAGTCATAACTGCAGGTTGAGTCACCGGATCAGTATCCGCACCAAATACAAGACCTGAATTCTTCTGAATGATATTATAATAAACACCATCCTTAACGATTGGAGTAGTATATTTCAGTGCCCAATCCAATGAATTCAGTAACAATGGTTTAAAGTCGTCAGTCATATACAATAAACCATCGTTAAATGCATACAACAATACAACATTACTTGTAGTTGTTACATGTTCGTATGTATCATAATCTCCATTCATAGAACGTACATCAGATCCCATAGGAACAGCCCACATCGTTGGATAAAGAGAAGCTTCATTGAACGTTGCCAGTGGTATAGCACCAGGAATACTGTCACTCAGGTTGTACGACTTAACCTCTTTTGGCCAGTCAGCTGAATCAGGTGTACCATCAGACCATGTAATAAGCTGGTCAACGTCATAATCTGCAGTAATAGGATGCATATTGTCAAGAATCTTCATCTGAGCTGTTTCAACAGTGAAATCACTGAATTTAGCAAACTCTGTAGCTTTCTTGTCATTCACCCATCCCCACTTGTTATTTTTAGGTCCGTCATTCTGCATGCTAACACAAGGTATCGGATAGTTGCGTTTTGCATAGTCATTCACATTGGACGAACTTTCTCCGCCACCAATCACCATGCCGGCATAAGGTGTGTAGTCAAACGGTACAATACCATCAGGTGTCCATTCAAAAATAGCACCTTTTTTGGCGAATGTTACAGAATAACCACCTTCAACCAATGCATCATAAACATTTGTATCAAAGGCTTTCGCATTTGCATATACACCTGAAGAAGCTGATACATACAGAATTTCTACCTCAGACTGTACATGTACATATACTTTAAATAATACAGAATCCATACCGATTGTATACACATACATATCGTATTCTGCATTCATGCCATCAGATAATCCGTCGATCACAGGAAGTTTGGCACCTATTCCGGTCACATCAGCCATCAGGTCAACAGATGTAGTACCCTTCGGAACTGTAACCTGGAATGAACCATTACCTGAATCTTTAGCTACCATACCCTCAGCTACAGACAGATCAACATCTGCAGTGTTCACTATTGGGTCTGTCGGTACCTCTAAACCTGCAGCCACATAGAACGCATTTCTCCACATTGTAAGGTTAGCATCTGTCATGTTGCCATCTTTACAAATAGCACCGTAGTTTTGAGATATCGCAATCATCTGTGCTTTAATAGTATCCTGTTCTCCAATGAGAGTTCCTGCAGGAATAATGTTTACACAAACTTTTGCAGTTGCATCTGTTATTCCGGTTATTAAACCTAACATAGAAGTATCGTTTGCAACATTACCCGGGCCAACAATGTCAAGATTTGTAACATATTGCATTGCTTTTGAACCAGCACTACCATCGTCCGCAGCCCCTTCTTTGAATAATAATACTGAATCACCATCAAATGTAATTCCTGTAAACAATGGGTTTGACTGATTATCAGTAGAAACGCTCAGATACGGTAAGAATCCTGGATCAACTGCTGCAGGTTTTGGATCTGTTGCATCAGTAATTGCTAAACCATTTCTCAACGCATAAGCTTTATTATAAATAAATGGTACATTGATGTTTTCAAGACCTAATACGCCACCTGGTTTGTAAATTGCAGCACCAGAACTAAATGTTTCTTGAACAACGACCATATCGTAACCGGAAAGATCCACAACAGAATCCGCGGCAATTACCATGACGTCAATGTCAAAATTCGGATCCATCTTCATCATCTGAACAATCGGATCATAATCCACCTGATTGGTTGATGCCATACCCTGATCTTCATTAACATAAGCTACAGAGACAGGTGCTTCATATAATTCCCAGTTATCGATATAACATAAAGTATTGTTTAAACCGTAGTTATTGAAGTACATTACAGCACCACCAGGAATAGTTGCCTGAGTAGTGAATGTAACATTGATTTCTTCCCACTGATCATTAGTTGTTGATCTGGTTTCAAACGGATCAGGATTAAGAATATTTCCTCCAATACCTATCTGGCATTGACCTGAACCCACTGCTTTAACCATAGCACGTACAACATATTTTGTATTTGGCTTCAGCACATCTGCCAAACCAACATCAATTGATCCACCGTTATTGCCTACAACCTTACCACTACTTGGTCCGCAATAAGCTTCCGGCCCATATAAAATAGATCTGTTACCCCATCCGTTAAACATAGAAATGTTAGTCAATTCCGGATCTGGGACAAGATTTTCAAGATTATACATTGGTGTAAAACAATCCCCACCTTCTACCATAGTGTAAACAGTGTAATCCTGTGAAATTTCACCATTTGGAGAAACCACGTTGATTACTGCAGTATCAGGATCACTTTCTATCGTAAATTCTCCTGCCCCGCTTACCGTTGCTTCAGACATAGATGCTGTAGCTGACAAATTAACAGATGCAGTTCCTGCAGGAATGCTTAGAACATATGTAGTTGTCAGCGAACCAAAATCAGGAAGTAAAGTCCCAGCATCGCTTGATAAATCCGATAACGTTGCCGTAAATGCATCTGTATGTGCTTTAATCTCATCCGGAGTTAATACACCATCATAAATATTAAATTCGTAAATTAATCCCTGCCATGTTGGATCTGCCCATGCATCTGATCCTTTACCTAAGTAGTTTTGCGCCACATCAATTGTGAATCCATTAGTAATGGCTCTTTGATCATAACGTACACCATCACGGTATAGCAGTAACGAGTCTTTAGTTAAGATAGAAACAATGTGGTGTAAATTACCATCATTCTGGTAAACATCATTTCTTAAAATTTCCTGACCTGAGTAGGTTGTACGCATTTCTCTACCCCAATGACTTAAAGCAGTATAAAATGCATCGGTTCCTGCATTACCTCCAAAGTAGCTTGTCCAGGTCCAGCCTGTATTAGCCGTTGTTGAACCTTTGAAAATATATTCTGTGGTAATAGCAGTATAGGAATTCAAATCGAGTGCACTACCATCAAATGATAAATAATCTCCATTTTCATCCAGTACTAATGCTCCTCCTGCCACGGATGCATTTCCGTTCACTACACCATCAACATTTCCAACAGCATCATCCATATTGCTGTCAAAGGGATACGAATGCATTAATATTGGTGCAGATTGATCGGCAATGGATACATCTAACCAGATTCTAGTCCCGCAATCCAGCTCCAGTCTGCCAACTTGAGCCATACCTTCAACCGGAGTTGCTTTCAAGTAGAACATTAATGTGTCACTGGTTACTTCTACAGGGGCATCAACAGTAATTTTTGATTTCCCCCATAAACCAGAACCTGAATCATAAGTTCCTTCTTCAAATGTATAAGGAACATCCACAGTATAATCACCACTGGCATCTTTTGCTTTCAAAGCACCCGTTGCCAAAAATGTGAAAAGTGGAGTCTGTGTGTTATCCTGCAGATCGTTTGTAATCGTCAGGCTTGATATTCTGTTTTTAGTCTGTAAAGGAATAGCAAATGTTGTTTCAACACCGGCATCACCTCTTCTTGCATCATGTAAAATTGCATTCCCCTGAATACCGGCAGGAGGCATAATCCATGCAGGTGAATTGTAAACAACTTTCAAATCGTCGAAAACAATAACAGGATCAAAGGAATCATCGGCAATGGCAGTTCCCGTTCCTGTTGTGGTCAGAAACCAGTATAAATCTGCGTTTGTAAATTCTGAAACCTGAATACCTGCATCAGCTGCCAGTGAAACATTTTTCACCCCACTGCCAGTTACATAAAAGTCAGGAACCGTGGCCACAAGATTTGCATCACCTGTACCCCCAATATAAACGGTCAGTTCATAAGAAGCAGTCTGCCCGGTATTCCCTTCATCATAAGTATCAATACTAAACGTAATGTCACTATCAACAGAGAGTCCATTAAATTTTACATGATACCCATATTCGACCTTTTTGAGTTTGCCGGGCCAGGCACCAAAAGCCTGATCATCATCAGCCTGATCAAATAAACAATGCGCAGGTAATTGCCTTGACTTTGTTGTTGAAGGATCATTAACTGCAAAAGCATCCAGTATGGATACCAGTGAATCAATACTTGCAACGCGAACTGGATTACGATAATTATTATAATCTCTGCATTCAAAATCGCTGTTATAAACTGCAGCATCAGATTCATCAAAAACCTTTACCTGGAATCCTTTGTTCGTTGTACACTTCTGTATACTAATGTCATAATAGGTTTTACCTTCTGCAGCACTGTCTGCATTCAAAACCATAGAACTTACAGATTTGTCAGTGTTGAAGCTAAGATCAAGAACAGAAACTCCGGTGCTGTTATCTACCGTAAGTGTCTGACCAACTGAAGATCTATCTCCAAACTTTAACTGACCAAAACTCAGGCTTGTTACCAGAAGCATACAAGCCATAACATACAATTTGATGTCGATTTTCTTCATATGCACTAAATTTTAGTTAGAAATTGGATTAATCAATATATTAGTTAAATAAATTCGGGATTTTCTTAAATTGCCTGTACCGATTATTTTCAATCAAATAGTACAGGATTAAAAGTTCTTCTCAAAACGCCTAACCTCCTCTTTTAAAATATATTATCAGATTATTTTATATAATACACCCCCGTTTTAATCTGTTAATTCCAAAGTGATTTTCACATTTTATACAGAGAAAAACTTTTCAAATGTAAACGTTTCCATAAAAAAAAACAAATTTATGAGCCTATATTAAAACCCATCTGTATTTAGTTTATATTATCAAAATATTATGCCGGGAACACTTTATACTATAAAACACCTCGCCCAAAACCACTAATTACTGAATAACTGACACTTACAATGTTAACAAACTATAAAATACAACAAAAATCAAATACTGATAATATAAATTATTCGACATTTTTATATTACAAAACATATTTTCAGAATTCAATAATACGCACGCAAATTATGTTGTATAACATCCTGCTTTATGAAAAATAATTACATAATAAATGATATCGTTTTCATAAAATTTTAATGGCTATTGTGTCAGATTATTAAACAACAATGCATCATTTTTTTGAGGATAATTTCAAAAATGTGAATAAAAAACCGGTAATAAAAATTACAATTGTACCCAATACAATGGATAAATAACTATGAAGGTGATTTGTGAATTTTTCAAACGGCGTACCGGGGAAAACCAATGGGGACAGACTCATCCATGCAATCATAATGACCCCGGCTATGACTCCGGCTATGGCCGAAACATTGGTAACACGTTTTGAAATATAACCCAGCAAAAACAGGCCAAGCATACCACCACTAAAGATAGATGCCAGTTTCCACCAGGCGTCCAAGGCACTTTGAACGTTAATCATGGCAACAGCCACACCAATTCCCAATACACTGAAAATGAATGACGCCATGTATAATATTCGCATGGAACGTTTATTGTTTTTCGGATCTGTCCCGGAGAGTTTAAAAAAATCGGTTAAAATAACAGTCGCCGAACTATTTATACTTGTCGAAATTGTGCTCATACCAGCTGCAAATACTGATGCGATTAAAAATCCGGTTAACCCGACTGGTAACTGGTTCACAATAAAATGAGGAAAAACCTTATCTGCCTGTATCCCATCAGGAAGTAAACCAGGACTGGCCTTGTAATATGCAAACAGCGCTGTTCCTATAAAAAAGAAAAGTGCAGATACTGGTACATACAGCAGCCCACCAAACAATGCTGAATTTTTGGCCTCTTTATCTGAACCCGACGTCATGTACCGCTGAATATAATTCTGGTCAATCCCGTAGTTCTGAAGATTAATAAATATACCGTAGATAAGTACGACCCAAAAAGTTGAATTTTTCAGACTCAGGCCAAAACTTCCCAGACTGAACTTATCATTTTGCGCTGCAATTTCGAATATTTGCGACGGACCTTCCGGCATTTTTACCATGATTGTAATAACTGTTATTACTGCACCGGCAATTAAGATGATCGCCTGAATGGCATCGGTCCAAACAACCGCCTGAATACCTCCAAGCAATGAATAAATCATCACACTGAATCCTGTAACTATGATAATTGTAGAAATATTCCAATTCAGTAATGTATGTAAGAGAATTCCCAACAAAAATAATATGGTCCCGGCCCGCATTAACTGGGTCAATAAATACATCACAGAAACGTAGGTCTTTGCCCACGGCCCAAAACGCTGTTCCAGATAGGTATATGCAGACGGACTATTCACAGACCGGTAGAGCGGTACAAAAAATTTCACCGCCATAAATGAAGCAAAAGGTATAGACAGGCTAAATGCAAATGCATTCCAGTTAGTTAAATAAGCCTGTCCGGGCAATGCCAGATAACTGATACTGCTTACAAACGTTGCAAATATTGACAATGAAATTACCCACGAAGGCAGGCTTTTATTTCCAAGCGTAAATGATGATGATGTTTTGTTTTTACGATAAAACGACAGGCCAAATAAAACAATACCCAATAAATATGCTATGAAAATAAAAATATCTAATTTACTCATCTACAACTCCTTTAAAGCGATACCTTTTAACGTAAATCTTTATAATTCAGTTCCTCTAACGCTAGTATTATCCTGTCACGCTCCGGTTCCTTAAACCGGTGAAAAGGTTCGGCCATAAAATCGCTGCAAACACCTAATACATTTAATGCACATTTCAAACCTTTCAAATAACTTGAGCCATATTTCCCTACATTATAAATCGTGGTACTGATTTGCATTACTTTTTCGTGTAGAGGCAGTATTCTTTCAAAATCCCTTTCTACGGAAGCATTATAAAGGTCAACATAAAGCTTCGGAAACATATTGGCACCACCGGTTACACCGCCGTGACCGTTAAGCAAAACAAACTGTGAAATTAACTCTTCGGTTCCCACCATAAATGTAAACCCGGGTCGGTCTTTCAGTAAATAGTTAATCTGATTAAAGTACGCAAGATTAGCCGAACTATCTTTCATCCCGACAATTCCCGGAATATCTGCGGCAGATCTGACGGTTTGAGGTGCAAACATAACCTTGGTATGAACCGGCATATTATAAATAAACAGTGGCAAAGGCATCTGTTTCATAATACGCTCAAGGTATTCCAGCAATTCAGGTTGACTGGCCTCGAAATAATATGGCGGTGTGATAACAACTGCATCTGCGCCATATTGGGCTGCCTTTTTTGCCAGATTCAGACTTTCGGTAAAAGCCGAATCAGATATACCTACCAACACAGGGAGGCGACCATCGACAAACCTGCATGTCAGCTTTATTAATTCTTCTCTTATTTTGTATGATAAACTGGCGAATTCACCTGTAGTTCCTAAAATAAATATACCGTGAACTCCGCCTGCAATAACCCTTTCAATAAGGGTTTCCAGTCCTTTGACATCCAGCGTATCATTATCAATTAATGGCGTCACCAACGGAGGTACAATTCCACGCAATGGGGTTTTAAAATTCGGTGTCATCTGTTATATAATTTATTCTGATTTATTTACAACTTATAATTTTGACTCAAACCTGTATTCTCCTGAACTTATTTCCAGCAGAGCCCTGTTATCATTAAATTCCACAACTTTTACCTCCTTATTTTCAGTAATTTTATCCTTACCTTCTTTTATAGAATTCAACGATTTTGCCGGCACATAGATCCGGGCACCGGAATTAGCCGGAACCGTAATGTTCCAGGTAAATTTTTGCTTACTTCTTGTCCAATTACTTTTTATTTTACCATACGGTGATTCGTAGCTTGCATTCACATAATCCAATCCATCCTGCAGTTCTGGTTTCATAATAATGTTTTTGAAACCCGGATCCTCCGGATCAGACTTAATTCCTGCCAGGTTTTCATAAAACCAGATGATCAAATCGCCCAGCATCATTACATGATTATACGAATTCATATTAGGTGCAGCCGTATTTCCATTCCACAATTCCCAAATCGTAGTAGCTCCGTTTTCAACCATGTAGCCCCAGCCCGGATATGTTTTATTGGTGGCGATCCGGTACGCCAGATCACTTCTGCCATTTTCTGATAATGTCCGCATCAGCCACTGGGTTCCAATAAGGCCCGTACTTAAATGTCCATCGTTTTTTACCTGAATAACAGTAACAATTGTATTCAATACATCATCCCGTTTATTCTCAGGAACCAAACCAAACTGTAGGGCCAGCAGATTATCGGTGAGCGTATTATCGCCGTATCCCATCTGATCTTCCCTGAAAAACACCTGATTAAACCCGGCCTTTATCTTTTCGGCCAGATTTGAATAATATTCCATATCATCATCACATCCGGTTATTCGGGCAAATTTCTGCATTAAACCGGAGTAATAATAGTAATAAGCCGTTGATATAAGTTTGCTGGGATGCTTCACATTGGCACTTTTACCTCTGCCTTGCTCAATGGTTGCAGGTGGTGCGCACCAATCGCCGTAACTATCTTTTGTAAGAATATAATCTTCGGTCATATAGCGGTCCTTCATATAGTCCAACCAACTTTTCATTGAGGCATAATGAGTTATCAAAGGTTCTGTGTCGCCATACTGCCTGTAAAGCATATCAGCTACCATCAGGTAAGTTCCGGGCCAGGTCATGTTGTCGCTATAATACCGCCAGAACGCCGGTGCCACATCAGGTATAGTACCGTCACTTTTTTGCGCATACCCTATATCATCCACCCATTTTGTGTACAAGGTTGAGTTATCGTAAACAAAACTTTCTCCATAGCATCCTGTAGACCTGTCGCCCAACCAGGGCTGACGTTCGTTTCTCTGGGGACAATCTACCGGCATGCCTTTATAGTTACCCTTTATGCTCCAGGTGGCATTTTTATAGATTTTATTTATTAAAGAATTTGACGTTGTAAAAGATCCGGCCTGAGGAATTGCATCATAAACCACTTCTCCAAGAAAATCATCAACCGTGGGGACACCGGGAAAACCTGTAATTTCAACATACCTGAAACCGTGATATACAAAACGCGGCGCCCACTCTTCAATTCCATTGCCTTTCAGCGTATAAATATCAGTACACATGGCATCCCTAAGATTTTCAGTCGCTATTTCACCCTTGTCATTCAGAATTTCAGCAAACCGCAACTTCACCTTTTCTCCTGCATTACCTTCTACCCTTATTTTCAACCATCCTACCATATTCTGCCCCATGTCCAGAATATATTTACCACCAGAAAGTTTTGTGATCCCAACAGGTTTAATTGTTTCCATAACCTTCATATTCGGATTCATCTGTGCTTCATATTTACCATCGGGCTGATCCACATAGTCAACCTGGATCCAACCGTTGTCATTAAAATTCACAGTACTCCAGCCGGGTATTTCTTTACGCGCATCATATTCTTCGCCATCGTATTCATTATTGGTGATGAGTGGTCCGTTTGCAGTACCTTTCCATGAATTATCTGTTTTGATAATCTGTTTTGAACCATCGGCATATTCAATTTCCAGCTGTAGTAATAATTTAGGAAATCCAAAATTCTTTATCTTATACGGCTTATAGTGTTGTCGCATCGTATGATATCTCCCGTTTCCAAGAATCACACCCACTGCATTTTCACCTTCATTTAAAGCACTGGTGACGTCAAACACATTATACTTTATATTTTCATGATAATCTGTTGGTGCCGGAGCCAAAACCTGATTTCCAATTCGATTCCCGTTAAAATAAAGCTCATACATTCCCAGCCCCATCAAATATACCTTAGCCTGCTTTACCGGTTGATCAGCCTTAAACACTTTACGCAGGTAGCGAGCCGACAGGCGTGAATGGAAACTATCATCATCCCATGGGAATGCATAATCAAACCCGATCCATCTGCCATACCAGTCTTTATAATGCAAAAGCCCCATCGACCAGTAAGCTGTTTCACTCCATTCCGATTCCCCTTTATTGGTTATAACCTTTACCTTCCAGTAACAATCTTTCCTGCTTTTTAATTCCGCTCCTTTATATTGCACCAGGTGCGATTGATCCGATTTCACGTCACCCGAATCCCACAGATCGCCAATATTATTATCCAGTCTTTCTTCGGAAGATGCCACAAGTATACGATAAGAAATCTGATACACAGATCTTTCTTCAGAAATAATCTTCCAGCTTAATTCTGGATTTTTAACATCTATTCCAATTGGATTTTCAAGCATTTCACACCTAAGTTCTACAGGCTCTGATATGCCCAAAGCCGGAAGGCTAACAAGAACAATCAGATTAAAAATGAAAGATATTTTTTTACAGACGGTATTCATGTAACAAAAGTTTGCTAACGAGATTTTTGCAATATCAATTTTAAAGTCTTAATTATCTATCATTAAATTTAATATGTACAGATTTAAGACTATCCACAAATATATGAAAACGTTTTCATAAATTAAACAGCCAGCACCAAAAGACCTGTTGAACCGTTGTAACTCCCTCCAAACCAGAGGAAGGTAAAACGTTAAAATCCATATAAATTCAACATCACACGTAATACTAAAAAATCCAACCTTTTAATTCGGTTTTTATTACTATTTTTGTGGACTTTAAAACGAAACGAATTTAAATTCAAAATCTAGGTTTAAAGTGGATACAAAATATATTTTTGTCACAGGGGGTGTTACTTCTTCACTCGGAAAAGGAATTATATCAGCATCATTAGGTAAGTTATTGCAGGCAAGAGGGTATAAAGTTACTATTCAAAAGCTTGATCCTTATATTAATGTTGATCCGGGAACACTTAACCCTTACGAGCACGGGGAATGTTATGTTACCGTTGATGGTGCCGAGACGGATCTTGACCTTGGGCACTACGAACGGTTTCTGAATATTTCAACCACTCAGGCAAATAACATTACCACTGGCCGTGTATATCAGAATGTCATCAACAAGGAAAGGCGTGGTGACTTTTTGGGAAAGACGGTTCAGATTATTCCTCATATTACAGACGAAATAAAACGAAATATCAAATTGCTGGGAAGCAAAAAGCAATTTGATTTTGTGATCACCGAAATTGGAGGTACTGTTGGTGACATCGAATCATTACCTTATATTGAATCTGTTCGTCAGTTGCGTTGGGAACTCGGGAAAAACAGCCTGGTTATTCATTTAACTTATGTACCATACCTGGCGGCATCCGGGGAACTAAAAACAAAACCAACCCAGCACTCTGTTAAAGCGTTGCTCGAAGAAGGAGTTCAACCTGATATTTTGGTATTGCGAACTGAACATGAACTTACCCCTGATATCAGACGTAAAGTATCTTTATTTTGTAATGTCGATCAAAAATCGGTCATCCAGAGTATTGATGTGCCTACAATTTATGAGGTTCCAGTAAAAATGCAGGAAGAAGGTTTGGATACTACCGTGCTCGAGAAGCTTGGACTGCCTGCTGAAGGCGAAGCCAAACTCCGGGAATGGAAAGCGTTCCTTTCTAAACTCAAAAAAGCGCAGAAAACCGTTAAGATTGGTTTGGTAGGTAAATATGTTGAACTGGCAGATGCCTATAAATCAATCATTGAATCGCTGATACATGCAGCTGCATATAATGACCGTAAATTAAAACTTCAATTGATCCATTCTGAAAAGCTGAATGAAAGCAACATGGATGAAACACTGAAAGGCATGGACGGCATACTGGTTGCACCGGGATTCGGTCATAGGGGAATTGAAGGGAAAATTCTGGCATGTAAATATGCCCGCGAAAACAACGTGCCGTTTTTAGGAATTTGCTTAGGTATGCAATGTGCGGTTATCGAATTTGCACAAAATGTACTCAAATTTGAAGATGCCAATTCAACCGAAATGGATTACAATACAAAATATCCCGTAATTGACCTGATGGAAGAACAAAAGGGTGTTTCTGAAATGGGTGGAACTATGCGTTTGGGAGCTTATGAATGCAGCCTCCTGAACGGAAGCAAAGTACATGAAGTTTACGGCGAATCTACCATATACGAGAGGCACAGACACAGATACGAATTTAACAGCGAATATCTTGAAACATTTGAAAATAACGGAATGAAAGCAGTTGGGATCAACCCTGATACAGACCTTGTGGAGATTGTTGAATTACCAGAACATAAATGGTTTGTTGGGGTACAGTTCCATCCGGAATATCGCAGTACTGTTGTAAATCCGCACCCGCTTTTCAAAGGTTTCATTAAAGCAGCATTAAAAGAAGAATAATCAAAAATCATGGATAGAAATAATTTAATTGGATTCAGTTTAATTGGATTAATATTAGTTGCATTTTACTTTTATAATAAACCATCTCAGGAAGAACTGGACAGAATTCAACATCAAAGGGATTCCATTGCCCATGTGCAGCAGGAACAACAACGTTTAAACAGTGCTGCCGAATCAGCGATATATCCGGCTCAAAACGATTCAATTGTAAGCACTGTAAACGATAACGGAAATACAACCGCAAACACAGCAGAACTTTATGGTGATTTTGCTCCTGTGATGACAGGTGACGAAGAGTTTATCACACTCGAAAATAAATATCTCGATATAAAACTGTCAACCCTGGGAGGACGTGTATATTCGGTGGTACTTAAGGATTTTCTGACATACGACAAAAAGCCTCTGGTATTATTTGACGGCGATGATTCTGAATTCGGGTTCAGCTTTTTCACGCAAACAAACAGGCAAATTTCCACAAAAGATATTTATTTCAAAGTTACTGAAAACAATACATTATCAGACGGAACTCAAAAAATCGTACTGACAGCTGATTTGGGTGATGGCCGTTCCATCAGTAATATTTATACCCTGGCTCCTGAAGATTACCTGGTAAATTATAGCTTCAAGGTGGACGGTGTGGATAAAATCCTGCCGCGTTCAGTCAGTAATTTCGATTTGCACTGGCAGGTATTCATGCGTCAGAATGAAAAAGGTGCGACCTTTGAAACCCGTTACTCAGGATTATATTATAAATATTACCAGAATGACGTAGAACATATATCAGGAAATAAATCTTCAGAAGAAACACTTACTACCCGTGTGAAATGGGTTGGTTATAAAGATCAGTTTTTCTCTTCAGTACTTATAGCAGATAACTTCTTTACCTCTGCAAATGTCAATCTTGAAAAGCTTGAAAACGTGGATGGCTATCTGTTCAATATGACATCAGATCTTTCCATCCCGGTTTCACAGGACATTAATTTTAAATACTATTTTGGCCCGAATAATTATAAAATTTTACAGAAAACGGGATACGAACTTCAGAAAGTTGTCAATCTGGGATGGCCGGTTGTTAGTTGGTTCAACAAATATGTGGTCATTAACGTATTTGATATATTGAACAAACACATTGCCAATTATGGTATAATCATTCTGATACTGACAGTGTTTATTAAACTGATCATCTTCCCGTTCACTTTTAAGTCTTATATCTCAACTGCCAAAATGCGTGTATTGAAACCGCAGATTGATGAGATAAATAAAAAAATTCCAAAGGATAAAGCCATGGAGCGACAACAGGCTACCATGGCACTTTACCGAAAAGTAGGTGTAAGTCCGATGGGCGGATGTTTGCCAATGGTATTTCAATTTCCTATATTAGTGGCAATGTTCTACTTCTTTCCTGCTTCTATTGAGTTACGTCAGGAAAGTTTCCTCTGGGCAAAGGACCTCGCATCTTACGACTCGATTTTCTCATGGCAAACGCAGATTCCTGTTTTATCAAATATTTATGGAAATCACGTAAGTTTATTTACCCTGTTAATGGCTATCGTAAATGTGTTTTACACCAAGATAAACTCAGAAATGACCGCATCAACCAATCAGATGCCTGGTATGAAAACCATGATGTACATGATGCCGGTTATGTTTCTTTTCTTCTTTAACAACTACTCAGCAGGTTTGAGCTACTACTATTTCCTTTCAACATTAATCACTGTAGGGCAAACTTTCATAATGAGACGTTTTGTTGATGAAGATGCGCTTCTTGCAAAACTCGAAGCGAATAAAAAGAAACCTGCAAAAAAATCCAAGTTTCAGGAGAGACTGGCTAACATGCAGAAACAACAGCAGGCCCAGATACGCCAAAATGCGAAAAACAAAAAAAGGTAATTAAACTAATTTTTTATGCTGAATGTATTTATTGCAATCCACTATAATACTCAATGGGGAGAACAACTATTTGTAGAAGGAAACTTTAACGGCTCAGAGAACCGTGAAAAAATACCTTTAGTTTATAATCCCAATGGCCTGTGGACTTTAAATACAACTGTTAAACAAAATTTGCTGATTAACTATCAGTATATTCTCCTGACTTCAGACGGCATCAGCAAAAAGGAGCCTGTTAAGAGATATTTTACTGCAGAAGGTAAAAACGATATTTATATTTATGATCAGTGGCTTAGTCCTGATACCGACGACAGTATTTTATACCGTTCCATTTCTAAAAATGCGATTTTCAAAAAAGATGATCTTTCAGGATCCTTAAAAAATAACATTGCAGACGGAATCTATTTCCAGATCAGTGTTCCCCGCGTTAAAAATGGATATAAAATTTGTGTAACGGGAAATATTCCGGAACTCGGCAACTGGGATCAATACAAACCACTGTTACTGGAAAGTGCTGAATTTGCGAATTGGTTTGGTGGATTCGCCAAGATGCCTAAAACCGGTTCTATAGAATATAAATATGCAGTTTACGACCTGCAAAGCAAACGCATCGTTGAGTGGGAAGCAGGAGAAAACAGGAAACTGACTGTAAAGAACCAGAATTGTATTCTCAAAGGGGATTCAGGTTTCAGATTCTCATCCCCGTGGAAGGGCAGTGGTATAGCCATTCCAGTATTTTCAATCCGTACAGAATCAGGACTGGGAATAGGTGAGTTTAACGATTTAAAAACCTTTGGAGACTGGGTGGCAAAAACAGGAATGAACCTGATCCAGATCCTTCCTATCAACGATACCATTTCAAAGTTTGACTGGACCGATTCATATCCATATAATGCAATTTCTGTTTATGCCCTGAATCCTATTTACATCAACCTTGACGAACTTTTTAAGCACGATAACACGGCATTATCTTTTCTTAAAAATAAGAAAAAAGAATTGAACGCTTTTGCTGAAATTGACTTTGAAGCTGTGCTGGATTTAAAAATGGAATATCTTCACAAGGCGTTTGATTTTCACAAAGGGAGTCTTGAACAGGACAAGGATTTTCAGTTTTTCCTTGAAAAAAACGGATTCTGGGTTAAGGCATATGCCCTATTCTGTTGCTTGAGAGACCGGTATAAAACAACGGATTTCAGGCAATGGGGCCAGCATGCAGAGTATTCCGAAGAGATGCTTGATAAATGCTGTGAATCAGGAGAAATTGAAATGTGCGATGCTATGTTTTATGTTTTCATACAATATCATCTTGATAAACAACTTGCATCATCTATTGAATATTTACATAACCATGGCGTTGCTTTAAAAGGCGATATTCCAATTGGAATAAACCGTGAAAGTGTAGATGCCTGGGCGTCTCCTGAACTGTTTCATTTTAACCAGCAAACAGGTGCCCCACCGGATTATTTCTCGACTGTGGGACAAAACTGGGGTTTCCCAACCTACGACTGGGAGCAAATGAAGAAGGATGATTATGAATGGTGGCAGAATCGTTTCAGAAAAATGGCCGATTACTTCGATGCATACCGCATCGATCATATTCTAGGCTTTTTCCGTATCTGGGAAATTCCGTTCAGATTCCAGGAAGGATTAATGGGACACTTTAGTCCTGCCCTTCCATATACTACAGAAGATTTATGGTTCAACAAACTTCCTTTTGACCCCAAATGGTGGTGTACACCTCATGTTTATAAATACGAATCGTATATTTTTGGAGATTATACGGATGAGATCCTTGAACATTTTTTTGAACAGGAAGGCGATCTGTATTACCTTAAAGAAGAACATAACGAAACCAGACAGCTGTTCAGTAAATGTCATGAACTTGGCATTGTGGATGATAATATCATATACAAACTCCGTGATGTTATCTGTGATGTTCTGTTCATGGAAGACGAGAGACAGAAAGGGTACTATCATCCTCGCATAGAATTACAGCGGACCAGAAAATTTCACCGTCTTGCCGATGATGTGAAACATAATCTCATGCTGCTTTATAATGACTTTTTCTATAAACGTCATAATCAGTTCTGGAAAGATAAAGCACTGGAAAAACTGCCGCGTCTCATTCATACTACTAATATGCTGGTTTGTGGTGAAGATCTTGGAATGATACCTGATAATGTACCTGAAGTAATGAATCAGCTGAATATACTGACACTGGATATTCAGAATATGCCAAAAATAAACACCATTGAGTTTTCTGATCCCCGTTGGTTCAAATACTATTCCGTTTGCACGACCTCTACACACGATACTCCGACATTACGTGGCGTGTGGAAATATGACCCTGAAAAAGGTAAACGAATGGTGAATTTATTATGCCATGAAGATGTGCAAACATTTGCTGATTGTCCGGGATGGCTATGTAAAAAAATCATCGAAGTAAACCTTCAGGCTGGTTCAGCACTGACCATTCTTCCGCTACAGGACTGGTTATCCATCAATGAGCGACTGCGTTATCCTGATCCACATGCAGAGCGGATCAACAAACCTGAATATTCGAGGCATTACTGGCGCTACAGAATGCATATTCCGGTAGAAACTCTGCTGAATGAAGATGAACTAACTGATGAAATTCATGAAATGATACGGAATTCTGACCGTATTAGTTAAAAAATCAAACTTTTTTTAACATTATATTTAAAGATATTTATAACAAATTAGTACATTTGTTACATTATTACGCACATTGCTTAATAATATGATAACATTTAAACTTAATCTACTTGTATAATATCTTAAATATCACATGTCCTAAAATTCTTTAAGTCAACTGTATTTCAGCTGGTTAAAAAAGCACAATCTGCATAGAAGTGTTTGCCGGCAGAATAAAGGAAGGCTAAAAAGAACATTTTAACATATGAATGGCAGATGCAGTTAAGTTTAAATCATCTGTATTTTTAACGAAAAGTATTATAACAGGATTCTTAGATAATATAAAATATTTTGCCACATTTGAGCAGAATACAACTAACAGACAAAAAGTACTTCTGTGCACTTGTATATGATAGGTAAAATATGATTAAGTTTTGTTGAATATGACTGGTAATCACAATAAAAAAATGCATAGAACAATAAAACGAATTCTTTTTGTTGTAACGCTTGGGCTGATGACCAGCCTGACCTTTGCGCAGGATTTTCAACAATATACGCAGTATGTCAATATGCAAGGGCTTATTAATCCGGGCTACACCGGAAGCCGCGGCACATACAGCGGATTGATGAACTACAGAAATCAATGGGCAGGATTCGGAGCAAGTCCTAAAACTTTAGGGTTTAACTTCCACGGACCGGTTCCGGTAAATAATCTTTCTGCAGGTCTTGTGGTCATGTCAGAAAGTATAGGTTTGAATTCCAATGTCGATCTGGCAGTAGCATCAGCATATGCAGTCAATATTACACGCGATTTGAAATTATCCATGGGTTTACAGCTGGGATTTAGTTCGCTACAGTTTGATGCAGCATCACTGAACCTGAATTCTGCCAATGATCCGGTTTTCGAAAAATATGCCAACGGCTATTTCAGACCCAATGTTGGCGTAGGTGCTTTTCTGTACAGCGATAAATATTTTGCCGGTTTCTCCATGCCAAAAATGCTGACCCATTCACCTGAAGCCAATACCGAATCCATCAAAACATCTTTCAGCTTTAAAACCATGCATATGTTTCTGTATGGAGGTTATGTAATTGATGTTGATAATGACTATAAGATTAAGCCAACCCTGTTGATGAAAACAATATATGGTGCTCCGCTGACGTTTGATCTGGGAGTACATGGTTTTTACAAGGATTGGGGTTCCGTGGGACTTATCTTCAGAACAGGTTCTGATATCATATTTGCAACCGAGGTAAGGGTTTGGGAACAACTTTATGTTGGATACTCGTTTGACTACCCTATAACGAAACTTAGTAAAGTATCGTACGGTTCACACGAAATAAGCCTGAGAATTGATCTTGAAGATTTACATATCGGTAAAGCACCCGCTTCTCAGGGAGTTAAGAGTATCAGGTATTTTTAAAAATTGGTATATTTACATGTTAGTATAATACAACAGGAATGAAAACAGGCTCACTGATATATATTTTTTTAATCTCATTTAGTTTTCTTTTTGGGAATAAGGACCTTAAACAAGCAGACAAAGCCTATAAACAGGAAAATTACAGCAAGGCGGTCATTTTATACGAAAAATATAAATCTGAAGAAGAGGGACAGCGTGTTGATCCGGAGACAGCTATCCGTATGGCAAACTGTTATTATTTCCTGAATGATTTTGAGAATGCAAAAAAGAATTTTGAACTTGCAGGAGAATCAAATTTAAAAG
The DNA here is from genome assembly GCF_042219825.1 of Quyinboa mangrovi. Lineage (NCBI taxonomy): Bacteria > Pseudomonadati > Bacteroidota > Bacteroidia > Bacteroidales > Quyinboaceae > Quyinboa > Quyinboa mangrovi. The sequence continues at coordinate 19,834 of NZ_JBHJHQ010000010.1, forward strand.
GTGAAGACCGCATTACATATGGAAAGTTGCTTTTCCTTCAGGGCGATTACGATAAAGCTAAAACATTTTTTCAGGCAGACACTGAATCAACTATCCCGGATCATTACATAGAACAGATCAACTGGATGAAAAGCAGGACAAACGACACGTCATCTTACTCCGTTAAAAAGACAGATATCAATACCTTTGGTCAGTCATTTGGGGTGCAGTATTACCAGGGAGGAATCGTGTTTTCATCATCATCCAATGATGCCAATGTACTGGATTATCATTCCAACCTGAATTCCGAAAAAAAAGTAGACCTTAAAGGACTGGAATTTTTGAATCTGTATTATTCTCCGGTCATAAATAATGGAGAAATCGGACGTCCGGTTTTATTCTCTGAGAACCTGAAATCTGATTATCATATTGGAGCCGTTACGTTTACACCGGATTATAAAACCATGTACTTTACAAAGGTTGTCAAACTTCCGCAGGAACAAACAGTATTAAAAATCTACAGGTCCGACTATAAATCAGGCATGTGGCAGCAAGGCTTTCCACTTCCATTTAATAACGACAACAGCTACAGTTGTGCTCATCCGGCACTGAGCATAACCGGGGATACATTGTATTTTGTATCAGATAAGCCCGGCGGCAAAGGTGGAAAAGACATCTATTTTTCAAGAAAATCCGGTTCTTACTGGCTGGCACCGCAGAATCTTACCGTTGTTAACACCAGTGGCGATGAGCTGTTCCCTTTCGTGTCATCAGACAATATATTTTATTTCGCTTCAAATGGTTATCCGGGTTACGGTGGACTTGATGTATACAAAGTTGATCTGAAATCAAAAGACAAGGAAATCGTTAATATGAAATACGGTATAAACAGTCGTTTTGATGATTTTTCATACGTCGTGAATCCTGAAAACACCAAAGAAGGATACCTTTCTTCCAACAGGACAACAGGTGGCAGATACGATAATATTTACCGCATTATGTATGAAGAACCCAAAGAAATTGTAGAAGATACTGCCAGTATTGAAGTGATTGACACAGTTCCTGAAGTTGAAGAAATTCCGGTTGTTGACATGGCCGTTCAGGTTTCCAATGCCCTTTCAGGAGTACCGATTCCGGAAGTTGTAGTTGTAATGACTGATGAATCGGATAATTCACTCTTATTTGAAGGTGTTACCGATGAGCTGGGTAAAACAGGCTTTAAAATTGAACGCTCAATGATTGATCCGACAACAGACATTCATGTATCAGCAAGAGCTAAGGGGAAATACGAGCCCTATGAACGTACTTTGAAGGGCGAGGATTTCATTAATCTGAACTCAGCTTACACCGATATAAATATCATCCCTGTAATTGAAGAGACGCAAACCATCACCATTCCCCAAAATAAACTTAAATTTGCATTGAACAGCTACGAATTGTCGTACGATGCAAAGAAAATTCTGGAACGCTGGTATGAATACCTCAAATCAAAACCCAATATTCGGTTGCGTTTGAATGCTCATACCGACTCTCAGGGAGATCTGGATTACAACCTTGAATTGTCACAAAAACGAGCTGATAATGCCAAAGCTTATCTGGTTCAGCGAGGCATCAATTCTAACAGGATTGTTGCCAGAGGATATGGAGAACGCTACATTTTGAACCATTGTAAAGATGGAGTAGATTGTACAGATGCTGAACATGAGGTAAACCGACGCATTGAAATTATTGTAATTGTAGATTAGAAAACCCTCAAAATTATTGAAATGAAAAAAACAGGAGTTTTAATGTTTATTATTGCTGTTGTTATATCCTTCACCCAGGCATTAACGGCGCAGGATAAGGTAACGAAACCTGTAGATGCCGAATTCTTTACCATTCAAATCAAAGCATTATCGAAGGAAGTGCCAACCTCATTTTTCAAAGGCCTGGAAGGTGTATGGTCCAAAAAGAATGATGATGGTTTATATAAATATTATTACGGAAGGTATCCAAACTACCAGGCAGCACGTACGGCAATTGAAGATATCAGAAAAAAAGGATATCCGGATGCTTTTGTGGTTTCATCACGGAAAATCATAAAAAATAAGGTTTGGCAGAATGTGGTGGAAGAAAAGTCCACAGAAAAGAAGACAGAAACCAAAGTGAACAAAAGTAGCGTCATAAAAGGAGAAGTTGTGGTTTATACCATTCAGCTTTCGGCTTTTAAATATCCTGTATATAAAGATTTCTTTGCACCACTGACCGGGATCATGGAGTTTCAGCTTGAGGATAAACTGTTTAGATATTGTATAGGCAAATACCTGACTAAGGATGAAGCCGAGGTGGCTCTTGAGAAGTATAAAAAAATGGGCTACGATAAATCCTTTGTTGTGGAGTACGATAAATACGAACCCTACGCGATTGAATAATTTTTTAATATGACATTTCACAAAGTTTTACGGTTGACCCAAACAGCTGTAATATTTTTCTGTATACATTCATTATTTGCCCAGTCACCGTTTGACACTGATTTAAACAGACAATTTAAGGTGCTTGGATCAGAGGCAACGGGTGTACAGAAAAAGGCCGCAAGCGATTCAGTAGAATTTCTTCTGTCATCGTTTTTAAACCAGCCCCAATCGTTTGCGGTCAAACCACAGGTGGAACATTTGGGAAAGATAGCGGCAAGCGATGGCAAACTTAATGTTTATTCATGGAATTATCAGGGGGACGATCTGCTATACCACTACGGATGTATTATTCAGCACAAAACAGATAATGGGATACAACTTACAGTTTTAAAAGACACACGAAATGATATTCCTGTAAATGAAGTGCTGAAACCGGATGAATGGTACGGATGCCTCTATTATGCCGTGATCGTAAAAACAAAACGTAAAAAAACATATTATACGTTGCTGGGATGGGATGGACATAATAATGTCGTGGCCAGAAAAGTTATAGATGTCCTGCTTTTTAAACCAAACAATGAACCTGTTCTCGGAGCATCTGTTTTTAAAATGGACAGAGGAACTCAGAAACGTGTGGTATTCAATTTTTCCGGCACAGGTTCAATGGTACTGGTGTATGATCCCGATTACAAACGCATCATTTTTGATCATTTAAGTCCTGCAAAACCGGAACTGGAAGGACAGTATCAGTATTACGGTTCAGACTTCAGTTATGATGGTTTTAAATTCAGAAGAGGAAAGTGGGAATTTGAAGAAATGCTGGATCCAAGAAATAAAAATGACTAACACAAACACACACTAATATGAGACTCTTGATTTTAACTTCACTTTTAAGCGTTTTTATAATGAACGGATGTACAGATAAAAAAGTAAACGAAACGAAAAACGACACATTTAATTACAATGTTGAGAAATTTGCTGATCTCAAAATCATGCGCTACAAAGTGCCGGGTTTTGATAATCTGAGCCTGAAACAGAAAGAACTGGTCTATTATCTGAGCCAGGCTGCTATTGAAGGAAGAGATATTCTTTTTGATCAGAATTACAAATACAACCTTCCTATTCGTCAGACGCTTGAGGCAATTTATGAAAATTACACCGGCGATAAGGAAAGCGACGATTATAAAAACTTTGTGATCTATCTTAAACGGGTTTGGTTCTCTAACGGAATACACCACCACTACTCCATGGATAAGTTTAAACCGGGTTTCAGTCAGAATTTTTTCGTGACACAGGTAAACGAACTACCCAGTGACAAACTTCCGATGGTAAATGAAGAATTATTGAAAACTCTGGTTCCGGTTATATTTGACCCAAACATAGCTAAGAAACGTGTAAGTCTTGCAGAAGGACAGGATCTTATAAAAGCATCTGCCAATAATTATTACGAAGGTGATTTGTCGCAGGACGACGTAGAAGAGTTTTATGCGCAAATGAAGGACCCGAACGATAAAGAACCAGTTTCTTACGGTTTGAATTCTACGCTGGTCAAGGAAAACGGAAAGATAAAAGAAGACGTATGGAAGATTGACGGGAAATACGGCCCGGCTATCAAACATATTGTTATGTGGCTGGAAAAAGCTGCAACTGTAGCTGAAAATGACGACCAAAAGAATGTGATCAACCTGCTGATTGAGTTCTATAAAACAGGTGATCTGAAGACATTTGACAAATACAATGTAGCCTGGTTAAAAGATCAACAGTCGCGTGTTGATTTTGTAAACGGTTTTATTGAAACCTATGGCGATCCACTTGGATTGAAAGCAAGCTGGGAAAGCGTTGTTAACTTTAAAGATCTGGAAGCCACACACCGCACCGAGATCATCAGCAGCAATGCCCAGTGGTTCGAAGATCATTCCCCTGTTGATGACCAGTTTAAAAAGAAAAAGGTAAAAGGTGTTTCTGCAAAAGTGATTACAGCTGCCATGTTGGGCGGAGACTGTTATCCGGCAACGCCCATTGGTATTAACCTGCCAAATGCGGACTGGATTCGTAAGGAATATGGTTCAAAATCGGTAACGCTTGAAAATATTACTTATGCCTACGACCAGTCGGCAAAAGGAGATGGTTTCCTGCAGGAATTTGCGTATGATCAGGCTGAAATAGATCGGGTTGAGAAATATGGATTTTTGACAGGAAACCTGCATACCGACCTGCATGAATGCCTGGGGCACGGTTCGGGTCAGTTATTACCGGGAGTTGCCGGCGACGAACTGAAAGCATATGGTGCTACCATTGAAGAAGCCCGCGCCGATTTGTTTGGTCTGTATTTTATGGCTGATCCTAAACTGGTGGAGCTTGGATTGCTTCCGAATAAAGATGCATTTGAAGCCGAATACGATTCTTATATCCGCAACGGATTAATGACCCAGCTTACCCGTATTAATTTGGGCGACAACATTGAAGAATCACACATGCGTAACCGTCAGTTAATTGCAAGCTGGGTATATGAACATGGGAAAGATAACAATGTGGTTGAAAAACTTGAGCGTGACGGGAAAACCTACTTAAAGATCAACGATTATAAACAAATGCATAAACTGCTGGGAGACCTTTTGGCTCTGATTCAGAAAATAAAATCAACAGGAGATTATGCAGGAGCTAAAGATCTGGTAGAAACCTATGGCGTAAAAGTTGATCAGCATTTATTAAAAGAGGTCAAAGAACGTTATGCCAAACTGAACCTGGCTCCATATGGCGGCTTTATTAATCCAGCTTATAAACTCATTGAGAAAGACGGTAAGATTACAGATGTGGAAATTAGTTATACGGATGGTTACGTACAGCAAATGCTTGATTATTCCAAAAGCCATGGCTGGCTAACTAATTAATTATGAATTACGAAAGAATGAATCCTTCGCATAAAGCTACGGATCACAAAGGAATTACGAATTATAATTTCTTATAAATCTAATAAAAACAGGTTTCCGTTGGAAGCCTGTTTTTTATTGTAGATTAGTCCCCGGGAGAATCTAACAAAAGCTACTATTATTCACCCGTTGACTAATATTTTGTAACTTCGAAATAAGAAAATCACACGACAAATTATAATCATGACTGAAGCTGATAAACAGTTTATGCAAAGAGCGATAGAAAAGGCAAAAGAGGGAATGGATGCCAATGCCGGCGGCCCGTTTGGTTGTGTTATCGTTAAAGGCGATGAAATAATTGTGGAAAGTCATAACAGGGTAACTTCGACCAACGACCCTACGGCCCATGCTGAAATAGTCGCTATTCGGGAAGCCTGTCAGAAGCTGAACTCGTTTCAGCTGGAAGGATGTAAGATATATACGTCCTGTGAACCCTGTCCCATGTGTTTGGGTGCCATTTACTGGGCAAGGCCCGATGTAGTTTACTATGCTGCCTCTAAAACCGATGCAGCAAAAATCGGATTCGATGACCGTTTTATTTATGAAGAACTCGATAAACCAATTTCTGACAGAAAAATTAAGTTTATAAAAATGCTTCGTGAAGAGGCCCTGCCCGTTTTTGAGCAATGGAATACCAAAAAAGATAAGACGGAATATTAATTTGATTATTCACCGGGTGAATACATACAAAAACATAAGAGACAGCAAATATTACTGTTAAAGCCTATTTACATGTATAAAATCAATTTTTTCAATTGTTTGCGTTTTTAACAGATAGTATTTACATTTACTAATTGAATTATTGTATATACCTGTTTAAACTTTCGATCAAGTAACCATTAACAACACTTCATAACTCAACAAATAAGAACCTAAATCATATCATAACATGAAAAACCTTAAAATTCTCCTCTGGGTACTGGTAGCAATTATCACCTTTTCCTATTGTAAAAAAGAAGAAAACAATACTGCTGTATTAATCAATATTTCGGTAAAGTCTGCACCTGAGAAGATTAACTATTATATTGGAGATACTTTAGACCTAAACGGCCTTGAGGTAACTCTGGTTTTTGATAATGGAACAACAGAAACAATTAGGAGTGAAGATTTTTCTTCCTTAGGTCTCATTTGTTCGCCTGAAAACGGTATAGTGATTAACTCTATTATTAATGAAATTAAAATAACAGATTTAGAAACAAGCATTACGGCAAGTCAGACAATAAAGGTAAATCCTGTAACTGTTAAATCTATTTCGATTAAGACACCTCCTAATAAAATAGATTATTATGAAAGAGACACCTTGGATTTGACCGGGATGGAGATTAAACTTACAATGAATAATGATAAAACGGAAGATATTCCATTTTCTGATTTTCTTGATAGCGGTATATTGTGTTCAATACCTAATGGCACCATATTGAGTTCCGAAATGACATCCATAGCAATTATTCATACTTCATCCGGTTTAGGAACGATTCAGACTATAACTATTAATAATATTATTATATCTGAAATAACATTGATAAACGCACCTCAAAAAATAGAATATTTTGAGGGTGACTCTTTAGATCTTACAGGTTTGGAAGTTGCTGTTATTATGAATAATGCAACATCAAAAAACATACCCTTTTCCGATTTTATAACGAATGAGATTACATGTTTCCCTCAGAATGGTTCTATACTTGATAAAACATCTTCCTCTGTTAATATATCAATTTTAAACTCTGACCTGAATACAACATTTGACATCTCGGTACAAGAGATTTTGATAACAGAAGTTTTAGTAATTAATCCTCCAAATAATATTTTATATGCTACAAACGAGGCTTTGAATTTAGAAGGATTAATAATCAGATTAGTTAAGAATAATAATTCTTATCAAAATGTCTTGTATTCAGATTTTGTTACTGAAGGAATAGTATGTTACCCCCAAAACGGTACATTACTTACTGAATCCAATCTTTCTGTTAAAATTACGCATGAGGAATCAAATAAAAGTGCATATCAGGAGATATTTGTGAAGAACGGACTATACGACATGGATGGAAATTTTTATAATACAGTGAAAATTGGAAATCAAGTATGGATGAAAGAAAATCTTAAAACTACCAAATTCAATAATGGTTTACCGATTGCCAATGCAAGAGTAAGTATTGAATCACCAGAAATAGACACCGCATCATATTGTTGGTATGAGTTTAAAAATGAAAATAAAGCTATTTATGGTGCTTTATATAATTGGCATGCTGTTAAGAGCGGTAATTTGTGCCCTAATGGCTGGCATGTCCCTTCAGATGAAGAATGGTCAATTTTAGTAGAGTTCCTCGGTGGTGAAGATATTGCCGGGGGCAAACTTAAATCAACCGGAACATTGTATTGGAAAAGTCCTAATACCGGAGCTACAAATGAAAGTGGTTTTTCTGCGTTACCGGCAGGAGATCATAGTGCAGATGGTCAATTTTTCAATCTTGGTACAAATTGCAAATTTGCAACCAGTACTCTATATAGAAGTGGAATAATTTGGCAAAGGACATTAAGTCGTTACAGTTCAAGTATTCTACGTGGTAACGGTAGCGATAAAGACGGAATCTCAGTACGTTGCATAAAAAATTAAAAACATTACAGTCGTCTACCGTAAAACCAAATGGGTCGCTACAAGACATATATAACTACCAGGTTACTTATCAGACCTGTTCAGATTGAAGATGCAGATTTTATTCTGGCCTTACTGAATACGGAGAAATTCATTCAATACATTGGTGACAGAAATGTCAGAAGTATAGAAGATGCAGAAAAATACATCAGGGATAAAATGTCAGGCCAGTTTGAAAGACTTGGATTTGGAAACTATGCGGTAATCCGCAAAGAAGATCATAAAAGAATCGGTACGGTCGGATTGTACGATCGGGAAGGTTTGGATGCTGTGGATATCGGCTTTGCTTTTTTACCGGAATATGAAGGCCAGGGCTATGCCCTTGAAGCGGCAGAGAAAATACTGCATGCTGCTTTTTATGACTTTAATCTGCCTTTTGTGTGTGCCATTACTACGAAAGACAATTATGCCTCACAGAAGCTCATTGAGAAACTGGGTTTGAAATATATCGGCACAACTGAAATACCTAATGATGATGAAGAACTGCTGCTGTATGAATTGAAAAAGCCAGATTGATTGGTGATATACCTACCGTTTCCCTTTAAAAAAATCTATCAGTAAATCGGCACATTCATTTTCAAGTACGCCGCCTTTTAGTTCGGTTTTGGGATGAAGCAGTTGGTTCCCGATTTTTGTAAAACCACGTTTTTCGTCGTAAGCGCCAAAGACCACTCTTGAAATCTGTGCCCAGGAAAGGGCTCCGGCACACATTACACATGGCTCAAGTGTCACATAAAGCGTACAATCAGTCAGGTATTTACCGCCCAGAAAATTTGCAGCGGCGGTAATTGCTTCCATTTCAGCGTGAGCCGTAACATCGTTCAGCGTTTCGGTATGATTGAATCCACGAGCTATAATCCGGTTATTCATCACGATAACCGCACCAACCGGTACCTCTTCTGCATCCAAAGCCCGTTTGGCTTCGGCCAGCGCTTTCTGCATAAAATATTCATCGGAGAAAAGTTCAGCCATTGGATCAGCGTTTAACGATCATACGATCCATCTCATCTTCGTCAAAAAGCGTGGGATAATCCAGTTCGAACTTATAAATGAGCTTTGAAAATATGGACTCACGGATGAAGCTTGATTTATTACGCACACCATAATCAGAGCAAAAGCGGGTAAACGATTTCATCTCTTCCTCATTCAGCATGAAAGAGATTCGGTGCTTTCTTTTTAGCGTTTCGCGTTTACGGTCCATATCTGTTTCAAACTTATTAATTTCCTATTTATACAGCTAATAAATAACCTTTTGCTTATTCACAAAATATGAACGTAACCCGTAATCTATCACCTATTTAAGTCTCTCAATTAATTCTTCTGATGAAACCAGCGTCTGCTCACCGGTTTCCATATTCTTCAGTGTGAATTTTCCGGCTTCCATTTCAGATTCTCCGGCAAGAACAACAAAAGGAATAGCTTTACGATTGGCATAAGTCATTTGCTTCTTCATCTTTGTATCATCGGGATAAAGCTCGCAGTTAACACCTGCAGCCCTCAGTTTCCGAAGACCGTTCAGACAATATGCAGCCTCTTTCTGACCAAAATTTATGAATAAAACTTTTGTGGATGCCGAACTTTCTTTCGGATATGCATCAAGCTGATTCAGCACATCATAAATACGATCTGCTCCGAATGAAATCCCTACACCGGAGACACCCGGCAAACCAAAAATGCCGGTGAGGTTATCATAGCGGCCTCCACCACATATTGAACCGATTTCCACATCGTTGGCTTTTACCTCAAAAATAGCACCGGTATAATAATTCAAACCACGGGCAAGCGTCAGATCCAGTTCAACCGGAAGCGTTAGCTTCAATCCGCTGATCCATGAGAATATCTCTTCCACCTCATCCACACCTTTCATAGCAGTTTCAGATCCCGACAAAACATTTCGCAACGTATTTATTTTTTCATTGGCTGAACCGGACAACAGGATGATAGGCTGTAGCTTTTCAATGGCCATATCCGAAACACCTTTCGACTGCAATTCCCTGTTGACATTCTCCAACCCTATTTTGTCCAGTTTATCAATCGCAACGGTTATATCCACAATTTTATCCGCTTCACCAATCACTTCAGCAATACCAGACAATATTTTGCGGTTGTTCAGTTTTACCGTCACATTCACATCAAGTGCACCAAACACGTCACTGATAATCTGGATCAGCTCCACCTCGTTCAGCAACGATTCGGATCCAACTACATCCACATCACATTGGTAAAATTCACGGTAGCGTCCTTTTTGTGGTCTGTCAGCACGCCACACAGGCTGAATCTGGTACCGCTTAAACGGAAATGATATCTCACTCTGGTGCTGTACCACAAAACGGGCAAAGGGAACCGTTAAATCATAACGCAGACCTTTTTCTGTAATTTGATTTGCTAAGCTTAACGAATCATTTTCATTTAAGTTCTCTGAAGCTACTTTTGATAAAAAATCCCCGGAATTAAGAATGCGGAACAACAGTTTGTCTCCTTCCTCCCCGTATTTTCCAAGTAAGGTGGACAGGTTCTCCATAGCCGGTGTTTCGATGGGCAAATACCCATACCGTTGAAAAATTGAACGTATTGTATCAAAAATATAGTTCCTGCGAACCATTTCTTCGGGGATAAAATCTCGTGTACCTTTAGGAATGGAAGGTTTTTGTGCCATTTATTGTTTATTTACTGAATATCATCTTGAGTGCTGCAAGCAGCATAAAAATTCCGAATAGTTTCCTTAACACTCTATCGGGTATATTTACAGAAATCAACGACCCCAAATAAGCTCCCACGACAAAAATAAGGCTGAGGATGATTGCGTTTCTCCAGTTGACATAGCCCATTCTGGAATATTTTAGCGCGGCAAGGATTCCTATTGGCGGAATCATTATTGCCAGACTGGTCCCCTGTGCTTCATGCTGTGAATATCCCAGAATGAAAACCAATGCAGGTACAATTAATACGCCACCACCAACTCCTAAGGTTCCGCTTAAGATGCCTGCGAGCAAACCGATGGCGAGTAATATTAATAGTTCTGACATCCTCATACAGAATTTTGTGCAAAAATAGTCAAGATTATTTATAAATCAGAATCAAACATATTTCCTTAAGCTAAATTAAGTGAACATGTCAATCATAAACATATTTCTTTATTCTAACCTACTGAGTTTTCAGGCAAATCTATATTAAACCATGCTCAATTAAAGAATTTAGGGCTCAGACGTTAAAAAATCTTTAATTCACTGCGAAATTTACATATTTTCAGCTAATTTTGATTTCCTAATCGAAAGAATAGCAGGATATGAAAAAATTCGGACGTACTTCAATTTTATTGACTCTCATCGTATTTACCTCATCTTTAGTTGCTCAGACACTTAGTCCTAAAATTGCGTTTTCTGAAACAGATCATGATTTAGGAAACATTAAGGAAGATGGAGGAAAGGTTGAAACCGTGTTTGAGTTTCGTAATCTGGGGCAGGAACCCTTGATGATTAAAAATGTAACGTCATCCTGTGGATGTACGACACCAACATATTCAAAAGAACCAATTCTACCTGGCAAAAGCGGCCAGATCAGGGCAGTTTTCGACCCAATGAACAGACCAGGTAAGGTACTGAAACATGTCACAGTATATACCAATGCAAGCGCTGAACCGGTAGTACTTACACTGACCGGAAACGTTGAAAAGAAAGAGCCGACCATATTAGATAAGTACCCTTACAGCTTCGGTGATGTTCGGTTGAACAAGTCACATGTGTCATTTCTGAAAATGAACAAAAATGAAGTAAAAGAGTCTACGGTTGATGTTATAAATACAAACCAGTCGAAACCTGTTAAGATAGAATTCGTTCGTGTACCTGAATTCATTACGGTTACAACTGAGCCACAGATACTACAACCTAATCAGAAAGGATTGATACACATAAAATATGATGCATCAAAAGTGAGTGACTGGGGATTTGTACTGAGTGGCATGTTTATGAAACAGAATGGTCAGGTGGATTACAATCATAAGTTATCGGTAAGTGTTACCATTGAAGACGACTTTACAAAAATGACCCCTCAGGAACGCGCCCAGGCACCTGATATCGTTTTTGAGAATACCACATTTAATTTCGGCACAATAAAGCAGGGACAAAAAGTGGAATATGAATTCCCGTTTTCAAATACAGGAAAATCGAACCTCATCATAAGAAAAGTAAAAGCTTCCTGCGGTTGTACTGCTATAAAACCAGAAAAAACAGTAATTGGCGCCGGGGAGAACTCTTCAATTAAGATTGAATTTGATTCAAGGGGAAAATCGGGCAGACAATATAAAACGGTTACAGTAATCACAAATGCACCCAATCACCCAACTGTTGTGCTTAAAATTATCGGAACTGTAAATTAGAATAGTAAAGATAAAAATCTACGTGACCGTTTTTCACACTATGTGGGAGAAGCGATAGCTATCTTCACTTAAGACCTAGAATTCCCATTTGTAATAAAGAAACCTCAAATTACCTAAAAACACAAAGAAATTGAAAAGAGGCGTACATGTCATATTGTGACAAATAAAAATTAAATGGGATTTAAAGTTTTTTCTCTACGGTAGGAACAAGAAGCGGATCCGGTTTAAAAATTTCCCAAGGCGTAAACGGTCGTTCATTTATGCGCCATTTAAAATTCTCCAACGTAAGTTGTCCAGGTGTTACCTTGGTTGGGTCCAGTATTTGCCCTATGGGTTTTGGAGACATAATCACCTTTTCAATCTTATTCCCCTTCATATAAATGGTCAGATACGGACTTTCGGCTTTATTGATACCCACAATATATGGCCCGTCAATCAGATAATAAAGACTTTCTGTATTACCGTCCACATATATTTTACGTAACATATTCCTCTCAATATACCCGCTTATTTTTTTCCCTTTTATCTGGTTGAACCGGATGGAATCCACACGCGAAATTAAAAAGGCGTCGCCAACCATATCTATCTGCTCTACATGGTTATTTTTACTGATCACATGTATTTCATTACCTGTCATCTGGTTATTAAGCGACCACATAATCGGGTTTTTATACATATTTATCACAGAATCATACGTAGAATAAACAATAGAATCGCACTTACCCTGGATATCAAACCTGAAGAATTTCACGTTGTGATAGGCTTTCATCAACCTGAAATCATTGGTGTCTGGCTCAAACGATAAAGTATCAGCATGTAGAAACAATGAATCAAATCCGGAATACTGAATAAACAAAGCAGAATCAGTTACAAAGGCATAATCCGTTGCTTCAGTAAATTTTCCACGTTTTCCTTTTATCTTAATTTGTTGTAATGTGTCAGTAATAACTACCCATTTAAAAGCTTCGCCCTTTTTATCTGTTCCGTCATAAACCAGATGTTCCCCTTCGATTATTTGTGCACCTTTTTGTATAAACGAGTTGTGCTTCAATTCTGAATAATTATTTCTGGGATCATGCCATCCATCCTCAGAGTACAGATGTACGCTGTCTGTGTATATATTGGTTGGCCCCAAAATCGAAATAATTTCTGTATTGGTATCGTACAACAGTGTATCGGTAAAGATATCCGAACCTGAAGTTTTTACTTTTACGTCATTTTTAAAATTTACGATCCCTGTATTAACAAAGTAATATCCTTTAATACTGTTCAATACAAAAGACGTATCGGTAACAGTTCCTCCATCAAAATAAAATCCGATATCGGTATTCAGGTCATAGTCCAGTTTTTCCGTTTCTATGGTAAGCTGACTGTTTTTATTTATCAATTTTACGTTCCTTCTTAGTCTGGCCAATTTGGTATTGCCATCATACAACAGTTCATCGCCATAAATATTAATGCTATCTGCCTTAATTATGTGTACATTCCCGTACGCATTGAACGCATTTTTTTCAGTAAACTGCCGGGCACTGTCACAATACATGGTGGCATCACCATCTTCAAATGATACATTTCCAATCAGGTCTCTAACACCGGGGTTATTGATTTTATCTTCTACCCACCGATCACAATATTTCAGTGTTACCATCTTGCCTTTACCATTTTTCTGGGCAAAAGAGACGGATATTACAAACAGAAACAATGTAACAATCAGATATCTGAGACTCATTTGCAGGTTGGTATTATTTTACCCATCCAGGGTATTCGAATTCACAGTTCCTCCATTTTTCATCAATGGAGATATACGTATCCAGCTGTTGTTCCTGTACCCACTCTTTCAGCTTTTCTTCTTTCTTCTTAGCCAGAACCTCTTCTTTTAAAACCTGATAATCATCTTTTAAGTTTGCCTTATGTGCGTCAATTCTGGATTTAAGTCTGATGATCAGGTAAACCTCCTGTTCCTTGTCATTCATCATTTTAAAAGGTTGTGAAATGCTGTCTACCTGAAGCGTCTGTACCATTTTAGCTATTTCCTGTGGAAGTTGGGTTATTTCAAATTTTGATGCACCTGTCGCTGGATTCGCCATCAGTCCACCGTTACTTCTTGTAGCATCATCTTCTGAATAATACAACGCAGCTTTTTCAAAATTAAATTTCCCTTCATGAATAAAATCTGCGATACTATCCAGACGCAGAATTGAATTTTTCCTTGCTTCATCCGAAATCTGTGGTTTAAGCAATATATGTCTCACATTAACGCGGTTTCCCGTACGTTCTATCAACTGCATAATATGAAATCCATACTCTGTCTCGACCACTTTAGATACTTTATTCGGATCACGAAGATTAAATGCCACATTGGCAAACTCAGGAACAAGCTCGCCTCTGCCACGTAAGCCAAGTTCACCACCTCTTCTTGCGCTTAATTTATCCTGCGAATATAAGATTGCCAGTGTACTGAAGTCAAAACCGTTGTTTACACGATCACGGAACTCCCTTAACTGAGCCTTAACTCTTTCTATTTCTTCCTTTTCAATTTTTGGCTTTACCTCTATTTTCTCTACTTCATACTGAGCCGGAATAACCGGGATGCTGTCTGACGGAAGGCTGTTGTAAAATTTACGAATTTCGGAAGGTGTTGTTGTTATGTTCTCTGTGAGCTTGTTCTGCATCTGACGCGTAAGATCCTCTTCACGCATTACATCACGAAGATCTTCCTTAATCTGTATCGTAGATTTATCAAAATATTCCTCCAGTTTTTCCTTTGAACCGATTTGTGAAATATAGTAATTTACCTGAGCATCAGCCCGCTCTATAATTGCCGATTCACTGACCTCCAGACTGTCCAGTTTGGCCTGATTTAGTAACAATTTCTGAATCATCCTGTCCTCAAGCAATTTACATTTCAGATCTCCGGAATAAGATACACCCTGCGCCTGCAGTCGTTTAAACTGTTCCTCAATATCGGATTTTAATATCGGGTCAGCACCAACAACAGCAATAACTTCATCAATTACATTGTCCTGTGCCTGAAGTGTCATCAAGCCAAAGAGCAGTCCAAGGGTAATAAAGAGTTTATTTATCTTCATAATATATTACTTTCTTATTTTCAATTGCATCATTTAAAATATCTCTTTTGAATGTGGCAATATATTCCAGTCGTTTTTTATGTTGCAGAATCTTAATAATTTGTGGTTGTACATAGATGAGTGGTGCTGTTTCTCCTGCATCCTTTTCATCAAACACCACGAGATAGTACCTCGATAACGAATCTGACTGCTCAATAGTTACACCTTTTATGAGCGCACTATTATTCAGCGCATCAGGCAGATACTTTTCAAGTACCGATGCCGGCAACCATTTTTCGGAAAAGTCTTCATATTTGGAGGCATTCTGAAAACAATAATCTTCAAGCTCCAGCAAGTCATCTTCCGTCCTGTCTTTCATCCAGGATTTTAAATCATCAATACGCGGAGCATCCAACGGAATTTGCAAAAAAATGCCGTTAATGATCTCTTCATTCAGCTTAAAATTCTCAGGGTTGCGGTTATAGAACTCAGCTATTTCAGTTTCACTGATTTCAGTGGAGGCTTTCTGATCTACGAGGAGTTCCATATACTTACTAACAATAAGAGAATTTCTGTAATCCTCCACCATCTTCTCAATGGAAGGATTAGTGCCAACATTAAGTTTTGCCTTTTGAAGAATCAGCTCTTTGTTAACCCACTCCTGAATATATCTGTCCACAATATCGGCACTGTCTGTCGCTTTTGTATTTTGGGGAACCAATGTTTCTATATCCGATTTTCTGAGTACTTTATCATACACTTTCACAATAACATCACCAGATGCTTCGGGTTCGTTATTGCAGGAATAAAATGCTGTAGCAATAATTAACAAAACAAACCATTTCCCAATATCATTTAAAATGGTTTTATTTATCACCGGCCACTTCTTTTAGTACACTTTTATTGACCTTTATCTTGTATTTCTTTTTGAGCGATTTAACCCATTTATCTTCCAGCTCATTCTGATAATCTGAAGTTACTGCACCACGACATTCATTCAGCTTTTTAAGTTCGCCAGCCGGATACGTTTTTCCATCTACGAACACTACGGGAAATTTCTTGTCTGGTTCAACCTTTTCACCATCCCATATAAACTGGTCTACCAATTTATTCTGCCCTTTTGTGAATGAACCCGGTTCGTATTTAAAATTAAGTTTCTTTTCGTTCAGTTTTTTAAATGCATCACGGATTGGCATATCCTCTGCCAGCAACAATTTCACAGAGTCCATCACTGTATCTGATTTACAGTAAATAATATTCCCGCTGAAATGAGGCTCATCCCATTTATAATCTTTTTTGTGCTTTGCGTAGAATTTTTCCAAACCTGTTGTATCCTGAGATGCTTTATCCCAAACCTCCTGAGAACTGATATCAAATAACAGAATTCCATCGTGATATTCTTTCATCAGGTAACGGAACTCCGGATATTTTTTCTCAAGCTGACCGTTTTCATAATCCACCAGTTTTTTATCGTAAAACTGTGCCCACTTTGTTTTAATCCTGTCACTTACATTTGGACTCTCACCTCTGGGATTTGCGATAAGGTAATCTGCAAAATCCTTCTGAGTGTAAATGCTGTCTTCAATTTTAAGCACCGGTTGATCCATACTTCTGGTATCAGCTTTAAACAGACTGTCAGTGTATGCATATTTACCAGACATTGCTACAAACGGCTTAATATTATCGTTGTAAACTTCAATATTATATTCCTTTTTAAGCTTATTAAGAAAACTTTCATGAGCTTTATTTCCCCTGTCATCTTTCAACAGACGCGCCTTAATCTTATCTTTAAGTTCATTGAACGGCTGCACATCTCTTTTATCAATCAACTTAATTATATGCCAGCCAAACTGAGTCCTGATTGGTTTGCTAATGTCGCCCGGTTTCTCCAGAGCAAATGCTGCGGTTTCAAAAGGCTTAACCAGTTGGCCTGTTGAAAACCAGTTTAAACGTCCTCCATTACTTGCTGTTGAATGGTCATCAGAATTCTTTTTTGCCAGATCTTCAAAGTTCTTTCCATCCAATAACTGCTCATAAATTTCATCAATCTCCTCTTTTTTCTGTGCCTTAACATCTGCCGGATCATCATCCCTTGCCACCTTCATGATATGTTCCACCAAAACCTCACCAGGAGACGGCCTTTTATCCGTTACCTTAATGATGTGATAACCGTATGTTGTTCTGATCGGCTTGCTGATTTCACCAACAGGTGTATTGTATGCTGCATCCTCAAAAGGGAAAATCATCTGGAACCCTTTAAAATATCCAAGGTATCCACCATTTTGCTGAGCCGAAGGATCAGCAGAATATTTTTTTGCCAGTTCTGCGAAGTCTGCCCCATGTTTCAACTGATCAATAATATCCAGAGCTCTATTATATGCTTCCAGTGTATCCGCCGGTGTTTTTCCGTTCTTTATGTCAATCAGAATATGGCTTGCCTCAACTTCTTCATTTAACCTGTCATAAGCCTGTTTAATGTAAAATTCATCCACATCGCGGTCAGTCAGGTATGGTTTGGCCAACTGTTCTCTATAGCCACTCAGTTCTTTAACGAATTCCGGTTTCTGATCCATCCCCCTGTTTTCGGCCTCAATTACTTTAAGTTTAAATTTTTCGAAGAGGTCAAGATAATCTTTTACGTCCTTATACGTAATACTGTCCTTATCGTTGTTTTTGTAAAATAAATATTCAAATTCCCCTTTGGTAATATCCTGATTACCAATAGTCATTAATACTTCATCAGACTGGGCATAGCTATTTATCAACAATCCACAGGTAAATAAAACTAAAAGGAATTTCTTCATAATTCTAAAATATTAATATCAAAGTTTAACTTACAGTTTTCAAAAAACGATGACGCGATTAAAATCGTATGATCCGCCAAAAATAAAGCCAAGTAGCCAATTTTTTTTATCTGAGCAAAAGTACAAAATATGTTGAAATAGCAAATTAAAAAGTGTTTACAATCATTAATAGAATAGAAGCTGTTTACAGAACAGTTCAGGAATTAAAAACTGAATTGAAATTATCACCTATATTTGCAGTATGGCATACCCGTTTAAAGAGATATTGCAACGCTTTTGGGGATATAACTCTTTCAGGGATCTCCAGGAAGATATCATCGAATCTGTTTACCTTAAAAAAGATACGCTGGGGCTGATGCCAACAGGTGGCGGAAAATCCATCACATTTCAGGTTCCTGCCCTTGCCATGGATGGAATCTGCATTGTGGTAACTCCACTTATTGCTTTGATGAAGGATCAGGTGCATAACCTTCTTAAAAAGGGTATTAAAGCTGCAGCCATTTACTCCGGAATGCGCCGCGAGGAAATTGCAATTACGCTGGATAACTGCATTTACGGAAATTATAAATTTTTATACCTTAGCCCTGAACGTCTTGAAACAGAGCTTTTTCTTTCAAAACTGGAACATCTCAACGTATCATTTATTACGGTGGATGAAGCACACTGCATTTCGCAGTGGGGTTACGACTTCCGTCCTTCCTATCTTAATGTGGGGAATATCCGTAAACTGAAACCGAATTGTCCGGTGCTTGCACTAACAGCTACCGCAACACTACTCGTTGTAGATGACATCCAGGAAAAGCTGGGCTTTAGCAAGAAGAATGTCTTCAGAAAAAGCTTTAAAAGGGAAAACCTGGCTTACAAGGTTGAATACTCTGAAAATAAATTCAACAGGCTGGTAGAATTGCTTGTGCAACATTCAGGATCAGGCATAGTGTACGTCAGGAACCGGAAAATGACCAAAGAACTGGCCGAATTTCTGACACTAAATGAGATACCTGCTTCGTTTTATCATGCTGGACTGGATAGCTTCGTAAAAGACAAACGGCAAAAAGCGTGGACAGAAAATAAAAGCAGGATCATGGTTTCCACCAATGCCTTTGGGATGGGAATTGATAAACCGGATGTACGCATCGTGGTTCACTTTGATATACCGGATTCGCCTGAAGCTTACTTTCAGGAAGCTGGACGCGCAGGCCGGGATGGAGAACCTGCCACTGCCTTTCTGCTGTATTCCAGAACTGATGTGAGTAACCTGAAAAAAAGTTTCACGAATGCTTTCCCCGAAAAGTCGTTTATAAGAACCGTCTACCATCATCTGATGAATTATTTGCAGGTTGCCATTGAGGATGGAATCGGCAGAACCTTTGATTTTGAGCTTGGAAAATTCTGTAAAGCTTTTGCACTGAATGTGGTTCAGGCTAATAATGCACTTAACATTCTGGAAAGATCAGGCCTCATTCAGAACACGGATACCCGCGAAAATAATTCCAGATTATACTTCCTGGCCGGAAAGGAAGAATTATTCGGTTTTCAGAATCAGCGACAGGAATATGAGGAACTGATAAAAACCATTCTCCGTTCTTATTCAGGATTATTCAGCTCTTATGTTTACATCAGTGAACAAACCATTGCAGGAAGAACAGGGCTAAGCAATGAACAGGTATATCAGTATCTTGTAAATCTTGACAAAGTGGGACTGGTTAAATATATCCCCCAGAAAAAAACACCTACCATAACACTTCTGAAAGACCGTGTTCCTGAAAATATCATAACCATCTCCAAAAGCATATATGAAGAACAGCAGGAACGCATGAAGAGACGCGTGGATGCCATGCTGTACTACATTTCTTCAGATTTAATATGCAGGAGCCAGATACTACTGGCGTATTTCGGGGAGAAAAAAAGTAAGCCTTGCAAAATATGCGATATCTGCACATCAAACAGTCAACAAAAAGACCTGTCCGGTTCAATCCGTAAAGCGGTACTGGATAAACTGAATCTTACAGGATCAATAGATATAAATGAACTGATTAAGGACCTGACATATGATAAAGAAAAAAGCATGGAAGTGATCCGGTTCATGGCGGATAACGGAGATATTCTTTTAGAAGACAAGCAAATAAAAATAAATTCCTAGAAGCGCGTACGCTTACGCACCCGTGTTGAATACCTTCCGTCGCTTCCTTTCGGGAAACAGGCCACGGGATTTTTACCCAGCTTTTTAAATAATCCAATATTACTTAATTCATACGTCAGTGACACCTCATGGCTTCCGTATGCATGTGACGATAAATTGGAAATCGTTATATCATAACTGTATCCGATCTGTAATCCGTCAATTTTATATTTTAAGATAAATACGATGGCATCCCTGTTCAGCCTGGCACTGATCTCATCGCTGAAGTTTGGCACTGCCCTAAGCCAGACACCAAAGTCAAGCGAAGTATTGTAAATATAAGCACCAAGATCTATCTGATCAAAACCTCCCTGATGCATGTAACGGAAATTGGCATCAATTGAACGAACCGGGCCGCGGTTACGATCTGCTGTTTTCCATACATTCATTCCACCGAACGTTACAATCTTCATCGGTAACTTAGACTCCTGGTTCGCAAACGACTGGTTAGGCTGACTAATATGATCTACTGTCACACCAAGCCACATATCGTTGGAATACAGGAAAGCAGAGGCGCCAAAATCGAAATAATTCTTATTCTGAAGGCCATTCATGTAAAGTTCGGAAGTTCGCGCAGATGTATTAGATACATAATCGTTCAGCAAAGCATCGGCAAATTCAAATTTTGAAAAGTCAATGCTGTTCTGACAATAGGCTGCCTGCAAACCAGGAATGATCTGCCATTTGGAATTCATCTGTAAGCGATAAGAATACTGCACTGAAAAATTAGTTTGGGCAAGATCGGTTGAACCGGCTCTGTCTTTAAGAACCATAAAACCAAGACCACTGTTGTAATCATCAAGATACATGTCGTAAGACGCAAGCATTGTTTCGTAGACGGTTCCAATTCCAGGCCATTGATTTCTGTAGTTCAGGGACATTCTGGGCTCACCGCTGGAACCTGCAAGAGAAGGACTTAAATAAGAGGTTGTGGCATAATATTGCGAGAAATGAGGATCCTGACACCAGGCGTGGTATCCGGCAAATAACATTAATATAACAAATGTCAACTTTTTCATCCTGCTTGCCTTCGAAGATCAATTGAAATAAGATGGTCGGCATAATTGCTTTAATTAATGGTTTCGAAACATCAACACATCTTATCACACTTCAAATTTAATGTTTATTTTACATTTAGACAAATTAAGTTAACATTTTATTGCGCCATATTTAATGTTTTCAAACATTTTTATAAAGATATATTTACATTAATTGCAATAATATTTTCAATCGTACGTTTATAAGGGGTTTAAATTCATCATATTTAAGTAAATAAGCTCATAGGGAATGTAAAATAATTTACATTAAGGAAATATTCAGACGCAATAAAAAAAACCTGCCGGAGACTATTGTCCTGACAGGTTTATCATCTTTAAAAATATATACTATTTCAACAACGTTACATCGCCTGTTTTAACAACTTCGTTGCCATCTTCAAATTCTGCATCCACCTTCCACACATAAACACCCTGCTGGCACAATTTACCGTTGTAATATCCATCCCAGCCAACATTCACATCACGGGTTTCAAATACCATAAGTCCCCAACGATCAAAAATGGTTAATCTATATGTCTTTAACATGGATTTATCTACCAGAGGATAAAAGATATGCGTATCGCCGTCGGTATAGGTACCTCCCTGCGCACCACTTTTTATTGGCATAAATACGTTTGGATACCTGACATTATAAACATCAGAAACTTCAAGAGCACTTTTCTGCAACATGGTGTCTCTACATCCCTCCTGAGAGATGACAATCAGACTTATATCATATATTCCTTCATGAGAATACCGCTTTTTAGGCTCGAATTCGTGAGACACATCCCCGTCGCCAAACGACCAGATATAGTCGTAACCGTTTTGCGAGAAGTTACTAAAGGAAATTTCCTGAGAGAATGAATGCACCACATGAGGCGTCATCAGGAAGTCAGCCTTAACACCGTCGTAAACATTAACCCTGCGCACCAAAGTATCTGCATGGCCTACATCATTAAATACGGTCAGCTTAACATCATAGGCACCTGGTCTGTAATAGGTATGACTTGGATTTTCGTCTGAAGAGAGGGTACCATCCCCAAAATCCCACAAGCTGGCCACCATTCCCTGTGAATGGTTCACAAACGACATGGTTACTGGTGTACATCCCACAGTCGGTCCTGTAAATTCCGCAATCGGAACCGAAGGATTAACAACTACGCCCTTCACCTGCAGATCAGAACAACGATCGTCTGTTATATCAACTTTAACGTTATAATTACCCCAATTGTCATACGTATGAACTCCAGGACTCAGACTATCAGAAACTGTACCATCTCCAAAATCCCATACAAACCGCCAGGGACCTTTATTTGCAATACTGGCATTTATTGTTACCTCTGCAGAAGGCAGCGTAACTTCTGCCGGAAGTATCTCGAACGAGAAATCCGGTTCAGGATACACAGCAATGCGTTTCATAAATGTATCGGTACAACCGTAACTTGTTTTCGCAATCAGAATTACATATTCACGAAAATCTTCTGATGTTTTGTTCACATATTGTTTTATCGGCATGGCATCCATGGTTGTTGTTCCATCTGCCAGATCCCAGAAATATTCTGATGCATTCACCGACTTATTCCTGTATGCAATCGTGAACGGACTACATCCCGCCGTATCACAATCAAATTTAGCAACCACGCCCGGCAGTACCTCCAGAGCCTTCTGTGTTCTGCTTGAACAACCATAGCTATTAGAAATTCTGACCGAAAGATTATGATATTCCGGCATCGTTGTCATGTTCTCAAAAGTCTTGCTAAATACAGAATCGCTGCTTTCGAACAAAGTTTCTTCACCCAATTCCCATTGCATTGTACCTGCGCCTTTACACTCATTTGTAATCACCAGATTAACAGGAGAGCAGCCGGAAATAATATTTGCCTTGAAGCCCGAAACCGGAGTCGGATATACTTCAATTACCTTAACAGCGGTATCAGCCATGCCATACTGAGAATAAGAAAGCAGTTTCACCGTAAACTGTTTTACATCGTTCAGTGATTTATTTTCGAACGTATGAGTCGGATTGGAAGCAACCGAAACCGGTGTTCCGTCACCAAAGTCCCATTCAAAATGGGTAGCACCCTGTGACAGGTTTTTAAAGTCTACCGAAAGTGGAGAACAACCGTTTCCTGTATATTCAAATTCTGCTTTTACCAGCGGATACACATCCACCGACTTACTCATTTCTCCCTTACAGCCAAAACTGTTTTCAGCCAGCAGGTTAACCTTTCGTACTGACGGAGCCAGCGTTTCATTAATATAGGTATGTGCAAGATCAGAGTTATCATTCTTAACCACAGGATCACCTTCACCCAGATTCCATGTATAGGTTTGGGCATGATCCGAATAGTTTTTGATCATCACATTAAGCGGAGAAAATCCCTGAGCCGGCTGTACTTCAAAATCTACAATTGGCTCAGGTGAAACCAGTAATGTTTTATTGATAGAATCGGAACATCCATAAGCAGATACAGCCACCAGTTTTATGCTGTGCGAATCGATATTTTCTGTCATATTTTCGAACGGCAGAACCGGATTCTGACGATAATCAGCAGCACCATCAATATACCATACAAAATCGTTGGCATTTTTCGATTTATTCATATAAATGGCTGTCAACGGGCTACACCCAACAGTATCGCCTCCAAAATCAGCTTTTATCTGCGGAAACACCTCAATAATATCGGTTGAGTGTGAAGAACATCCGTAGCCATTGGCTACCTCAAGCCGTACCTCAAAGTATTTAGGCAGAAAAGATGTATTCTCCAATGTCTGTTTAAAATCTGTCACTCCTGAAGTGAAAGTATTATCACCAATAGTCCACACGGATATGCTCTGTCCCTGGGATTTATTTTCAAAATTAACCGTTAATGGTGCACAACCTTCATTGGCGTCCAGTGTAAATTCTGGTATCGGAACCGGATGTACCGTAATATCTTTATACGCTGTATCGGAATACCCGAATTGAGACAGGGCTACCATCATTACACGGTAAACAACAACACTATCCGGATAAGGATTTTCAAATACGTGCACAGGGATTGAACTTTCCAGAATATCGGATCCATCACCAAAATCCCACTTGTACCTTAATGCACCATTTGATGTATTTCTAAACGCTACTGTCAACGGAGTACAACCAACACTGTCGCATTCAAAAGCAGCATTAATAGGAGGAAATACATTTACAGTCTGACTCATTGAATCAAAACATCCATAACTATTCTGTACCAGCTGTACCACATTATGACTCAACGGTGCTGCCGTATTATTAAGATAAGTATGTGTAAAGTTCAGTCCCGGATCATTTAACATATCTCCGTCACCCATATTCCAGACCACACTTACTGCATCTTTGCTCTGATCAGTAATATATGCTTCCAGCGGAGAACCACCCTCAGGAGTAATATCAAACAATGCGTATGGTGATGGATTAACAGTAATTACTTTTTTAACGGTATCGATAAAACCATATTTGGACTGCCCTATCAACTGGACTTCATATTGAACCGGAACCTTAGTATCGTTTTCAAACCGATGGAATGCATTTCGGCTCATCCATTTTCCACTACCGTCACCGAATGTCCAGATAAACAGATCAACGCCGGAAGAAAGATTGGTAAAGTCCACATCAAATGGCGAACAACCAACAGAATCACATTCAAAATCGACCTTCATTGCCGGATAAACCATTACCGTTGACAAAGACGAATCCTCACAACCTTCCGGGGAAATAATATTCAACGTAACATCATAAGCTTCCGGTGCTGCGGCAGCCAGATATTCATGTGCTGTACTCTGTGCACCTGCAAGTATCTCATCAGGACTTACATCACCAAAACTCCAGTGCGATTCCAAAGCATTAACAGAATTGTTTGTCAGCACAGATGTAAACGGAGACATTCCACCAGAAGTGGCATCAAACACAGATTTCACCATCGGCTTGATCCGGATAGTTTTGGTCATTGTATCCCGGAATCCGTAAGCAGATTCAACACTTAACCTTACATTATAAAACTTATCTGCCAGTGTTTCGTTCTTAAATTCGTAATTCAGAATTTTACCGTAGAATGTATTCACACCTTCTATGGTCCATTCGTAAAACAAACCACCAACAGACTTATCAACAAAGGAAACCTGTAATGGAGGACAACCTTCCAGCGGACAATCAAAATCCGCTTTCACTTCAGGATATACGATAACCATTTCCGAAGTGGAATCCACACAACCATAACTGTTTTCTGCTTTCAAATCCACAGAATTAGCCACAGGAAGCTGTGTATTATTTATAAATGAATAATTAACATTGTTGGTTGTATTCATCAAAACAGAATCCGTTGCGCCAAATACCCATACATAAGCATCGCCATTAACAGATTGATTTTCCAGAATAAGATCCAAAGGTGATTTATCATTCAACACCCCTGCCATCCTGGCTACAGGAACCGGATAAACGGTCAGATCCTTGGTAATCTGATCCTGATCACCATATACAGAACGAGCTTTAAGAGTCAACTGATGAACCTGAATCGCGCCTGTATTATTCTCAATCTCGACCGGGAAATGCACATCACCTCTCACAAACGTACCACCATCAAGCGACCATTCATAAAATACTGCACCCGTAGATGTACTTGTTGCAACGGTGCTCATTGGCGAACAGGATACTGAATCAATATCGAAGTCCGCAATAAGTATCGGGTTCACCGTTACATTATCGTAAATAGAATCACGACATCCGTAAGCATTCACTGTCGTAAGACTGATATTTTTGGTAACCTGTTCAGGATTCACATTACCAAACCACTTAATTTTAGTAGTTAATGCATACGTCGTGTCCAGATCGCCATCATCCATATCCCAGTAGTACACATCACCACCGGTGGTTATATTTTCAACATACACTGTGTCATCAGGATTACTTGTAGCCGTAATATTCCATGCAGCTTCAGGAACGGGGAATATAATTATATCCTTATATATGGTATCCTTAAATCCCCACATCGAAGTTCCTGTCAGGCGAACGGTAAATGTATCCGGTTCACCGTTTGACTTGGAATTAACAAAGTTATGAATTGGAAAAAGACGGGTTTCTATTGGCGATCCGTCACCGAAATCCCATTCAAATGTACCGGCAGGTGTTGATGTATTTGCAAACTGAACCTCCACCGGCGAACATCCGTTTGCAGGCATATTAAAGTCCACGAAAAATTCAGGATATACCCTCACCTGCATCCCGGTAGAATCAAAACATCCTGCTTCTGATTCAACAATATAAGTCAGATTAAACAGTTTAGGGAAAAAGTCTTTGTTTTCGTATAAATGCGACACCGGAAAATCATCGTCTATTTCCAAAGAATCAATATTTCCATCACCCCATTTTATATACACGTATTCACCGTTCTTACTATCATCTGTCAGTGTCAGTTTCAGTTTTCCTGCCACCTGATCCTGATCATCAATAAATCCGGCAATAACAACAGGATGTACTGCCAAACTATCCCTGTAGTTGCTACTACACCCGTAATATGAAGTTGCATCAAGATTTACAACAAATGTTGTGTCCGTTATACCATTATTAAAATACTCTGCATAAACAGTTGGATTAGCACCGGAAGCCAGCGTTCCGTTACCGAAGTCCCACTTATATTCCTTGGCACCGCCATCAGCAAAAATGAGCACATTCGAGCTTTCACAAACAGGATTACCTGAGAAATTAAATTCAAAATGAGCCTCGGGATAAACCATCATATATGTGAATGCAGTATCTGTACAGCCATAGCTGTTCTCAGCCACCAGGTTCACCAAAAAACTCTCCACCTGATTGGTGACCGAAGTATTAACAAACTGATGCGTCACATCAGATTTATCCAACAAAACTTCCGAATTTCCATCACCATAATCCCATGTATATTTTACTCCTCCTGCTGAACCATTTTCCAACGTGATATCAACCGGACTACAGGCGGGTTTATATGCCGTGTTTATTTTTGCAATAGGATTTGGATTTACCAGCAAGGGTTGACTGGTTGAAGCTTTACACCCTGCCCCGGAAGTTACCTCAAGTTCTATTACAAAGGTGGTATCTTTATCATCAGGCAGATCAAAACTGTAATCAGGTTCAAATTCATTGGAATAAGATGCACCCTGAAAATGCCATAAATATGTTGCACCACCTACAGAATTATTTTCAAAATGCACGTCCAAAGGCGAACAACTCCCGTTGTGATCCATATTAAAATCAGGCACAGGCACTTTGTTAAATGTAATAGCAACGGTATCTGTTGCCACACAACTGTTATTATCTTCTCTCCAGACCAGCTTATAAGTTCCGTAAGTTGCAGCTGTCACTTCTGTCTCTTCATCAAACTGATCATCAAAAGTCAGCGCCCCGGGTCCACTGGCAATAGTCCAGCTTCCTGTTCCAACACTTGGTTGAGCATCAAGTATAATTTTATTATCACATACCGAAGCGTCATTACCTGCAAAGGGATCCGGATTCTTAGTAAAATCAATCTCAACCTCGTCATATCCATTACAACCATTTTCCTCTTCGCTGAACCGGAATATGTACACGCCTTCCTTATTGACTCTTACTTCCGTCATGTTACTACCAAGATCACCAAAGTGAACATTCCCCGGTCCACTTACCTTGGTCCATGTAAGCACACCTCCTCCCGAAGAAGTTTCAACATCTGTAGTAAGTCCGCAAATAATACGATTTCCACCAACAATAACAGGATCGGGCTTTTTATTTACTCTGATAGTCACAGAATCGTTCATATCACACCCATTGCCATCAATAACACGGCAATACAGCTTAAATGATCCTGTATCAGTAGCTGTGAATAATGGTTTAGAATCCGGGCCACTTAAATAAGCAATATCACCGGACCATACATATGTATATGAACCCGAACCTCCACTTACATTAGTATTAAGTTCGCTGCTTTCACCTTCACATAAGGTCAATTCGTTAATGGCAAAATCAATATCCACATCTGACACAACTATATTCCTGTTGCGCACAGCAGAACACTGATTATTATCCACAACCCTTAGCCGCAAACTGTAAGTATCCGGAATATTGGTCGTAAACTGGGGATTTAAAACATCTGTAGCTGACAAAGGATCAGTGTCATTCTCCCATGTATATGTATATGGTGCTGTTCCTCCCATGACCGTGTTGTTGAATGTAAAACTGGTGCCCGGACACAAATAAGTCGGATCGCCCGTTGCCACAAAAATGGAAGGATTAGGATAAACAGTTACAAATGCCCTGGCCTCTGCAATACAATCCCCGGTTCCCACATAAGTATAAATCATCTCATGCACTCCGGGGCCGGAGATATTGGTATTGAAATTACCAACATTAGGATTTGAAAAACCTCCTGAGGGAGAGCTCCAGACTCCTCCACCCGGATGACCTGTAACCCTGACGGTTGCTCCGAGACAAACATCGGTATCAGCAGGTGTATTAAATGTAATTGACGCGGTAGGAATATCCACCACGACAATTCTTGCTGTTTGCGAAACCGGATCATTCCCGGGATACTGGTTACAGTAGTTCCAGTTATTCAGGGTGACCTCAAATTCCTTACCTACGTCGCCTGCATCTGTAGGCGGCACATAAATCGTTCGCGAACGACTATACGGCAGTTGCGGTTCGGTAACCGGACCAGGCAGTTTGTTTACAGCATCAGAAAAAGTTCCGGCATATGGCACGCCATCAATAAATACATCGGTGAGTGTTGTGGCACCCGTTCCGTATTCCCACTGAATCCATCGGCTCTGGTTGTTAATGTTATCTTCTTCCTCTGGCGGAACACAGTTCCAGTCACTCACATCCCTGAATACTACGGTAGTATCTTCACCAACACAAACATAAATTACCCGTTCAACGATATTCAGTTCACCACCATTGGCATTATCCACATCCCAAACCGTAACGTTCTGCTCCTGCACACTACTGCTACATAAACGGCCATCAATTCGTAACCACACCCTGGGCTGATAATTACAAGATCCATCCACAGCATCAGGATAAATATGCTCAATAGTTGCCTGATAATCATCCCCGCCGATATTCTGAACCATTCCCGGCCCTGCCCCATACGGAATATTAACAACCGTTCCGTCTCCCCAGTCCACATCAAATGTTACAGTAGTCGGATCAGCAACTCCCATTACGCCCCGATAAGTAATTTTCCAGTCCACATGAACCGGAGCACAATATTTATCCGGTGTAATATCGTTTGCTTTGGATAAAACATTACATTCCTGAGCCTGAACTTTGAAGGTGAGTATCAGGATAGAGAAGAGAAGCACACCATATTTAATGGCTTTTTTCAATTTTGATAAGTTAAAATTTAACAATATACTTAAATTATTTAAACTTATGTAAACACAAATTTAAACAAAAAGCGAAAATTACCAAAATTTATGTTAACTTTTTATTGATTTTTATGGTACAGGGTCATACCCGGATCCTCCCCAAGGATTACACCGCAGAATGCGTTTCACAGATAGCCAGAGGCCTTTGAATGGCCCATATTTTTTTAAGGCCTGTACAGAATATTCAGAACAGGTAGGCGTATACCGGCATGAAGCGGGAATTAATGGAGAGATAACATACTGATAAAATTTAACCAGCAGTACAAGAATACCAGTCAGCAACTTCTTCGGTATGTTTAAAACCTTATTCATTTCCCTCTGCCATTTTATCTAAGAGCTTTTTCATTTTTGATCGAATAAAATCAAAGCTATGAATCTCTTTGGATATATAAACCAATCCCACGTCATAATGTTTGTCATTTAAAAGAGCTGCCATTTCAGGTTTTAATATCCGGTAGGCTTCCCGTATTCTTCTTTTTAAAAGATTTCTGTGAACTGCTCTTTTATAATTTTTCTTGGAAACTGTAATCAGAATTCTGTTTTCAGAAAGATTCACAGACGGGTCATGAGAAATATAATAAACAAGAAATGGGTGTAAAAAGAACGACTTCCCGGAAGTAAATAATTTGCTTACAGCTAGTTTACCGGAAAGTCGTTCTTCCTTTTTAAATGTTTTATCTAACATTCTGATCTGAGTTTAACCTCAGTCTATTTCTTTTTGTTGTATTCAGTAATAAACTGATCGAGAGCCATTGCCATAGATGGAGCCTGAGGATTCGGAACCTGTATATCCAGTCTTAATCCGGCTTCCTGCACTGCTTTGGCAGTAGATGCACCAAAACTGGCAATTTTTGTTTCATTCTGTTTAAATTCCGGAAAGTTCTTAAGCAAGGATGCTATTCCCGACGGGCTAAAAAATACAAGAATATCATAATTTACATCAGCCAGGTCAGACAAGTCACTGCTAACCGTTTTGTACATGATGGCCTTGGTATAATTAAATCCGTTTGCGTTAAGCAGTTCCGGTATCTGCGGCTTGTGAATATCGGATAGTGGAACCAGAAATTTTTCATCTTTATGCTTTTGCATCACCTCTACCAGATCCGGAAATTTTCCTGTGCTGTTAAATATTTTCCGTTTCCTGTAAACAATATATTTCTGCAGATAAAATGCAGCGGCTTCCGAAATGCAGAAATACTTCATGGTATCCGGAATAGTCAAACGCATTTCCTGGGCAATTCTGAAATAATTATCGATGGCTGTTCTGCTTGTAAAAACTACAGCAGTATGGTCCAGAATTGACACTTTCTGACTTCTAAAATCCTTTGCTGAGACAGGTTCAACCTGAATAAAAGGTCGAAAATCTATTTTAACACCGGTTTTATCGGCTAAATCGTAGTAGGGCGATTTTCCCGTTGCTGGCTCTGGCTGTGAAACTAATACCTTTTTGATCTTCAAGACTTTATTCCTTTATATTAGACATCTTCACCCACTGTTTAAGGCTAACTTTACGGCTAGCATTAATGGCAAAATTTCGAGGACACAAAAATACAAAATCACATAGATAAATGAACTTAAATTGCTAAAAAAAATATTAACACTCCTGACAAGCAGGACAACAAGGTAAATTGCGAGTAAAAAAATCCCGATATTAAGCCCGGTTTCCATACCCTTATAGGTATACGTAATAACAACAACAACCGGTAAAAGCAAAAGCCCCAAAATCATATTAAAGACCTGGTAACTTTTCAGCCATTCTGAAGTCTTATCCTCCGACCCCAACAGATAGTTCCAGTATCTTACTATTCCAATCTTCAATACATGGTACGTCAAAATCAACACACACAGTTCAAGATAAAATACAAGTCCGCCCCCTACATTAAAGTAAACCGCAAGATGATGCAAAAATAATCCGGTGATTAACACATGAACAATACTAAGAACCAGGCCCATACGAAATTCACTGACGGTATTACTTGCGAACAGACTTTTTCGGTTATGCCCATGCATAACCTCCAACGAACGTTGCTCGAGAAAGCCGCCCGCATTCCGCCACACACTCCAGATAAAAAAACCGGACAATAAAATCACAACCGTCATCCAGTCAGAATGATACAATGGAGCAGCTATGTTATTATCAACCGGCATTTACCGTATTATTTTGCAGTTAATATTGCATTATATTGTACACCCGGTTCATTCAGAACAGCTACTGCAGTATCAATAGTGGCATCCAGCGTATTGAATATCGGATAGAACCCGTCGTTATCAAAAATATTCCGTGCAATATAGGCCTTTACCTGTGTCTCTATTAAACGACCGGAAACCTTTAAATCTTCCGGTTTTATTTTAACGTGCCATTCATTTTTTGCCATGTCCAGAAACATCTCCATCACCGGATGATCCTTGTAATAATCCAAAAGAGCATCCACGTCAGCCAGCTTATTAAGCTCCTGACGATGTTCATCTGTATACCTGAACGCAAATTTATATATCAGGCCTTTTCTAACAAGGTTTTCAAAAAGTGGCGTAATCCCCGTTGTGTCCACCGGGACAAATATATCGGGCATAATACCTCCGCCACCATATACCAGTCTCCCGTTTACAGTGTGGTATTTTTCCGCTTTATTCAGATGGATGCTGTCTTCGCTGTTCATTTCCCCATTCTGATAGCGCTCCATGATATCTTTATAGTAATCTTTATTCCCGTTTTTATAGCTTTTCTGAATACATCTTCCCGATGGCGTGTAATACCTGGAGATAGTTAATCTGACCGCCGAACCGTCTCCAAGGCCCATCTGGGTCTGAACCAAACCTTTACCAAACGACCTGCGTCCTATAATTACGCCTCTGTCATTATCCTGTATCGCCCCGGCAAAAATCTCACTGGCCGAAGCCGACCATTCATCAATAAGAACTGCAAGACGAACACTCTTCATACTACCATGACCATCAGCTCTGTAATCAGTTCGCGGAAATGCTTTTCCCTCAGTATAAACAATCAGTTCACCCCGCTGTAAAAACTCATCAACCATACGATTTACAACTTCCAGATATCCACCCTGGTTTCCTCTTAAATCAACAATTACGGATTTACAACCGGCATACTGAACCTTGGCCAATGCGTTTAAAAACTCTTCGAACGTATTTCTGCCAAAATTCCTGCTCACTTTAATATAACCTGTGGTTTTATTAATCATGTACGATACATCAACACTATAAGTTGGTATATCGCCCCGGATGATCTCAAAGTCAATAACACCATCCATTCCCGGTCTGACAACACCGATTTTTACTTTTGTCCCCTTCTCTCCTCTTAAGGTATTCATTACCTTGGTATTCGATATTTTATCACCTGTAAAAGAAGTGTCATTTACCATTACAATTCTGTCTCCGGCCATTATACCCACTTTTTCAGATGGTCCTCCTGAAACTACCTGGATGACCATAACCGTATCATCCTGTATATTAAACTGCACACCAATACCGCCAAAACTTCCGTTTAACTCTTCGTTTACAGATTGAAGATCCTTTGCAGGAATATATACGGAATGCGGATCCAGCTTATCTAAAATATCAGGTATAACTTCCTCAATAATTTCCTTCTTATTCACTGTATCCACATACTCTTTATCAATCATTTCTATCAGGGTACTCAGTTTATTACCCTGAGACAGGTTAATCAGAGACGCTGGTCTGCTTTCCGAATTTCCGGCCATTCTGTTTCCCAAAATAATCCCAATCACAATTGCGATAGCAATGTAAACCGGCCAGAGTTTTTTTAATACGTTATTCATTTTCCTTTGTATCTATATCAATATATTTTACCTCGATTCCTGCTCTTTTCAACAGGTTGATGCCATCTTTCAGCCTGTATTCTTCCGAATAAATGACCCGCGTTATACCGGCCTGAATAATAAGTTTAGCACATTCAATACATGGAGAAGAAGTCACATAAAGCGTGGCTCCGTCACTGCTGTTATTGGATCTTGCGACTTTCGTAATCGCATTGGCTTCAGCATGTAAAACGTAAGGTTTTGTTGTATTGTTCTCATCTTCACATTTATTCTCAAACCCCGACGGTGTGCCGTTGTATCCGTCTGAAATTATCATCTTCTCCTTTACAAGCAAGGCTCCAACCTGACGCCTTTCACAATAGGAGTTTTCAGCCCAGATACCTGCCATCCTAAGATACCTTCTATCCAGCAATTCCTGTTTTTTTTCTTTCATATTATTATTAGAATCAAGTATCAAGACACAGGAATCAAGATATTTTCATCTTGCGTCTTACATCTTATGTCTTATGTCTTTTAAAAAAGCATTGCAATATAAACGATGTAAAGCAAAAACAACATCACTCCGCCCCAAAAAGATAACATGCCATTTCTTAAATCCGATAAGATTTTGATGTCTCTGTCTGCTTTCCATGCTGTAAGATTTGCCTTGAACGGATAAATAACCAGCATTAGTAATATTCCGAGGATGGCCATCCACAACAAATCAATCCTGAATGCCATATAATCTACCGGTATCGGATGAATGACAGATGTTATGCCGAGTACTACAAGAATATTAAACAGATTAGAACCTACAATATTGCCCACTGATATTTCTGTTTCCTTTTTAAACGCTGCTACCAGAGATGCTGTCAGTTCCGGAACACTGGTCCCGAATGCTACAACTGTAACTGATATCACCCGTTCACTTACGCCCAGTGAAGAAGCTATGTCAGAAGCAGATTTAACCAGCAAATCGGCTCCCCATGCCAGTCCTGCACATGCTACCAGCACAATGACTATTGCCAGCCATACAGGGTATGTTTTATCAACTTTTTCTTCTTCAGTTTTATTTCTTGACATGGATGTTTTGATGGCACGCCAGGTAAATATGATAATGGCCACTACCATAATTACACCCTGATATCTTTCTATGGTTCCGCTTTGAAAAAACAACCACAAAAAGAAATAACTGATCATCATAAACAACCAGTCCGAAAACAATCTTTTTGATACTACAGGAAGTGCAATGACTATCGCTGTCAATCCTAGCACCAGGGCAACATTGGCAATATTAGATCCTACCACATTACCCACAGCTATATCAGGATGCCCATCTATTGCCGCCCTCAGCGAAACAATCAGTTCTGGTGCTGAAGTGCCAAATGCCACAATTGTCATTCCTATAACCAGCGAGGATATATGAAATCTGGAAGCAATGCTTACACTGCCTTTAACCAGTCCGTGTCCGCTAATGATCAGAAGGGCTAAACTTGAAATCAGGATCAGGATTGAAGTAAACATACAAAACTACCGTTTATGCAAACCACATTCTTTTGTTTCGGGATTCTCCCACCACCATCTTCCGGCCCGGATATCTTCACCCTCTGCAATGGCTCGAGTACAAGGCTGACAGCCAATACTGGGAAAGCCTTTATTGTGAAGTGCATTGTACGGCACCCCATTCTTTTTAATATAATTCCAAACATCATCTTCAGTCCAGTTTGCAAGGGGATTAATCTTTAATAATCCGTTGGGTTCATCCCATTCCACCACCTGAATGTTTTGTCGTGTAACTGACTGAGAAGCTCTCAAACCACATACCCAGGCATCGAGTGTTTTAAAAGCCCGTTTTAATGGTTCAATTTTTCTTATCCCACAACACAGTTTACGGTTTTCAATACTGTTATAGAAAAGGTTGATCCCTTTTTCCTTCACCATCTGTTCTACAGATTTATAATCCGGAAACATGACATCAATTTTAATGCCGTATTTGTCGTTTGTTCTTGAAATCAGACTATATGTTTCGGGAAATAACCTTCCGGTATCAAGCGTAAATATTTTCATTCCTCCTGCATGGTGCACAACCATATCCGTCAACACCTGATCTTCTGCACCCAGACTGGATGACAATGCAATTTTGTCCCTGAATTCGTTATAAAAAAAAGATAACACCTCTTGTGGAGTCTTATCTTTCAAAACTTCATTATAATACGTTACCTTGTCTTTTAACATGCAGTTTTTGTTTGAAAAAACAAAGATAACAACTTTTTGACAGGTACAGGTTTAATTAAGATTTGTTATAAAGAGTACTCCTTTTATTTTGGGTTCTTCTCTTAAATCTTAAACCACCATATCATTATTCCACAGTTTTTTCTGCCATGCGGCATAAAGATCCAGGGAATATGTTTTTGCATTGCCTTCGCAGCTTACCAGAAACCTGCGCTGAGCCACTAACACCGAAGAAGAAACCAAACCAAATTTATAATCCAAAGGGGTGATGGAAATGCATAAAATGTTGTATTTCAAAAGTTTTATCTTTAGCCCTTCCAGCTTACCGTAATAATCCACAAGCAAACCAATGTTATACTCGCTCAATAGATCTGACAACTGTAATAATTTCTTTTCCAGACCTTCGATACTTATCAAAGGAAGAATCAGATAGCGTAAACTTTTATTTGCTGCCAGAAACCGTTCAAGTTCTTTTAGCTCCGGTATCTGTGAATCAGCGGAGTACAATTCTTTAAAATGAACCTTATTTATAGCTGCGATCTGCTTCACAAACGTTCCCCTTGATGAATTATTGACAACTGCCAGGCTCTGATCGAAGGATGTACAGGACGTAATCAGTGATTCAATGGCGAGAGATGACACCCCGGAGAAATTCAACACTTCCATTCCAATACTATCTCTTACCGTACATGCTTCTCTAACCTCCTCTTCAAGTTTTTCCACTGATATCATATTCTCTTTGTCAGAAGACAACTTAATCTGCTCCCCCGTATTCCATATTCTGTTTAATCTGTCCATAGCTGTAATTTTATATGCAAATTATTAGTTCAGGATTATAATAAGGTTAAAACGGCATTAAATTGGTATTACAGAAAAAGAATCGGGTACCAGGAATCAAGTATCAGGATAAAAGATTTATTGGTAACTCCTGACCTGTAACCTGTAACACGTAACCTGTAACCTGTAACACGTCACGCATGGTTTCTGAGTATATCGAAGCACAATTTATCATATGGAAAATACTTACACCTTAAAGTAAGATAATGCAACCGTTTTTTACTTTATTTGTACTCACCTGTGTAAAAACAGAACGTTATGAGAAAGACATTTCAAACTCTATTCCCGGATACAGATGAGTCCATTATTCGGCATGCATACAGTCCATACAGGATTTGCCCCGTAGGTGCACATGTAGATCATCAGCACGGCCATGTTACCGGTTTTGCCCTGGATCACGGTGTAGATCTGTACTATATTCCAACAAAAAACGGCATAATTAACCTTTTCAGCCGCGATTTTGAGGGACAGGTTCTGTTTACAATGGACGACCTGGGCGAAAAACCAACCACGTGGGGACGTTATGTCAAAGCAGCCATATATTCCCTCTCAAAAAACTACGAACTTGAGAACGGAATTCAGGGCCTTATTTCAGGATCCCTTCCTGTTGGAGGTCTTTCATCATCAGCAGCAGTGTTGTTGTGTTATATTATGGCGCTGGCTGATGTCAATCACATTTCACTCAGCGAAAAGGAATTGATCCAGGCTGCATTTGAAGCAGAAAAAGAATATATCGGACTGAACCTCGGAACGCTGGACCACAGTTGTGAAGTATTATGCAGGAAAGATAACCTGCTATATCTTGATACACGGGATAACTCATACAAACTGATCCCATCACCGGAAAACATGCCGGAATTTGATCTGTTTATCTTTTTCAGCGGGCTAACCCGGACATTAATCAATACAGGCTACAATACCCGAACTGATGAATGTAAAGTGGCTGCATTTAGTCTTTACGCCTACGAAGGTCTGCCATATACCGTGGTGAAAGATATGCGGCTTCGCATGGTACATAAAACAGTATTTGAAAAGTGGAAAGATAAACTCCCTGAGCCTTTGTCAAAAAGGGCTGCTCATTTTATGTCGGAACACGATCGTGTGGACGATGCGGTGAGAGCTTATGCAGAAGGCGATATCGCAAAGCTGGGAAAAATCATGTTTGAATCGGGCTGGAGTTCGATCACACAATGGGAATCGGGCTGTGAAGAAACCATTGAACTGTATAACATTATGAAAACCACACCGGGAATTTATGGTGGCAGATTCAGTGGCGCCGGATTTAAAGGATGTTGTATTGCCATCGGTGATCCGGCTAAACGGGACGAAATAACAGAATCCGTGTCAAGAAGATACCTGGAGAAGTTCCCTGAACTTACCGGAAAGTATTCGGTTCATGTATGTAAAACAGCCGATGGCGCCAGAAGGATTAAATAATATGGATGCACTGATACTTGCTGCGGGATATGCCACACGCCTCTACCCTTTAACAAAAAATTTTCCAAAACCGTTATTAAAAGTTGGCGGGAGAAGCATTCTGGACAGGCTGGTTGACGACCTGGACCAAATTGCAGAAATCGACCGGATTATTGTAGTTTCCAATGATACGTTTTATCAGCATTTTGTAGACTGGAAAACAAAATCCGGATCCCCAAAAGAAATCCTATTGCTGAACGACGGGACCACCAACAACAATAACCGTCTCGGAGCAGTAAAAGATATACTGTTTACCATCGAAAAACTTCATGAGGTTAAGGATCTCTTGGTTTTGGCAGGCGACAACGTGGTGGATTTTTCATTCGGTGAATTTATCCGGTATGCCATATCAAAAAACCGGAGTTGTATTTGTTGTCACCATGAACCTTCGGTTCCGGCCTTACAAAAAACCGGAGTGCTGGAAGCAGATAATGATTTCAAGGTTATCAAGCTTCACGAAAAGCCAGAGAACCCTCCATCTCACTGGGCGGTTCCACCATTTTATGTATATATGAAAAAAGATTTCCCCTTAATTAAAACTTCTGTGGACAACGGTTGCAAACCTGATGCTCCGGGGAACCTTGCGGGCTGGCTAAGCTCTCAAACAGATGTGTACGCCTGGCCAATGACCGGATCGAGATATGATATTGGAGACCTTAAATCGTACGAAGCTGTGGATGCCATTTTTACAAATAAGGCTTAATATCAGATACTATAAATCTGGTTCTTTACTAACACTTTAAACAGCAACCACATTTTGTATTGATCCGAAATCCTGCAACGCTTGTTCATGATTGCATGTGCCGGTGTTCTCTTAATTTTGATTAACAGTTCATTGTAATATGTATATGCAAGTAAAACCCCAAGCCTGACTGAGGATTGTAATGCCAGAATTCCCTCAAATGCTTCATCGAACTCTTGCTGAATTTCAGTTTCCAACCTGTGTTTGAGATCATCATCGAATCGATTAAAATCCACTCCGGGGAAATAATTACGCCCCCTGTCTTTGAAGTCGTCTTTCAGGTCGCGTAAAAAGTTTATCTTTTGAAAAGCTGAGCCGAGTTTGCGGGCAGGACTGACCAGTTTGCTAAACTTTTCGCGGTCACCGGCACAGAATACACACAAGCACATCAACCCCACAGCCTCAGCGGATCCGTATACGTAAGTATCGAACGAGTTCTTGTCGTGAACGGTCATTTTCAGGTCCATCTCCATGCTTTTCAAAAAGGCATCAATATATGCCTGATCGATATCATATTTGTGAACCACCCACTGAAAACTGTGTAATATCGGATTGGTGCTGAAAGACGCTGTAATAGCTTCATCAGTCTGTTGTACAAAATCACTGAATACAGCTTCCTGATCCTGATCGTAAAAGGTATCAACAATTTCATCTGCGAACCGTACAAAACCATATATAGCATAAATAGCTTTCTGCGTTTCATAGTCGAGAGACCTGACACCCAAAGAAAAAGAAGTGCTGTAATTAAGCGTTGTTTTCCGGCTGCAATCCAGAGCGTTTTTAAGATAAAGATCCATAACGTTTGTCAATTTGTTCAACGGTTAGCGCGGAGCTGATTAAAGTCATTGGCAACCCGGTGCCCGGAATGGTAGATGCACCGGTATAAAATACATTCCTGAATTTCTCATCCCGATTGGCGGGACGCATCCAGGCCATCTGGCTGATTTTATGCCCAAGACCAAGACCACTCCCTCTGAACAGATTAAACTGCCTCTCCCACTCCTCAGGCGAGTAGATGGTCCTGGTTTTTATATGTGGCCGGATATCATATCCGGTTTGTTTTACAAAATCATCTATAATACGATCGGCAAATTGCTCTTCATCTGTCCAGTCGTTTTTGAATCTTAAATCAGGCACAGGACATAAAAAGAACAATGCCTGATGTCCCTCTGGTGCAGCCGTAGGATCACTCATGGATGGGACATTTACATAATAATATGGCTGCTCCCCGTTAAATGCAGATGTAAAGACGGTATCAGCATAATCCCTGAAATCCTGCCCCAAAAAGTAATTATGTTTTTCCAGTCCGGGAACCTCTCCTTCAATACCAACATAGATGGTAAACGGAGCCATGGTCCATTGCTTTTTCACCAGCTTTTCTTCAGAAAATCCGGATCGTTTAAAGACCTGCCCTCTGAAGGCTGCTGCATCGGAATTTACAATCATCAGATCGGCTTCCCATGCTTTTCCGTTCTGATCTACGAACCCATGAAGATTTCTGCTTCCATTGGCTTGATAATCCACGATTTCAGAATTGTATACAATTTCCACATTTAACTTCCTGAGTTCCTTTTCTATCGCCTCTACCAAAGCGTACATTCCTCCTTTTATCCCAAAGTATCCATCGTGCTTAAACTCAGAATAAGACAATATGGAATATAAGGCAGGAGTGTCAAACGGCGTACCGCCCAGAAAAAAAGACACAAGTGAAAAAATCTGCTTAATTTCCTTCGATTCAAACCGCCGGTCCACCTCTTCCCAGAAACTGCGCCTTAACTTAGGCAAATGTTTGGGCGGAACACGTAACAGTCCTATCGCATAAGCTAAGAACGAATTGAAATTCCTTTTAACAATAACATCGAAGGTATCGTGGAATAATTCACCCGTATCCTCCAGGTATTTAATATATTTTTTTTCGAAATCAGGCTCCAGATGTCCGATAGACTCAATCATCTTTTGAGGATCCTTATAGAGTTTATACACCGCTTTTTCATTTCTGAACCGAACTGTATAAAGCGGATCCAAAGGAAACAGTTCAACATCAAGCTGAACACCGGTGTCTTTTTCAAATTCCTTCAGCACGTAGCTCATACTAAAAAATGTCGGTCCGGTATCAAACCTGAAACCATCAACCTCCAAACGATTTAAACGCCCTCCGGCCCGACTGTTTTTCTCAAGAATCTTAACATCATACCCTTTAGATGCAAGACGTAATGCTGATGCCAGTCCAGCCAAACCACTACCTACTATTAATACTTTTTTACTCATATAAAGGTTTTGCTGTTGTAATAAACACTCATATGCACACCTTTGTTAAATCCACAACTTACAATATATCAAATATTTGTAAAATTTGCACCATGTTTTGCAACTATTATGAAATGTTCGGAATTCCTTAAACAAACTTCCAGTATTTTCATCTGTTAAATGTTTATATTTGGATGTCAATCGTAACCTTATGCAAAAAGCACTCGTCATTGGTGGTGGAATAGGGGGCCTTGCCGTAGCCCTGAGACTTAAGAAGGCCGGTCTGGATGTAGAACTTTTTGAAAAGAACTCAACCATTGGGGGTAAAATGGGAGAAATCCGGTCAAAGGAATTTCGATTTGATACAGGCCCGTCGCTTTTTACACTTCCCGAATTAAGTGATGAACTGTTTGAACTTTTTGGTAAAAATCCCCGTGATTACTTTTCGTATACAAAACTTGAAAACTCCTGCCGTTATATTTTTCAGGACGGCACAGTTGTAAATGCATGGGCCGATACTGACCGGTTCAAGAATGAGGTGCACAATGTTTTAAATGAGCCGGAGGAAAATCTAACAACTTATCTGGAACGCTACCGAAAGCTTTTTAAGACTGCTTCTCCGGTTTTTTTGTTCAATGCCTTTCAACGCTGGAAGAATTTTACAAAAAAAGAATTCAGGGGTATGCTATTTCACCTGCATGAGCTGGATTCGATCAAAACCATGCACACGCGCAATAAAAAGGCTTTTAATTCCCCAAAACTTGTACAGATTTTCGACAGGTATGCTACATACAATGGTTCTGACCCATTCAGAGCACCAGCCACTTTAAACATGA
This sequence comes from Quyinboa mangrovi, assembly GCF_042219825.1. Classification (NCBI taxonomy): domain Bacteria; kingdom Pseudomonadati; phylum Bacteroidota; class Bacteroidia; order Bacteroidales; family Quyinboaceae; genus Quyinboa; species Quyinboa mangrovi. Next base: position 61,792 of record NZ_JBHJHQ010000010.1, read on the forward strand.
TAGCCCATTTGGAGCATAATCTTGGCGCATATTTCCCGGACAGAGGCATACGATCGATCGCACTTTCACTGGAAAAACTGGCAATTGAAGTAGGGGTAAGAATTCATACAAACACCCCGGTCGAAAAAATTCTGACCGAAGGCAAAAGTGTATCAGGAATTGTATGCAAGGATCAAAAAGTAGATGCAGATATTATTGTCAGTGATGCAGATGTCAGAACGGTATACATGAATATGTTTGAAGGAATCAGACCACCAAAATCAATTATTAATAAAGAATTGTCCTCGTCGGCGTTAATCTTCTATTGGGGAGTTGATTTTGAAAGCAATCTGGATGTTCACAACATCCTGTTTGCAGAAGACTACAAAGCTGAATTCAAAGCAATTTTCAAAGACAAAACCTTGTATCACGATCCTACGGTTTACATCTTTATCAGTAAAAAAGTTGTCAATGACGATGCTCCTCAAGGCTGTGAGAACTGGTTTGTAATGATCAACGTTCCGGCTAATCAGAATCATAATTGGGATCAATTAAGAGAGGATGCCAGAACAATGATTCAAAAAAAAATTAATAAATTGCTACACGTGAACATAAGCGAACATATTGTGACTGAAAACATTGCCGATCCGGTAACTATTGAACGTAACACCTCTTCTTTCAGGGGGGCGCTTTACGGAAACAGTTCCAACAGCATGTTTGCAGCATTTAACCGGCATGCAAATTTCAGTACGCAGTTCCAAAATTTATGGTTTACCGGCGGAAGTGTTCATCCGGGTGGTGGCATCCCCTTATGTATTGCTTCTGCAAAGATTGTAGCCAGTGAGGTAGAGACATATTTCATAAATCAAAGCATTTAACCAATTTAGTTATGGATGTAAAACGAATAGCTCTTCCGAGACCGGAACCATCGAAGGCCATCCGATCCATTTCATCAGTTTTACTGGTGGGAATAATTGGATTTGCCATCCCTTTTTCCAGACCTGTCTTTCAGGCAATGACACCGATCGTTATCCTGCTGGCAGTTATTGGTTCAATACGCTATCACGATGGAGACCGGAACCTTAAAATGATTTTAGTCTCACTGTTTATACTGCTTGCGGGTTTTAGTATTGAAGTAATAGGAGTGAAAACCGGCATTATTTTCGGAACTTACAGTTACGGAAAAGTATTGGGTCCGAAACTAATGGGAACCCCTGTGATCATTGGATTAAACTGGTTACTCCTCATCTATACTGCCCGTGCAATGGTTGAATACTGGGATACATCGGAATGGATTAAAGTACCTGTTGTTGCCATATTGGTTACAGCATTCGATATTGTGCTTGAACCGGTGGCCATAAAACTTGGCTTCTGGAGCTGGGAAGCCATCCAGGTTCCGCTTCAGAATTATTTGGCATGGTTTGGTATTGCCCTGATATTTTCATCGCTTATGACCTTATCAAAAGTGAAACTGATGAACGAAATGGGTGGTCCGCTCTTTTTTATGCTTTTCCTTTTCTTCCTGGTACTGAATATTGTAATTCTTTTTATCTGATCCATGATAGAAGCCCGTCATCATAAACAATATGAACAATTTTTTAAGTGGTATCTTAACCGCATTCTAAAAAAAAACTTCCATCAGGTCAAATATCTGGATTGCGGATATAGCAGACAAAGTGCGCCCACACTCGTTATTGGAAATCATTTTAGCTGGTGGGACGGATTCTGGATGTTGGAATTAAACCGTAAAAAGCTGCAGAAAAAATTTCATATTCTGATGTTGGATGAGCAGCTTAAACCGCGTATGTTTCTGAATAAACTTGGAGCTGCAGGGATTACGAAAAACAGCAGGGATATCATTACAATGTTGGAGTACTGTTCCAAACTGATGCATGACCCGGAAAATATCCTCTTCTTTTTCCCGGAAGGAGAGATCAGACCACAAAACCAGAACAAATTGCATTTTGAAAAAGGAATTATGCGCATCATTGAACGGTCACCGGATTATCTTCAGTTGATGTTCGTGGTCAACCTGACAGAGTATTTTTCACATAAAAAGCCAACCTTATTCTCCTTTTACAAAAGCATTGAAGCAAAATCGTTTTCTGATATTCGTGCGATGGAAGATGCTTACAGCAGCTTTTTGGCAGAATGCAAAAACCAACTAAAACTATATAATGTATGATTGCTGTAGCTGTAATCATATTATTCTATCTGTTGATCCGCAACGTGGTTGTACTGTATAATTTTGCCGTACAACCCTACCTTATTCGCCTTGTTCCCGAAAATGAACCGCTGATTTCCATTCTGATACCTGCACGAAATGAAGAAGACAACATTGGTTCGCTACTGAAACTTTTAACTTTACAAACATACAGAAGCATGGAAATTCTGGTGTATGATGATCAAAGCGATGACAGGACAGCAGAAATAGTTACCGGTTTTTTAAAAGCTGACAACAGGATAAAACTGATAAAAGGACAAAAACTAACTGAAGGATGGCTGGGAAAAAATCATGCGTGCTATCAGCTTGCCAAAGCCTCCAATGGAGATTATTTAATGTTTATAGATGCCGATGTACGTCCTGAAGCTTATCTGGCCTCCAGCGCTGTCGGCTATTTACAGCACAAAAAAGCAGGCTTGTTATCCATTTTCCCACATCAGATTAAAAAATCCATCGGTGAGCAGTTAACAGTTTCTTTGATGTACGATATACTGTTAACACTGCTCCCCCTTGCTTTTGTCAGGAAAAGCAGACGCCCTGTTTTTAGTGGTGCAAACGGCCAGTTTATGTTGTTTGAACGATTGGTTTACATGGAACACCAGCCACACTGGTGGAAAAAAGATCAGCCTGTGGAAGACATAGCCATTATGCAGCTGTTTAAAAAGTTTAATATTCCCTGCATTACCTTATTGGGTGGAGAAGATATTGCCTGCCGTATGTACAATAACGGAACAGGAGCCATCAACGGATTTGCCAAAAATGTCATCCGTTTTTTTGGCAACAGCATTCCGTTTACCGTGTTCCACGCACTGGTTACAACATTTGGACTTGTTGTCATGTTGATGATGCCTGATTTCAGGTTTTTGTCGATGTACCTCATTGGAGTTCTGGTTTACAAAGCTGTAGTTGGAAGAATGTCACGGGAAAGCATATTAAAAGCATGGCTTCTGATCATTCCCCGCCAGCTTATGTTTATCATAGTCGTGATCCGGGCTCTGATATTCAGGCTCCGTCAAGATTATTCATGGAAAGGGAGAAACATTAAAATCTGATGACACAACAACAAAATATTGCGATATTCTGGTTTCGCAGAGATTTGCGTTTACACGACAACCATGGCCTCTTTAAAGCTCTCAGGTCTGGCTTACCGGTAATGCCACTGTTTATTTTTGATACTGATATTCTGGAAAAACTTGATAACAGATCCGACCGACGTGTAGCGTTTATTCATGAAAAAATAACTGAACTCAAGGCAAAACTGAACAAGGCCGGCTCGGATCTGCTTGTAAAACACGGGAAACCGGTTGAAATTTACAGGGAGCTGTTCAGGGAATATAACATCAGATCAGTTTGGTTCAACCGCGATTACGAACCGGATGCCATTCAGCGAGACAAGGATGTAAAAGAACTTGCAAAGAATAACGGAGCTGAAGTTTTCTCGTTTAAAGATCAGGTAATTTTTGAAAAACAGGAGGTGGTAAAAGATGACGATGCCCCCTATACTGTTTTCACACCTTACAGTAAAAAGTGGTTATCAAATCTGACAGATACAAACCTGGAATCTTTCCCTTGCGAAGACCATACGGATTCATTTTTAAAAATTGAACCAACACCTCTGCCGTCTTTGCATGATATTGGTTTTGAAGAGACTGATCATTTGGTTCTGCCAGCTCATATTGATGAAGATATTATAGGTGGTTATGATAAAACGCGTGATTTTCCTGCGCAGGACGGAACATCGCGGGTTTCAGTTCATCTCCGCTTCGGAACCATAAGCATCCGTGAACTTGCCGGGACTGCTCTGCGATTAAATAAAACATATCTGAATGAACTTATATGGCGTGAGTTTTATATGATGATTTTATGGCATTTCCCGTATGTGGTTGACGGCGCCTTTAAGCCGGTATACAACCATATTCCGTGGCGTAACAATGAAAAAGAATTCGAAGCGTGGCGTAACGGAAAAACAGGTTATCCCATCGTAGATGCTGCTATGAACCAGATAAACCGTACTGGCTATATGCACAACCGGGCCAGGATGATTGTTGCCAGCTTCCTGACTAAACATCTTTTAATTGACTGGCGATGGGGAGAAGCTTTTTTTGCAGAAAAGCTGACAGACTACGAACTTTCGAGCAATAATGGTGGATGGCAGTGGGCGGCAGGAACAGGATGTGATGCAGCGCCCTATTTCAGAATCTTTAACCCTGAATCGCAAACGAAAAAATTTGATCCTGACGGGAAATATATTGAACAGTGGTTAGGTGATGATACATATATGGTTCAGCCAATTGTGGAACATAAGGTAGCCCGTGAAAGGGCTTTAAGAGTATACAAGGAAACACTTGATAAACTAAGATGAAACAGATAACTGCCATATTCCTGCTTTTATATTTTACGTCGTTTCTGAAATCCCAAAATTTCAAAGCTGAGATTTACAACGCTTACATTTCAGGCGATATGACAAAATGGGAGCTTGTTTTAAGTACTATGGAAAAACAATATAAAGCCCAGCCTTCTTACACATTACTTGAAAACATTGTTGAGATTCAGTATGGCTTAATTGGTTATCTGATTGGTGCAGAGCAGGATGATAAAGCCGAACAGATTCTGGAAGTTGCTGAAAAAAATCTGGACCTTTTAATGAACCGAAATGATAAAATTGCCCGGTACTGGGCCTACAAATCGGCTTTTACAGGGTTCAAAATTGGTATTGCTCCCTACAAAGCGCCTTTTCTTGGTCCACGCAGTTTTTCGTATATCAAAGAAGCGATGGTACTGGATGAAAATAATCCGTATGTCCTGATGGAATATGCCAACGGCAAATACTATGCACCTGCTTTTTCCGGAGGAGATAAACCTTTGGCTTTAAAGGCATATGCCAAAGCTATCCTTATTTTGGAAAAAGATACTCTGAACCTGAAAAACAGCTGGTATTACCTTATGGCTAAAACAAATTACGGGACAGCCCTGCTTAAAAAAGGTGATAATTCTGATGCAATTCGTATTTTTGATGAGATTCTTGACTTTGAACCCCGTTACAAGTGGGTCGCAGAAGAATTGAAACCAAATGCATTAAAAAACTGATCTGATGTTCGACCTCGCTTCCCTGCTCTTCTTTTTAGGATCTTCAGTTCTTATAACACTGGCTCCTGGTCCTGATATTATATTTACCATTACCCAGGGATTGTCGAACGGTAAAAAAGCAGGCGCTACAACGGCCATAGGCCTTGCGAGCGGGAACCTGGTTCATACAACAGCAGCGGCATTAGGATTGTCGGTTTTATTTAAAACTTCGCCGCTTGCATTCTGGATTCTGAAAATTGCCGGCGCATTATACCTGCTCTACCTGGCCTTTCAAAGTATCAGACACCGAAACGATACCCTGAATATATCCGCAGCAAATGGGAAAAAAGAGAATCTGTTCTGGCGTGGATTCCTTATGAATATTATGAATCCCAAGGTTGCCCTGTTCTTTATTGCTTTCCTTCCACGTTTTGTTGATCCTGATAATGGCAGGGTTATGCTTCAATTTATTGTGTTAGGACTGATTTTTGCAGTTCAGGTAGTATTTGTGTTCGGTGCAGCCGGTTATTTTGCAGGAGCATTTGGTGAAATGCTTCGAAAACATAAGGGATTTTCACGCTACATGAACATCATTTCTGCAGTCGTCTTTACCGGAATAGCCGTTTCACTCCTATTTTTCTGATCCGGAATTTTTAAGCTGCTTCCTGTAGAAATTATCTACAGGATCATGATGAATCTACAACTGATTGGTTTTTTCTGTATGCCATAAAGACTTCATCAAATAATTTTTAATCCATTGATTTATTACAATTTAATCTCTGCAAGAACCTGAACACTAATTTATGGCACATGCTTTTCATATACCTGATCAAAGAATAACAATTACTAATTAAAAATTTGAGTTATGAAAAAATTAATGATTTTAACAGCAGCTGTGTTAACCCTTGGATTATCAGTACCAACTATAAGCAACGCAATGATTGATGAAAATCCTGTAGCTACCGCACCGGATGAAATAACCTATCAGGAAATTACTAAAGATGATGTTCCTGAAGTTATAACAACGGCATTAAGCGAAAAATTTTCAAACTTCACCATAGATAAATATTATCTGGGAAGTGACGGAAATTACAAAGTTGATGTAAGTAAGGAAGATGCAAAATGGGCCCTTTATTTTGATAAAGAAGGGACAGTTTTTAAGAAAGAAGATTTGAATTCGGATAGTTCTGAAGAAGAACAATCAAACCCAACAGAAGAGTAAACTTCATAAAAAGTACCCAAATCATCTTAATTATCATCAGGATAACAGGTATCCATGACCTCTGACCGGAGCCCTCCGGCAGAGGTTTTTTTGTTAAATAGTGTACAACTATAAATACATATTGTTCTTCTGAACCAATATTCCTAAATTGGTGCATTCTTTATGACCGATACTATATGGCAAATATTTTGATAATTGATGATGATGTTACGTTTTGTTTAATGCTCAAAACCTACCTTGAAAAGCATAAACATAAAGTCACCTCCGTTTTTTCACCCTCAGATCTTAAACAGCTTATTACAAAAACTTTCTTTGATGTTGTTCTCACGGATCTTCGTTTGCCGGACATAAGCGGAATGGAAGTCATCAAACTCATAAAAAGCACCTCTCCCAAAACGCAGATTATCATGATGACGAGCTATGCCAACTATAATACTGCCATTCAATCCATTAAGGAAGGAGCTTTCAATTACATTCCAAAACCATTTTTGCCTGATGAAGTACTGAAACTAATAGCTGAAGCCCTCGAAACTGTAAAGCACGATAAGGTAAGTAAGCCTGAAAATCATAAACCCGACAAAGAATTTATTGAAGGTACAAGTCCTGCATCCAAACGTTTGAAACGATACATTGAACTAGTGGCTCCCACACCTATGTCAGTCCTGATAATTGGGGAGAGCGGAACCGGTAAGGAATTAGTGGCGAGAACAGTTCATAACCTGAGTGAACGAAAAGGGAAGCCTTTTATAGCCGTGGATTGCGGTGCCATTCCGAAAGAACTTGTGGCCAGTGAATTTTTTGGACATATTAAAGGTTCGTTTACCGGAGCAGTGACGGATAAGGTCGGACAATTTGAGGCTGCCAATGGAGGAACTTTATTTCTGGATGAAATTGGTAACCTCTCGTATAATTCGCAGGTTCAGTTGCTTAGAACGATACAGGAACGTGTTATAAAGCCCGTGGGAAGCACAAAGGAAATTAAAATTGATGTGCGCATTGTTGCCGCGACAAACGAAGATTTACGTGAAGTCTGCGAAAAAGGAGATTTCAGGGAAGATTTATTTCACCGCCTGAACGAATTCATGATCGAAGTTCCGGCCTTGAGGGAACGACAGGCTGATATAATGACTTTTGCCAATCATTTTCTGGATCAGGCCAATGCATTTTTAAACCGTAATGTAAGTGGTTTTGATGATGAGGTCAGGGATATTTTCATGAATTATGACTGGCCGGGAAATCTCCGGGAAATGCTGAATGTAGTAAAAAGAACCACTTTGCTAACGGAGGGAGGTATAATAACCAGGGTAGATATCCCCGATGAATTGTATCAAAAACCTGACAGTGAATCAGCATTTTCATTGTACAACAGTCAGAATGAAAAAGAACTGATACTGAAAGCGTTGGATGCAGCCGGGAATAATAAAAGTCAGGCCGCAAGATTACTTAAAATAGATAGAAAAACGCTTTATAATAAACTTAAGCTTTACAATATTGAACCCTGAAAACAAGACTCTGGCAATACCAAATTCAGATGCCTTCATTTTCCCGGATCGATTGAAGCAGGAGATTCATCTTACGGATTCCTTCAAACGTGAGTTCTAATATTTCTTGTTCTGACAACTTAAGTTTTTCATAATTTTCAAGTGAACTGAAAATCTGAATTAATTCCGTTATTTCCATCTGCCTCAGGAAATTCAGCATTTTATGAGCTACCTCCCCTATTTTTACAAAATTTCTTTCTGCAGCATATGACTCCAGGAATGTTATGTGTTCTTTACTTGCAGAAACGAAGGAAGTCAGTAATTCCCGCAAGCTATCTTTATCCTCTCCAACAAAGCTTTTTATCTTATCCAGAGAATATTCGATTTCCGTCTTAAGGCGCGTCTCGTCCTTTTTTATTTTATCCAGGTTTTGATAAATTATCTGCAATAAACCATCGGGGTCAAAAGGTTTCTGAATAAAGGCCAGAAACCGTTCCACTATCTTTTTATTCTCAGACTCGTCCTTTCCCGACATGGCTACTGCGGGGAATTTACCTCCGGACTTTTGCTCGATCATTTTCAGTAATTCCGGGCCATCCAAACCAGGCATCTGGATATCTGTTATTAAAAGATCTGTTGCACCGGTCTCAAACGCATCAGCTGCCTGAACCGGATCATTAAAAGTTTTTACGCTTGCATGTTTTGCTTTAAGGACAGCTTTCAACATTTCGAGCATAATTTCATCATCATCAACAACCCAGATCCGTATTCCACTAATATCCTGCTTATAGCCAGATTCCGAATCTAACTTAACTTTTTTACTGTATTCAGGAGCCTGATCTGTTCTTTCAAGAGGAAAGCTTACCTTAAAATGACTGCCCTTCCCCGGTGAACTTGTTATATCAATTTCGCCTTTTAACAGGTCCACAAGCTTTTTAGTAATTGCAAGGCCCAATCCGGTTCCCTCGAACGCCGCCTTATTAGCTTTCCCTCTCGTAAACTCATCAAAAATGTGCAGCAATTCATCTTTGTCCATCCCAACTCCCGTGTCGATTACATCCAGTGTTATCGTATCAAATGATTCATCCAGTTTATCTTGCTCCACATTTATTTCGACCGAACCCACATTGGTGAACTTTATAGCATTGGATATCAGGTTCACTAAAATTTGGGTTAATCTAACCGGGTCACCTATATAATTTTGATCCGGAAGAATATTATTGTGTACTGTAAAAGCAACGTTTTTATTGGATGCACCGGGCCGGTAATTTTCTGTAACCTCTTCGATCAGTAAGTTTAAATTAACCGGAACCGGATTCATGTTCAGTTTTCCCTGCTGCAAACGGGCCAGATCAAGGAGACTGTTTACCAGTTTTAAAATATGTTTCGAGGATTGATCAATATTTGTAATATACCGTTTAACTTTTGGATTTGGTTTCTCTCCTGCAATAAGGCTTGTGAAACCTGAAATGGCATTCAGGGGAGATTTAAGATCATGCGTTAAACTCAGCATAAACTGTTCTTTACTTTTCAAAACCTTTTCAGTTTCATTTTTAGCCGTTTCAAGACTTTGTCTGTAATGCTGACTTTTAGATACATCGCGCAGTATATTGATTGAAAAAAACAATATCGTAAACAACGACAACATTCCAAGAATAACAATATAGCGCGTGATCATTCCATTATGCTCCTGCTGTTCGTATACTTTAGTAAATGAACGCATTAACTCTTCATTCTCAATCACAGATAAAATCTCCTTAAGCTGCAGCGTAATCGTATTGTCACTTTCCAGAATTTCCTTTTCCTTAAGGCTTATCTGCTTTTCTGCATTCGTGCTTCTACTCTTGATTTCCTTTGCAATGGAATTAAGTAATGCAGCCACAGAATCAGCAGGATTCATATCATTATACAGACTATCTCTCTGAATATATTTGCTTATTTTAACCTGCAAAGATGAATCCTTTGGAGTCGGATCACTAAAAAGACCAAATAAGCGATTAAAAAATTTAGGTCTTTCCTGCTTCACATAGGTTGTATCGTACTTTGTTGTTTGTCGCTGATTGATGGTAAAATAATTAATGATGGAGTCTCTGTTGACTTCCAGATCTTTCAGCGTTTTTTCATAAAGTGCATTAGCCGAATAATTCTCCTTGAGGTATTTAAGTTCCTGGATATTTTTCTTTTTATTCTCCAGAAGGCTCAAAATTGTGTCGGCATGAATCTTTTGTAACGCACTGAACATTAACGTATTTAATGAATCAATTTGTGTTTTAACACTGTCCATTAATTCCAGGTAGCCTGAATAATATTTGTAATCACCCGTTTGTAAGAGATTCCTTTCAAGTCCTTCGGCTGTATACAAATTGGAAAGTATTCCGTTTATGTAGATAATTTTTTCATTTGCAGGACTTAATTCCACATTTTCCTTATCCGACCGTACAAGTTCTGAATATACAAGCCACCCTGTTAAACCTGTAATAATTACAAGAATCAGATAACCCAAAAAAAGCTTAACTTTTATATCCTGTAACGGATTTCTCATATTCTTAATTTTCCTGTTTAACTTTAGAATAAAAGATATAATACTATTAAAACAATCCTATTCAAAAAAAACGTATTTCAAACTTATTCTAACTACAACAAAACCAATACCAAAATATTTTATTCGTTATAGAATGTAAAATCATATTCTCTCACAATAAAATATAACCTACTTATTATGTGTTTTTTATATCCTACTTATTACGTATCATATATAGAATTATATTTGCTTCAAAAATTTTAACAAAATAAATTGCAAATTATATTGACTAAGTCTAAATAAATGTTTTATATTTGCAATAGACATAATCAAAAAAGTAAAAACAAAACATGAAAAACAGCATTAAATTTTTAGCCGCATTCGTTCTTTCGATGATGCTTATGGTTCCGGCAAATGCAGCTGCAACTGTACTAAACGGGGATGAAATCGTAGTTGTTCAGGCACCTGAAAAAGACAAGAAAGAGAAAAAAGAAAGTGCTGACAAAAAAGCATGTGAAAAGAAGTGTTGCGACAAAGAAAAAAGTTGTGACAAGAAAAAAGAAGAATCCAAAGAAGAAAAAAAAGCTGAAAAAGCTAAATAATATTTAAAGCATTGCAGGTTGGAGAGTCCTGCAATAATTGCAAGTGAGTAATAGTGGGGTAAATTGAGGTCTTTTTGACTTGGGGCTAATCGAGAGGTTAGCCCTTTTTTATTGCCATATTTTAACCTCCATTCTTTTCATCTTTCATGCATAGTAATTAATTTCACGCACATTTTATCACCAATGGCAGGACTGTACATTCATATTCCGTTTTGTAAGACCCGGTGTGGGTATTGTGACTTTCATACATCCACCGGTCTGAACCTGATGAAACCAATCACTTCTGCTATTATTACGGAAATAAAAAACAACAAACAATTTCTTAAGGGGGAAACATTGAAAACCATTTATTTTGGTGGTGGAACCCCGTCCCTGCTTTCGGACGAGTATCTTATAACTATTTTTGATACCATCTATTCCGAACTGAAAGTCGATACAGAAGCAGAGGTAACCATGGAAGCCAATCCTGATGATCTGACACCTGAAAAACTAAAGTTCTTGAAAACCTTGCCGGTTAACCGCTTCAGCATGGGAGTACAATCGCTGAACGACGACGAACTGAAATTTATGAACCGGAGGCACAACGCACAGCAGGCAGTTACTGCAATTGAAAATGCGTACAAAACAGGCTTCGAAAATCTTACTATCGACCTTATTTACGGCATACCGGGTCAAACTATGGACAGCTGGACTAATACACTGAATCATGCCCTGAAGCTACCTGTGAAACACCTGTCTTCCTATAGCCTGATGTACGAAAAAGGAACCTTATTTTATAACCTGGTTCAAAACAACAGGATGCACCCCATGGCTGACGAGTCTGTTCTGGAGATGTTCTCTCATTTAATTGAAAGAACCAGTGAAGCAGGACTGGATCAGTATGAAATAAGCAACTTTGCCATACCCGGTTGGGAATCCCAACACAATTCATCATACTGGAATGGAAGCATCTATTGGGGAATCGGGCCGTCTGCCCATTCGTATAATGGAAAGGTGAGGCAATGGAATATAGCTGATAATGCGGGATATGTAACGGCGATTAATAATGGTGATCCGTTTTTTGAATTGGAACATCTGGATGAAGATACACGGTATAATGATTTTGTGATCACCCGCATGAGAACGATGAAAGGATGCAGCCTTGAAGAGTTAGAGCAACAATTCGGGACGCAAAAACGGGACTATTTTGTTAAAAATGCCCAAAAATTTATTCAATCAGGGAATTTGAGCGTTGATAATCAAGTTATCAGACTGAATAAAAGCGGCATTTTCATTTCTGACCATATTATGTCGGAAATGCTTTTCGTTTAAGCATTTATTTACAAATCTTATATATTTGCAGACCATGAAATTTTTAAAAATATCAATCCTTTTATTGTTTGTCATTGCTCCGTTATGTCATGCGCAGGAAGAGGCGGCAGATACTACAAAAGCCATAACAACCCTTTTGCCTGATACATATTATGCCAAACTACAGGAGGTGGCAGATCCGGTAATTATTGATGTGCGTGATATGGGACATTACAAAAAATATAAGCTGTCCGGATCGGTTCATGCAGCCACGAAACAGGACCTGTACAATGCGATGGACACACTGGATAAGGAAGAACCTGTATTTGTTTACTGCGAGGTTGGTTTCAGATCAAATCAGGCTACAAAACTGATGGCAAAAGAAGGATTTACAAATATTTACAATTTAAAAAAAGGAATCAGAAACTGGAAAAAGGAGCATTTTCCGGTAGAAAAAATAAGCCGGCATGAGCGAAAAAAGAATGAATGAAGAAGAACTCCATTTTCTGGGGATAAAGGTAGTTTATAAAGATCTGGTGGATAAAGGACATAAAGTTTTAAACGTCAGAAAAGAAATGGATATTAATCCTCAGATTCTGGCAGAAATTGACGGAAACAAAGCCCTGATTGTGGTTCGAACAGCCAGATATCCACATATGGGTGTTATTCCACCTCATGTTGCCGCCCAGGTTCAGGAACTGGCAGTTAAACACAAAGCAAATATGTACTTTGCCAGTGTTGGCATTGCCAATGCTAACGGGGAAAACGATGAAGAAATGGCACTGCCTGTAGTGGATGGAGAATATTATATTAATTATAAAGGATTAACAAAATTCTGATTTAAACTAAAGGACAGAACCACTATCTTTGCAAATCAAAATTCTGCACATGCTTACATTTCAGTTAAAAACCGAGTACATAGAACTGATAAAGTTGCTTAAGGTAATGCAGTGGGTTCAAACCGGTGGTCATGCTAAAATTGTTGTCGAAGAAGGAGAGGTAATGCTTAATGGTGAGACTGAATACCGTAAACGGGCCAAACTCAGGGATGGAGACATCGTTGAATTTGAAGGACAAAAAGTTAAAATAATTGGTGCGCCTGAAACGTGAATTTCTATCTTTACACCTGATGTTGAAAAAAAAGACACACATATTTTTTGTTGCCGGGATTATTGCCCTGCTGCTGTCGTGTAATAAAACCGACGAATGCAACCACAGTACGGTAGCAGGTGTAAATTATGCCTTGCAAAAAAATTCAACCAGCATAGTCAACACCATTTACATTGCACCGGTAGAAAACCCGGAAGACACACTGTATTACTCCGGTTCTGCATCGAGCTATATTAAAACACTGCCGTTGTCGCTTTCTTCAGATACAACCGCATTTTTATTTGTAGCCGGCGACTCCATTGATACAGCCACAGATGTAATTGTTTTTTATCATTCCATGAAACTGGATTTTCTGGATGAAGCCTGCGGTTTCGTGCCGGAATTTAAGCTGGATAGTGTAAAATATACGGCTCAGAAAATTGATTCACTTTACTGGTTAAACAAAGCCGTAACAACAGATATTGAAATTGAGAATATTAAAATTACATATTAGCCTTTCGTTATTTATTTTATTTTCTTTTCAGCTGTTTTCTCAGGAAATAATGAATTCAGGGACAGGTGACGAAAAAGGAAAGGAAGAAGAGCAACAAAATGAGCGCCCGAAATATGTTGTTCCAGAAGGCAGAACAAGATATCTTAGAATAAGCTTTGATCCAACCCGGTATGTTTATCCATATATAGATGGTATAGCACGTGGCGGAATGGAAGCCAGCATTGACACCGAAGTAAAAGGACGCTACTTTCCTGTATTTGAACTTGGCCATGAATTTGTATCTCTGAATCAGACCAACTATAATCTGAATACTAATGGTCTCTTCTTTCGATTTGGAGTGGACAACAACTTTTTGCAATATGCTGATAAAGATGACCGTGACATGTTCTTTATGGGAATACGGATAGCCTATGCAAATTTCACACAAAGTGCCGACAATATCATTCTCAATAACACGGGGACAGATGTAACATTTAACTTTCCTGACCAGAATTTTCATTCGGTTTGGGGAGAACTCACGGTAGGCGTAAAAACGGAGATTGCAAAAAATCTTTTTCTGGGATGGACTGTCAGAGGCAAAAGAATGATTAAAACATCTTCCAGGGACGTAACACCATATCTGGTTCCCGGGTTTGGAAAATACAGCAATAATGTGAATGTGGCAGCAAACATATATTTATCTTACGCGTTACCTATAAAAAAAGGTTCAGTAACAGAATAACATGGCAAATATTCTTTCAATTGATACTTCTACAGAGGTTGGTTCAGTAGCATTCAGCAAAGATGGAAATGTAATTTTCAATCGTGAAAGTTTTGAAGATCGGTCGCATGCTGTAAAAACCGGTGTTTATGTTGATGAAGTACTAAGTGAAGCTGAAAAGGCTGGATTGAAGCCTGATGCTGTTGCTGTTTGCAGTGGTCCCGGATCCTATACCGGCTTACGAATTGGCGTTTCGCTGGCAAAAGGTTTGTGCTACGGATACAATATTCCATTAATAGCAATTGATACGCATACCGTACTAACTCAGGGATTAATTACCGAAACCACGATATCAGGAAATCCTTTGTTTTGCCCAATGATTGACGCCCGCAGAATGGAAGTTTATTATGCTGTTTTTGATGCAGCCCTGAACCGGATCAAACCAACTGTTGCAGAAGTAATAGATTCGGAATCACTTTTGGAGTATCGGGACAATGAAGTATATTTTTTTGGGAATGGAGCTGAAAAGTGTATGAATGTTCTGTCACTACCTAATATGCAGTTTGTGGATGGTATTCATCCAATGGCAAAATATCTTGCTGTGCTTGCAGAAAAGGCTTTCAACGAAAAACAGTTTGAAAATGTGGCTTATTTTGAACCGTTTTACCTGAAAAACTTTGTTGCCACAATTTCTACAAAAAATGTATTAGGAAAATAATTGTGTTTTTTAATATTTCTCGCGGATTTCCGCAGATGTTTACGCTAAGTTTCGCAGATTTATTGGTGTATCCTAAAGGATTTAATATGGCTTTCTCCTTCCTTTCCAAATCACAGAAAAAAATAGCACGAACCGTATTCCGTGCTATCAATCTTATGTCTTGATTCTTATATCCAGGAGATCACATTCCTTTGATAAAATCGGTCACATTCTTTTCAATACGCGCAGCCACGTCCTCCACTTCCGCTTTTTTGAATTTCTCACCAACAATATGCTCGTAAAGTTCAATGTAACGATCTGAAACCTGGTTCACGAATTCCTCGCTCATTTCCGGTACCTTCTGACCTTCCTGCCCCTGAAATCCGTTTTCGATAAGCCATTGACGCACAAACTCTTTAGAAAGCTGCTTTTGTTTCTCACCATTCTTCAAACGGTCTTCATAGCCTTCAGCATAGAAGTAACGGGATGAATCCGGTGTATGAATCTCATCAATCAGGTAAATCGTATCATCTTTTTTACCAAATTCATATTTGGTATCTACCAGGATCAATCCTTTTTCAGCAGCAAGCTCTGTCCCTCTCTGAAATAATGCCTTAGTATATTTCTCCAGCAAATTATAATCTGCCTCTGAAACAAGTCCCTGTGCCAAAATTTCCTCCCGGCTGATATCTTCATCATGTCCTTCATCAGCCTTGGTGGTTGGCGTAACAATTGGTTCCGGGAATTTTTGGTTCTCAACCATTCCCTCAGGTAAAGGGACACCACAAAGTGTACGTTTTCCTGACCGGTATTCACGCCAGGCATGTCCTGTAAGATAGCCCCTAATGACCATCTCAACCTTAAACGGGTCGCATCGATGACCTACAGTTACAGATGGATCGGGAGAAGCAATTTTCCAGTTTGGAACGATATCCTGAGTTGCATCAAGGAAACGTTCTGCTATCTGATTTAAAACCTGTCCCTTAAAAGGTATACCCTTGGGCAATACCACATCAAATGCTGAAATTCTGTCTGAAACGATCATTACCAGGTATTCACCATTGATATCATATACGTCTCTGACTTTTCCATGATAGACACTCTTCTGTCCGGGGAAATTATAGTCGGTTTTAACCAGTGCTTTACTCATTTTTTTACAGTTTTATTGATTCACACAAAAATAAAAAAAATTGACCTATGAAACGGGATTTTAATATGTATAAAATCTAAATAAATGTAAACAGATCAATATGATTTTTGATCACATATAATCCATAAATCTTTTCAGGATGTATAAACTAAAGTAAAAAAATCTCACTATTTTTATAAAAAATAACAGCATTATGCATTTACCAGGCTTATTAAAACTCGATCCGTGGCTTGAACCGTTTACAGATACCATTGTAGGACGCCACGAACGGGTTATATCCAAACGACTAGAGCTGATACACAAATACGGCAGTCTTCAGAATTGTGCAGCCTGGCATAATCTGTTGGGTTTACATCCAATGAACGATGGATGGGTATTCAGGGAATATGCCCCTAATGCTACAGGGATCTACCTGATTGGTACGTTTAATGACTGGAAGGCATTACCCGAGTACCAGATGAATGGCGTTGGAAACGGTATCTGGGAAATCATACTTGAAAAGGATAAACTCAACCACGGTGATTTGTATAAAATGCTTGTCAACTGGGAAGGCGGACAGGCTGAACGTCTGCCTGCTTTTGCAAAGCGTGTGGTTCAGGATGAAAACACATATATATTCAGCGCGCAGGTATGGCAACCTGAGGACCGGTTTGAATTCACAGCACCCCAACCTTCTCTTAACGGGAAATCGCCATTTATATACGAGTGCCACATTGGAATGGCTACAGAAATGGAACGGGTCGGGTCATTTAATGAATTCAGGGAAAAAACGCTGCCGCGTATTGTTGATCTCGGATATAACGTGATACAGTTTATGGCTATTCAGGAGCATCCGTATTATGGCTCTTTCGGGTATCACGTCAGTAACTTTTTTGCCGTTTCCAGCCGTTTTGGCACACCAGAAGAGCTGAGGCGACTCATTGATGCGTGCCACGAAAATGGGATCCTGGTTATCATGGATATTGTACACAGCCATGCCGTAAAGAATGAAAATGAAGGTATAGGCAAACTGGACGGATCTGGCAAACTTTATTTTCACGAAGACGTGAACAGAAGAGAACACCCTGCATGGGATTCCCTCTGTTTCGATTACGGGAAAGAAGACACCATGCGTTTCCTGCTTTCCAACTGCCGCTACTGGATTGAAACCATTGGCTTCGATGGATTCCGGTTCGACGGCGTAACCAGTATGCTCTATTACGATCATGGACTTGGAAAGGCTTTTACCTCATATTCAGATTATTACAATGGCGGTCAGGATGAAGACGCCATTACGTATCTGGCACTTGCCAATGAACTGATCCATGAACTAAAACCGGAAGCTATAACTGTAGCCGAGGAAATGAGCGGTATGCCGGGTTTGGCCTATACAACAGCCGAAGGTGGAATCGGATTTGATTTCAGGCTGGCCATGGGAATACCGGATTACTGGATTAAAATTATTAAGGAAGTGCAGGATGAAAACTGGAATGTTGGCGGTATCTTTCATGAGCTGACGAATCACCGATCAGAAGAACGAACCATCAATTATGCTGAATCTCATGACCAGGCCCTGGTTGGTGACAAAACCATTATTTTCCGCCTTATCGATAAAGAGATGTACTGGCATATGCAGGTTTTTGATCAGAACCTGACCGTGGACCGTGGTTTAACCCTGCATAAGATGATAAGGCTGATTACTGCATCAACAATCAATGGCGGTTATCTGAATTTCATGGGTAATGAGTTCGGCCATCCCGAATGGATCGATTTTCCACGGGAAGGAAATAACTGGTCCTTTAAATATGCCCGCAGGCAATGGAGTCTTGTGGACAATGAGAATCTGAAGTATAAATTCCTTAATTCATTTGATAAAGCCATGATTCAGCTGCTATCATCTGAAGATGAATTTGCAAATGCCTATACAGGTGTACACAGCAGCAATGAAAAAGACCAGATTCTTATTTTCCAACGCAAGGACCTGATTTTTGTCTTCAACTTTAATCCTAACGAATCCTTTACGGACTATGGGATACAGATTGATCCGGGACGCTACAAAATTATCCTGAATACGGATTCGACAGAATTTGGTGGCTTCAACAGGATTGATGATAAAATGACTTATTATACTTCGGCCCCATCCAGGCTGGAAAAGAAACACTGGCTCCGTTTATATATACCATCACGCATAGCCTTTGTTATGAAGAGACAGGAAACAAAGAAATTGTTCTGATAAAAAAGAGGCTGTCCCAAAAGTAATATCAGGATTATCTTTACTTACGGATTGTGAGTAGTTTTTACAAAATCACCCCTAAATCCCCTGAAGGGGACTTAAAGTCTCCCACTTTAGGGGAGGTTTGGAGGGGTAAAAGAAAGATTGCTTACAATTTATAAGTTCAAAATATTTTTATTTGTCTTTTTGGACAGTCTCTTTTTTATAATTGATATTATTCCGAACCTTTGACAGGAAGGCTTTCATCTTTTCAGAATCCTTATCCTTTATAATATCCAGAAGATACCGGAGTTCCTTCCGTATATTTTCAACCTGCTCATAGGTATATTCATTGAACAGAATTTCGGATAACAGATAATCATCCTCTGAAAGCAATCCCTGAGCAATAGCCATATGTTTTTTAAATGTGGTTCCCGGCGCCTCGATATTTTTCATGCAGGCGGCAAACACCAGCGTTGAAGAAAAAGGTATCGATAAGGAGTATGCCGTAATTTCATCATGCTCCTTAAAGGTGTATTCGTAAATTTTTAGTCGCAGACTTCCGTAAAAATCCTTAAAGAAAGCCTTTCCAAGATGGTCTGATTCAGAAATAATTACGGCATTCTGAGTAGAAAGATCCTGAATATTGGCAAAAGTAGGACCGAACATCGGGTGTGTGGATACAAACCTGAAACCTTTGTTCTTATAATAATCCTTTAGTCCGTTTTTAACCGATGCGATATCGGATAATATACAGTTTTCGGGCAAATATGGAATCACAGTTTCAAATGCCTCAATGGTGTACTTTAAGGTCACCGCATTAATTACCAGCTCCGGTTTAAATGCTTCAATTTCCTTTGGATCAGTCATACGGATTGTATTGAATACAAACCGTAGTTTTTTGTGATCCGGATCAAAAATTGCCACTTCATGATCAAAGCAGAGGCAATCGGTAATCCATGTGCCCATTTTACCGGCACCCAATACAAGGATTTTCATCCGTTTAAAATTTTCAAGTTATTAAAATCTAATATTTTAAACTTCTAAGCGCACATAATCAGTCTTTCGCATTCATTACATCTACCTGATGACGAATGGATTCTTCGTGAACACCTTTTAAAAGTTTAATCATAAAATCGCTACTCAGTCCAAGTTCACTCCCCTGTTCTACTCTTTTCTGTAAAATCTCATCGTAGCGTGCTGTCTGTAAAATAGTCATATTATTCTCTTTCTTAAACTGACCTATTTCACGTGATATCCTCATGCGTTTGGCAAGTACTTCCAACAACTGATCATCCAGCTCATCAATGTTACGACGAAGAATGGATAAATCCTCAGTGGTTTTTTTTGCGTCACGTAATACAAGGGTCGAAAGAATTTCGAATAGTGCTTCCGGAGTTACCTGCTGAGCGGCATCACTCAACGCTTTTTCAGGACAAATGTGACTTTCTATGATCAACCCGTCAAAGTTCAGGTCCATCGCCTGCTGAGAAATCGGAGCAATTAAATCACGCTTCCCACCAATATGACTGGGATCGCAAATAATAGGCAATTCACGTACTTTCCGTCTCAATTCAATTGGAATATGCCATTGAGGTAAATTCCTGTAAATACGTTTATCATACGAACTGAATCCGCGATGTATAGCGGCAAGCCGTTTGATACCCGCCTGATTAATGCGCTCCAGGGCACCAATCCATAATTCCACATCGGGATTTACCGGATTTTTAACCAGAACAGGAATATCCACTCCGTTTAATGCATCAGCAACTTCCTGCACTGCAAAAGGGTTTGCAGATGTTCTTGCGCCAACCCAAAGTACATCTATACCCTGCTTTAAAGCTTCGTATACATGTTTTGCTGTAGCAACTTCGGTGGCAACATACATGCCGGTTTCCTCCTTAACATGTTTCAGCCATTTCAAACCTTTCTCGCCAACGCCTTCAAACATGTTCGGACGGGTTCTCGGTTTCCAGATGCCTGCACGGTAAATCTGAACGCCTCTTGATGCCAGTTCTTTTGCTGTTGCCATAACCTGATCTTCAGTTTCAGCACTGCAGGGGCCGGCAATAACCAATGGTCTTTCTGTATTCAGACCCGGTAACGTGAATTTTTCTAAATCAAGCATTTTATTTCTGTTTACATATTTTTATCAATTCTTCTTAATGCCTCTTTCAGCATGGTCTCAGAGCTACATAACGATATACGGATATATCGTTTCCCATTTTCTCCAAAGATGAAACCCGGTGTAATAAATACATGAGCTTTCATCAGGATTGAGTCGGCAAAATCGGCGACACATTCTATGTGATCCGGAATTTTTGCCCATATGAACATTCCGGTCTGTTTTTCATCATAAGTACATTCCAGGCGATCCATAATGGCATAGGCCAGCTTTTTACGCACTTCGTATGCCGAATTGTTGGAATCGTACCATTCTTTTGGCGCTTTCAGGGCTTCGGCAGCTGCAAGCTGTAACGGTTTATACATTCCGGAATCCACATTGCTTTTAACCCTGATAATATAACTGATCAAGGTGGCATTAGCCGCAGCCATTCCAACACGCCACCCCGCCATATTATGGCTCTTTGACATGGAATTCAACTCAATGCACACATCTCTGGCACCATCAATCTCCATGATACTCATGGGATTGTCGTTCAGGATAAAGCTGTAAGGATTATCGTTCACTACCAGAATATCATTACACTTTGCAAATGCCACAATATCTTCAAACAACTTTTTTGTAGCAGGTGTGCCCGTTGGCATGTTCGGGTAATTGATCCACATTATCTTTACCTTCTCCACACCTTCCGTTTCAAGCTGATCCAGATCAGGGAACCAACCCCTCTCCTCTTTCAGATCGTAAGTCCTTATTTTGGCACCCACCAATTCACTCACAGAACTGTATGTAGGGTAACCCGGATCAGGCACCAACACTTCATCGCCTGGATTTAAAAAAGCCAGCGAAATATGCGTAATACCTTCCTTACTACCTATTAATGGAAGAATTTCAGAGTTCGGATCAAGCGTAACCCCATACCATTTTTTATACCATTCGGCAAAAGCTTTACGTAGTTCGGGAATCCCGTTATAACTCTGGTAACCATGGTCACCATCTTTCGATGAAGCCTTGTGTAATGTTTCAATCGTTGCATCAGAAGGTGGCAAATCAGGATTTCCAATGCCAAGATTAAGAATATCTGTTCCTTCGGACCGCATTTTTGCGATTTCCTTCAATTTTACCGAAAAGTAATACTCCTTAACGTTACTAATTCTTTCAGCTGGTGAAATCATCGTGTGATTGTTTTCCTTGTTTATATTCTCCTAATATTTTCATGTTTTTAGTCAGCGGCTTAATGGCCTCCAGTGATTGCTGATAACGGATGTAATCGTTAAAAGTCAGATCCACATAAAACATGTATTCCCATTCACGGCCTAAAACCGGCAGGCTCTGAATTTTTGTAAGGTTAATGCCATAGAACGAAAGTATGGTTAACACTTTAGAAAGACTTCCTTCCTCATGCGGCAATGCAAATACTACCGACGATTTGTTTACCACTTCTTTTAACGCGAAATCGGCGGAAAGGTTCCACGGGTCACCGATAATCAAAAAACGGGTGAAGTTTTTCTTGTTGGTTTCAATGCTTTCGGCCAAAATATTCAACCCGTAAGTACGGGCCGCCAGATCACTGCAGATTGCCGCCGCACCTGACATTTTATCTGATTGAACATTCTTAGCACTCAAAGCAGTATCATCGGATTCAATCAGGCGCATAGCCGGATACTGATCCAGATAGTCCTCGCATTGCATTAATGCCATCGGGTGTGAATAAACCTCACGAATATCTTCAATTTTCTGCCCCGGCAATGCACAAAGGTTGTGTTTGATTCTGAGTTTGTATTCTCCAATAATACTAAAGTTTGATTCCCTTAGAAGATTGTAGTTTGGAAGCAAACTGCCTGCCAGCGTATTCTCTATCGCAATAATGCCGTAAACAGAACCATCCTTTCTCAGTGTGTTGAACACATCTTTAAAGGTAATACAGGGAATTATATCCACATCGTCGTTTTCGAAATAAGCTTTTGCCGCAATTTCGTGAAATGCTCCTGCAATTCCCTGAATGGCTACCTGTTTTGTTTTTACCATCTTTTATTTTGTATTTACTGTTACAAAAAAAAATCCCGCTTTTCAGCGGGATTCTGTATTATTATATATGTTCAGTTCAATGTATACAAAATCCCACCACCTTTTTAAAGTAGAAATAAAAATAAAAGTTAAAAAAGTAACCGGATTTCATTTTTCCTATTTTTTGTTTGCGCAAATATAACCAATTTTTAATTGATCAAACACAAATACAATAAAAATGTGATTTTTTGTATTAAATCATTAACAAAACTAAACTTTATCATTTTTAATACTAATGATTTATCACCATCGCACGAATCGTTATTCCCTTACTGCTTTTAACAGACATCAGATATAAACCATCAGGCAAATCCGATATGTTCATTTCTGTTACAGAACCGGAGGCTGATTTCAAAACCTTGCCTTTTAATGACAACACAGCCACACTTTGGATAACATCATCTGAATCAAACCGGATTACCTCTGAAGCAGGATTTGGATAAACCTTCAGTCTCATGTTCTCCGGATCATTTATAGCGGATGGACCAACATAGAAATTCTCGCTCCACACCTCACTTAAAGTTCCTTCGGTATTCTGAACCCAAATATGTATGACATGATCTCCGTTGCCAAGAGAACTGATATCAATATCAAAATCTTCATCAACCTCCCACAATTCAGGATTAAGATTCAACTGATATAAAGATTCTTCATCATCAAAAGAATAGAGAACGGCATTTAGTTTTGGAGTCAACGTCTTATAAAATGGATGCCGGAATGTCTCACCCCATGATCCTTCATCCTGCGAGCGGTAAAATAATACGTGATAGCCCGGTTCAATATTTTCCAGTGAAATAACCGAATTGATATCAACTACATCAGCCGAACCTTCAAAAAGACTGATTCCGTTTCCATAACCGGGATCAGCATCGATAAAATACTCCATGCGTGTAATATTCTGGACAGGTAATGACACAAACACATTCTGATAAAAAGTTTGCCCCCAACCATTCACATCATCCTTTAACCTGTAATACAAGGTGTGGAACCCCGGAGAAATAGTCTCAAGTGAAAATTCTGAGGCCAGTGTCAGCGACTCTGTTGGCGTAAAATTCATTAAGTAGCCGTTTCCGTATCCCGGATCATTATCTACAAAATACTCTCCCTGTGTTAGTGTTTGTCCGAAACACAACAACGGGAATACCAGAAAAATCAAACATAATTTTTTCATAGCGCTTATTTTTGACTTCTGGCATTAATTTTTACAACCATACTTCCGGTTGCAGTTGAAGGAATTTCAACATTATAAATAAACGGCATTGGTGGCAAGCCGGACAAAATATACTGATCGTCTCCTCCGAATGGTCCACAATCGACACTACCTTCTCCAGCCTCTTTAGCTACAGAATTTTCAGATAACACATATCTCCCGTCAGTAGATGTATCACCTGTCACAAAAAGATCATCCCATACAACATTTCCAACATTACCTGTTCCTGCCGGAGCATCATGACTTACAACATTAAACTGATATGTGGATCCATCCCTGACGTTCAGGTAACCTGATATATTATTTTTGATAACTGAATTTACTGCAAGGATGTCATTACCTGCCAAATTATTTGTAATCGTTGCAGTTGTTTTAGCATTGAAACCAATTGACCCTGTGGCAATATTATTTGTTATAATTAAACCTGTAGCAAATAAAGTCTCTGAACTCCAACGAGTGTCAATACTGGCCAGGTAGTTTTTTGAGACAATACAGTTTTGAACAGCTTTTTCATAACAGAATGCAATTGTACCATTAATATGATTTCTTTCAATTATCAGGTCACTTGCATCCACTTGCAGTGCATCGAAACCTCCTACGATTGACATCCCAATAATGACAGATCCCCGACCTGCAGAATCCACGTATAGTACACCTAGTTCAGCAGGAAGAATATTATCATTTCCAATTTCATTTTCACCAAGAAAATAGCCAGGACCAATTATTACAAGCTTCTTATATAAAGTATCTTTATCCCCATAGGCTAAATTTGAGCCTTCGAACATTAAGGTATCTCCCGGAGTTGCGGCATCATGTGCTTCCTTAAATGAGGTAAAATCTGCATCAATACCAACCGTATTATTGACCCGCCATTTTGTGGCATTAGAATTAAAACTAAACAAAAGAAATAGAATTAGTGAGGTAAAAAAAAGTCTTTTCATGATCATATAAAATTTAAATGAGTTAAACGTATAATTTCGTACCTAATGGCTTGTAAAAGGTTTAATAACAAATAAAATGACTAGGGACTGAGAACGCTAAATATACGAACTTTAAAATGATATGTCTATTAAAAAATTCTGAATAATGAATTATTTTATTAATAATATAAATTTAAGCTGAACAGGGTTTTGGCTGAAAAATGCTGAATCTCTGTAAGTAAATATTAAGGGCATAAAAAAAGCTTCACATTTTAGTGAAGCTTCGTGGGCGGTGAGGGATTCGAACCCCCGACCCCTTGGGTGTAAACCAAGTGCTCTGAACCAGCTGAGCTAACCGCCCGTGTTACATTTTTTCAAATGCGGTGCAAATATATGCTAAGTTTTTATTCCTGCAAAAAAATTGATGAAAAATATTGCGAATCATCAAATTTAATTCCAATATACAGCGAATGAGCTATGTTTATACTATTGCATGTATGCATTCTCATTTCAGTAATGCACAAAAACACACATACAACCCTTATTTACTGACACTTAACACCAATCATCCGCACATACCAATAATTTCAACAATAAAAAGTTAATAATTCAAAGCACAAAAAAATTAAACAAGTTGAATCAATTGGCTATTTTTTATATTTTTGCATTTAATTATTTTAACAACAGTGTAAATGTCTGAAAATAAAAAAATTAAATCTGCTCTCATTTCTGTATTCCACAAAGAAAATCTGGACGAAATTATTACCAAATTACATAGCGAAGGTGTTAAGCTCATAAGTACCGGGGGAACAAGAAGTTTTATCGAATCTCTGAATGTCCCGTGTACAGCGGTCGAAGACCTTACTTCTTACCCTTCAATACTAGGTGGTCGCGTTAAGACTTTACACCCCAAAATCTTTGGAGGGATACTTTCAAGAAGAGATAACAGCGGAGATAATGACCAGTTAAACGAATACGACATACCGGAAATTGATCTCGTTATTGTGGATCTTTATCCGTTTGAAGATACTGTTGCTTCAGGAGCAGCAGAACAGGACATCATAGAAAAAATTGATATTGGCGGAATTTCATTAATCCGGGCTGCTGCCAAAAATTTCAAAGATGTCATTATTGTTCCTTCTCAGGCACAGTATGGCAAACTACTTGATATCCTGAATTCAAAAGGGGCACAGAGCTCTATTGAAGAAAGAAAATCTTTTGCCCGCGATGCTTTTGCTGTTTCTTCACATTATGATACAGCCATATTCGGATACTTCAATCAGGATGCCGATACCAAACGTATTAGTCTGAATGACGGACACGTGCTGCGATATGGAGAAAATCCGCATCAGAGTGCCACATTTTTTAAGTTCAATAATGTAGACGAAGGAGCTTCCCTGGCAAATGCAAAAATACTTCAGGGTAAAGCACTTTCGTATAATAACCTTCTGGATGCAGACGCTGCATGGAAATCAGCCAGTGATGCTTTTCATTCTGTATCACATCTCAACGTCAAATCGGCAGTTTCTGTCATTAAGCACCTGAATCCCTGCGGATTGGCTGTCACTGACAATATTATGAAGTCGCTGGAGCTGGCCTGGGCCGGTGATCCGGTCAGTGCTTACGGAGGTATTATTTGTTTCACCGGAGAGGTCACAAAGGAGGTGGCAGAATGGTTCAGTAAAAAATTTATTGAAATTATCATTGCCCCTTCATACAGCGAGGAAGCCAAAGAGGTTCTGGCAAAGAAAAAGAATTTGAGAGTTCTTGAAATTCCGGTAAAACCTGAAACAACCGGCGAAAAGCTGTACCGTTCCATCAGCGGCGGAATGTTGGTGCAGGATGAAGATGAAGGAATGGACAGCGACTTTACACAGGTAACCAAGGTAAAATTTGAAGATAACAAAATGAATCTTGCCCGTTTTGGAATTACAGCATGCAAACATTTAAAAAGCAATGCCATTGCAATTGTAACAGAACAGGCAGACGGATCATTCTGGCTGACAGGTGCCGGTATGGGGCAACCCAACCGACTTGACAGTCTGAGACATTTAACAATGCCCCGTTTTAACCTCAAGGAAGGCGTTGAAATAGAACAATCTGTTCTGATCTCTGATGCTTTCTTTCCTTTCAGGGACAGCATTGAAGCTGCCAACGAATACGGCGTAAAATACATCGTTGAGCCGGGTGGAAGCATCCGCGATAACGAAGTTATTGAAGCATGTGACGAATTTGGAATTGCAATGTTATTTACCGGCAGACGCCACTTTAAACATTAAAAAACAAACTTAACATGGGATTATTTTCCTTAACTCAGGAAATTGCAATAGACCTGGGGACTGCAAACACAATTATTATTCACAACGACAAAATCGTTGTGGACGAGCCTTCGGTAGTAGCACTGGACAGAAGGGACGATAAGCTTATTGCTTTAGGCGAAAAGGCCCGTCAGATGCATGGGAAAACACATGAAAACATAAAGGTTATCCACCCGTTGCGCGATGGCGTTATTGCAGACTTCTATGCTGCAGAACTTATGATCAGGGGGATGATTAAAATGATCAATAAAAAACCTCGGCTATTCTCCCCTTCGTTGAAAATGGTGGTTTGTATTCCATCCGGAAGTACAGAGGTTGAGATCAGAGCTGTACGTGACTCCTCGGAACATGCAGGTGGCCGGGAGGTTTATATGATTTACGAACCAATGGCGGCAGCAATCGGGATCGGTATTGATGTGGAAGCACCGGAAGGAAGCATGATCGTCGACATTGGTGGTGGAACAACGGAGATCGCCGTAATTTCACTGGGCGGTATCGTATCCAACAAGTCCATTCGTATTGCAGGTAATGACCTGACACAGGATATTATGGAATATATGCGTCGCCAGCATAACATTAAAGTAGGTGAGCGTACTGCCGAGTTCATTAAAATAAATGTGGGAGCAGCATTAACTGACCTTGAAGATCCACCACAGGATTATATTGTTCGCGGACCAAATGCAATGACAGCACTCCCGATGGAAGTTCCTGTTTCATATCAGGAGATTGCCCACTGCCTTGAAAAGACACTCTCTAAAATTGAGGCTGCGGTTTTAAGTGCATTGGAACAAACACCTCCGGAATTGTATTCCGATATTGTAAACAAAGGGATATTTCTGGCCGGTGGTGGAGCCCTGTTAAGAGGATTGGATAAACGCCTGAGCGACAAGATAAATATACCGGTTCATATTGCAGATGACCCGTTGCATGCCGTTGCCAGGGGCACAGGTATTGCGCTTAAAAACGTGGATAAATTCCAGTTCCTGCTTCGTTAAACTGCCACAAGGCAACAAATATGGGATACTGATTTATGCGGAATTTGATCCGTTTCTTCATACGGTTTCAGAATATTTTCCTCTTTAT
Organism: Quyinboa mangrovi; assembly: GCF_042219825.1. NCBI lineage: Bacteria > Pseudomonadati > Bacteroidota > Bacteroidia > Bacteroidales > Quyinboaceae > Quyinboa > Quyinboa mangrovi. The sequence goes on from NZ_JBHJHQ010000010.1 coordinate 90,238, forward strand.
TTTTCTTGAGGCCGTAGCTTTTTTGCTCATTTTTAACAACAATCCTTATCAACGTGCCACCTTTCTGAACTCCGGAAGCGATATAGCAGGTTACGTTTATGACCAGTCAAAATCTATAAGTAATTATTTCCAGCTGCAAAAGGAAAATAATGACTTATCAGTTGAAAATGCTGCATTAAAGAATCTTTTGTTCTATAACAAAAAGGATTCAGCCTACGTTTCATATTTCAATGATTCCATGCCTCAAACGGAATTTTACTTCATTCCTGCACGTGTTGTTAATAATTCGGTTCACCGCAGAATGAATTACATAACGATAGATAAAGGATGGGCAGATGGAGTGAAAGCAGAAATGGGAGTAACATCTGCCAGAGGACTGGTTGGATCAGTTAAAGGCACCTCGAAGCATTACGCCATTGTAACACCTATTCTGAATACACAACAGGCTATAAGTTCCAAAATAGGGCAAACCGGATTTTTCGGTTCTCTGGTCTGGGACGGTACAGATTATCAGTATGCCAAACTGAAAGCTATTGAAAACCATGCTGATGTGGCTATTGGCGACACAATATTTACTTCGGGATTCGGCTCAATTTTCCCTGCGGGATTAACAGTAGGATACATTCATGATATTGTTTCAGACGAGGATGATGATTTTTATGATATTACGGTTAAACTTGCTGTAGACTTTAAGTCATTATATTTTGTGGAAGTAATAGGAAATGAATTCAAGTGGGAAGTTGATTCATTAAAAGTGCTGGAGGAAAGAGATGATTAGACTCATAGCAAAATATGTTATCTATTTTATTTTCCTGGTTCTGTTGCAGGTAACGGTACTGAACCATATTAATTTTATGGACCATATTAATCCCTATCTGTACATACTTTTTATCCTGGCCCTTCCATTCAGCGTATCAAAATCAGGTGTTCTGCTACTTAGTTTCCTGATGGGTTTCACGATTGATATGTTTGTGGGAACACCAGGAATAAATACTGCAGCTACAGTATTTATGGGGTTTCTCAGAAATATATTACTTCCCTTTCTGGAACCAAGGGATAACTACGAACCCGGAACGCATCCTTCGGTGGCAGAATACGGCTGGGCATGGTATATGCGATACGCGGTTATTCTGGTTGTACTTCACCATGTTGCGCTCTTCTTTCTGGATGCTTTTTCCATGGAAAATTCAGGGATAACCCTACTCTACAGTTTATACTCTTCGGTATTTACACTGATCCTGATAATTTTATCACAGTCGAGCACCTCAAAACGAACTTTGCTCAGTGAATAGTTTCAGAGATACAGATAGCAGAAAATTCATTCTGGGGGGAATCGTATTAATTATTTCCCTTACGTTCATCATATCCTTGTTTAACCTGCAGGTAGTGGACGAAACAGCCAGATTATCGGCAGATGATAATACTATCCGGACTGAGATTGTCTACCCGTCACGTGGAAAGATCTTTGACCGAAACGGTAAACTTTTGGTCTATAATAAGGCGGCCTATGATTTAATGGTTCTACCACGGAAACTGGAAGCTTTTGATACACTAAAACTTTGCAATGCCATAAATGTAACACCTGAGGCGTTGGAAAAACAGATGACAAAAGCTAAAAACTGGTCATGGAACCGGGCTTCCATTCTGTTCTCACAACTCTCAGCGAAAGATTATGCCTTTCTTCAGGAGATACTGTATCAATTCCCGGGATTTTACGTACAACAGCGCACTATCAGAGCTTATAACTATCCAAATGCAGCTCAGGTTCTGGGGTATCTGGGTGAGGTAACGCCTGAAATGATCAAAGATGATCCCTTCTATAAATCCGGTGATTATGCCGGCATGAGCGGCATCGAAAAAACCTATGAAGAATTCCTCAGAGGAGAAAAAGGACAACGCCTGATACTGGTGGATCGCTTCGGAAGAGAAAAAGGATCATACAAAAACGGAGCTTATGACCAGCCTCCGGTGACAGGATCAGACATCACCCTGTCGATCGATATCGACCTGCAAATCTATGCAGAAAAACTGATGCAGAACAAACTTGGCAGTATTGTAGCCGTTGAACCCAAAACAGGAGAAGTTCTGGCCCTTGTTTCAGCACCAACATTTGATCCGGCAGTTTTAACAGGCAGGTTACGTTCAGATGCATTTATTCAGCTCAATACAGACACTCTCAAACCTCTTATAAACAGAGCCATACAAGGAAATTATTCCCCTGGATCAACGTTTAAAATGGTGGTTGGAGCCATTGCACTTCAGGAACAATCCATAAATCAGTACACCCTTTTCAGTTGTCAGGGTGAAGCCTCTAAACCTATTGGATGTTCTCATTCTCACGTATCACCGCTAAATGTAGTTACAGCTATAGAACTTTCCTGTAATCCTTTCTTTTACAAAACGTTTTACCAGACCATAGAAAGGCCTACTCTGGACGAAGTAAAGTCTCAGTATATAAAATGGGCTGATTATGTAAGAAGCTTTGGTTTCGGTAAAAAACTGGGGATTGATTTACCTTACGAATATAACGGCTCTGTTCCCGAAGCTTCTTACTATGACAAAGTCTACCGAAAAGTATGGCGTGCTAACACCATCCGCTCACTGGCAATAGGCCAGGGAGAATTGCTGGTTACGCCTATTCAGATTGCCAACGAAGCGGTTGTAATGGCCAACAGTGGCAAATACTACATCCCTCACATTGTAAAATCAATCGGACATGAAAAATATGTTCGGGAGAAATATACGGAATTGCACTACACAAAAGTTGATTCATCAAATTTCAAACTCATCAGGGAAGGCATGAGAGAAGTTTATTCCGGTGAAGATGGTACTGCAAGATGGTACAGGAACAGATCGATGCAGATGGGAGGGAAAACAGGGACAGTAGAAAACTCACAGGGTGAAAACCACTCTGTGTTTCTTGCATTCGCGCCCTTTGATAATCCACAGATTGCCATATCTACCCTGGTGGAGAACGCTGGATTTGGCTCAACTTACGCAGCTCCGATAACGACATTACTGCTGGAGAAATACATTACCGACAGCATTCCTCCATATCATAAAGCCAAAGAACAAGAGATGTTTGATGCAAACCTGATTGAACATGGACAGGAGACAGAGTAGCATACGGTCACTGGACTGGATAACCATTGCGTTATTCCTGTTTTTCATTGCATTCGGATGGATCAGTATTTTTGCATCCAGCCTTGGTGATGAGCCTTCCATGACTATAGGCCTGGACACGCGAGCGGGAAAGCAATTATTATGGATCGGAGCGTCAGTGGTTCTTGCTCTGGTTGTATTAATTACAGACAGTAAATTTTTTGAAGCTTTTGCATATCCCATATATGCAGCTATTTTGCTGTTACTCGTGGCCGTTCTGCTGGTTGGAGTAGAGGTTAAGGGAGCTACTTCCTGGATTGCCATCGGATCGTTCAGACTTCAACCCGCTGAATTCATGAAGTTTGCCACGGCATTGGCCCTGGCCAAAGTTCTGTCCCGGTTCAATTTTAGTTTTAACCGACTTAAAGATCTGGCTCTGGCCTTTTTTATTACTTTTTTCCCATCTGTACTGATCCTGCTCCAAAACGATACCGGATCAGCACTGGTGTATGCATCTCTTGTTCTGGTAATGTACCGCCAGGGGTTATCCGGAATTTTTCTTACCGCCGCCATTCTGGCTGTTTTGTATTTTATTCTATCTCTTATCTACTCACAAAGCCTTGTGCTTATCATGATATTAGCGTTGGCTGTAATTGGAATTCTGGCTCAGAGAAAATATAAAGTTCTGCTGGGAATAGGGATTACAGCAGCCTCAACAACCGGAATTCTTTTACTCCTGAATGTATTTGGTTTTTATAAACCGGATCTTAAAATTATTCTCTCCATAGTTATAATTTTAAGTGCGTTATATCTTTTCTTCAGAGCACTGGTTGATAAATCAAGGACTTATACACTTGCAGGATTGTTCCTGATAATTTCCATTGGCTACACCTTGTCCACAAACTATGTTTTTGAAAAAGTTTTGGAAGATCATCAGCGCACAAGGATAGAAGTGCTGCTGGGGATAAAAAGTGATCCGAGCGGTGCCGGTTATAATGTCAAACAGTCCCGGATCGCCATTGGATCAGGTGGATTCACAGGCAAAGGATTCCTGAACGGAACCTATACAAAATTCAAATATGTGCCGGAACAAAGTACCGACTTTATTTTTTGTACCGTTGGTGAGGAATGGGGCTTTATGGGAACATTCACTGTTATTGCACTTTTTTCCTTCTTCCTTATCCGTTTGATTTTTCTAGCCGAACGACAACGAAGCATGTTTTCTAAAATTTACGGGTATGGGGTATTTTCAATTTTCCTGTTTCACTTTATCATTAATATTGGCATGACCATCGGTCTGGCACCTGTCATTGGAATTCCACTGCCATTTTTCAGTTATGGGGGGTCATCGTTATGGGGCTTTACCATCCTGCTGTTTATCTTCTTAAAACTGGATTCAAACCGAATGCAGATCTTAGCTTAACGTAAGACACAAGAATCAAGACACAGGAATCAAGACTTTGAGTTACAGATTTTCATGCGTTTACATTTACCAGATGGGGGAAATAAACGCATCCTCAAAATGTTCAATTTCAGGTGCTTTACCGGGCTGAAACAAGACCGCTATGACATCAAACCGCACCTCCATTTCCACGTCATACGTTTCGAGGTACGCTTCAGTAGCATCAATAATCATACGGATTTTCTTTTTTGATACGGCATCCTCGGGATTTTCAAAAATATCAGTGGTCCGGCTTTTCACCTCCACAACCACCAGTAAGTCATCTTTTTCAGCAACAATGTCGAGTTCTTTATGTCCAAACTGCCAGTTGGTATGAAGGATATGATATCCGTGTTGTTGCAGGTGTATCCGGGCCAGTTCTTCTCCCCTGTTGCCTTTTTTACGGTTGTTCTGTGTCATCTGGTTTGAGTTTAAGGAATTATAAAGATACGAAAATTCATAATTGTATAACAGTATCAAGTAATACCACCCGTTCCGGGTTTACAGTACAGTATATTAACTGTCCTTTTTACAATATTGACATCCCTTCGGGATTAAACCAAATTTACAGACCGGCAATAATTACACAACAAAACCCGGAGGGTTGATATTTTTGTAACTGTTATCATACACTGATGAAGGAAAATCCTGAAAGGATGACAGAGTAAACTTTATGTATTCCTGTGAAATTGAAACACACATTTTATAATGCAAACTGTTCTGGGTTTACGATACAGTATATTGGCTGTCTTTATTACAATAATGGCATCTCTTCGGGATTGCGTGCCCCACACGGTTTGCGATCAGTTATGCTACGGGATTATAATAATGAAAGGTAGAGAACAGGTCCATCACTAGCCTTTTATAATAAACCCGAAGGGTTGATATTTTTATAGCTACGATCATGTCCTAATGAAAAAAAATCCCGAAGGGATGACAGAACCCTAATTGACAATATAGGGATAGAATACATTAAATTAAATCAGAGGAGTTATAATAAATTTTCATAATTTTATTATTGATTACTATTGTACTAAACATAATAATTTTAATTACAACAAACCTAAAACGTATAACAAATGCCTGGCACATACTCAAAAATTTACGTGCAATATGTATTTGCAGTATCGGGAAGACAAAACCTTCTCCATAAGAAATGGAGAGCAGAATTATTTAAATACATTGCAGGAATCATTAAAGGGAAAAACCAAAAACCAATCATAGTCAACGGCTATTTGGATCATGTTCATGCATTTGTTGGACTACAACCATCAATGCCAATATCTGACTTGGTAAGGGATATCAAAAACAATTCATCTAATTTTATTAATAACCGAAGGTATGTCCCGGGAAGGTTTAGATGGCAGGAGGGATATGGTGTTTTCTCTTATTCCCATTCGCAAATTGAAAATGTTTATCATTATATCGAAAATCAGGAAGAACATCACAAGATCAGGACTTTCAGAGAGGAATACATAGAATTTCTAAAAGAATATGGAATTGAGTTTAATGAAAAGTATCTATTCAACTGGTTAGAATAATATCACCCGTTCCGGGTTTACGATAAAGCATTTGGGTCGTCTTTTATTACAATAATAGCATCCCTTCGGGATTAAAAAACACCAGCAGATGATCTAAGCTACTAAACCCGAAGGTTGATATTTTTGTAACTGTTATCATACATGGATGAAAAAAAATCCTGAAAGGATGACATAGTAAACTTAAGTATTCCTTTAAAAATTGAAACACACATTTTATAATGCAAACCGCTGGCTTTGGGTTAATATTTCACATGCATTGTACATTAATACTATCCCTTCGGGATTACTGTTGATAATATTATTCAACAATACCCCAATTCTTATTTGGAATTCTATCCAGGTAAATCTCCAGACGACCACCTTCCTCGAATAACCTATGCGGGAACCTGAAATTGTTCCATTCCTTTCCTTTGAGTCTGGCTGACTGAATGTAGATGTTATCGGTAGCGTTATTATGTGTAATTATTTCAAACTTATCTCCAGGATAATAATCCCGATTCAACATAATTTCAATTTTATCGAATATTGGAGATGTAATCTCATATTCTGAATCAACTGAAGCTCCACCGTCTGTCTGAAACAAACCGATGGCCATCAGTACACCCAGTGCTCCCATCTGTCCCTGATCCTCATCCCCATTGTACCCGCCATACGGAGTTACATCACCAAATGTCTCACTTTTAACTGCTCTCACCCATTTCTGGGTCAGCCATGGTGCCCTGCAATAACTAAACAGATGCGCCATCTGACAGGAAGGTTGATTTTCATAATCCACCCAACTCTGAGCATGTTTACCATGAGATGCCACAAATCTGTTTGGCTGAGCCTTTTCAAACGAACTTTCAAGAAAATATCTGTAGCTTTTATCCCCACCAAACAGATTGATTAAACCAGCCATATCATGCGGTACAAAATTTGTGTATATGGCTGCATTGCTTTCGCAAAATCCCACTGTATTAAACCCTTCTCCAACCGGCTTAAAATTCTCTGTCCAGTCACCACCCAAAGTTTTAGGATGGATCAGCATATCTTTTTTATTCCACAGATTTCTGTAATTCAGGGAACGCTTTTTAAAATTCACTTTATCCGAATCCTTCCCAAGCGATTTGGCCAACTGCGACAGGCACCAGTCCTGATACGCATACTCCAGTGTCATTGATGCGCCATCCTGATGATAACCGGTTGTTTCGATACCTTCAGGAACATATCCCCTTTTTATATAGAAGTTCATACCTCCGCCTGTAGGATCCGGACCTGACTCATAACCCGCCCTGTCGCGAATTCCTCCCGGGAATGCATTCTTACGCAATCCCTCATATGCCAGCTTCACGTCATAATTCCGAATACCTTTATTATAGGCTGTTGCAAAAAAAGAAGTTGCCGGGTCACCAATCATTACATAGGTATAGTTTCCCCCGGATGGGCCACGGGGAATCATCCCTCCATCCTTATACATATTCACCATAGAATTGCAGAATCCATCCATAATTTCAGGATATGCCATAGACCACAGGATATTCAGATTCCACTGGCTGCCCCACAACGCATCAAAGTTATACTGAGGGAATACAGGCTGATTATTTTCATCCAGTCGGATTTGTTTTATTTGCGGTATATCACCAGTCATATCACAGTACTGTCCGTTCACATCGCTTACAATCCGACGTCCCAGAAGTGCATGCCACAAGTCGGTATAAAATTTTATGCGCTGATCCTCAGAGCCACCCTCCACACTTATTCCGGACAACATGTTATTCCATTCAATGCGAGCTGCTTTTGCTGTAGCGTCAAAATCCCAGCCAGGCAGTTCCTCCCGCATATTGTTGCGCGCATTTTCTATACTTGTATAGGATATGGCTACCTTCATCAATACAGGTTTCCCATCTGCCTTCATCCTTACGAATGCGCCAATGCTTTTACCGCGTATTTCCTTTTCAATGTACAGCAAACTACTATCCCTCCATCCACCAAATTCTATTACAGGATGATCCAGTTTAGCCACAAAATACACATATGTTGGTTTTTTACGGCGAACGGTGCCGCTCATCACAGAGAAACCCTCAAGCTCATGTGGGTTTATCAGTTTTACATAAGAAGAGTCCACTCCTCCATGTGCAAGAAAAGCTCCTGTGTAAAAACTGATATAAGCACTATCTGTGTCAGGGAAGGTATAGCGGTGAAAACCGACACGTGTGGTTGATGTCAATTCAGCTTTTATATTATACCTGTCCAGTATCAGCTTATGGTATCCAGGCTCGGCAATTTCAGTATCATGTGAAAATGGAGATTTTGCTGCCTCCATGCCCATATTTCCATGGAAGGATCCTGTTGTTGGCATAACCGGAATACCTGCCATCTGCCAGGCATGTATATGACTAAAACACCTTACATATAACGAATCGTACAAATAACCACTTTGCCAACTCCCATTTGTCCAGGTATCCGGACTCAGATTCACCATACCGAACGGCATACTCGCTGATGAAAAGAAAAACCAACGGCTTTTGTGGGTATCAATAAAAGGATTGACATAATCGACCGGCTGTTTTTTAGTGCAACCGGATACAGTAAGTAATCCTATAAATAAAACCAGAATGTTGTTATATCTGACTTTTAGTTTGATCATACCAAAATGAAAGCGTTGACGGAATTAAGTTATGCCAAGAATATTATGCAGGTTATTTATTCCATTGTCACGCATTAAAAGCATCCTCACCCCAAACGGCAATGGATAATTTGGTTTCTGGTGACCAGCCTGAAAACCAAATACAACCGGAATATCTGAATCTTTTGTGACATCCAGTATAATCTCATGTATGTCTTTTCCAAAAGGTGGATCAGAGTCTTTCATATTGGTAAAAGCACCGACAAGTAATGCATTGATACGGTTAAATATGCCTCCCAGTCTAAGATTCTGCAACAAACGATCTGCATGATACAGGTTCTCGTTCAAATCCTCCAAAAACAGGATTTTACCATCGTAAAAAGGTTCATAAAGCGTACCTCTTAAACCAGCCATAACAGACAGGTTTCCTCCCACCAGTTCTCCGCTTACCGTAAATTCGTTATGCGTTGATTCACCCTTCCAGGAATATTCAATACTGCCCTCAAAAAGTAACTGCCTCAGGTATTCCAGTGATTTATCCTCTCTATCCGTAATCAGCGCTTCAAAATTTTTTGGCATAGGCCCGTGAATGGTTGCAATACCACTCCGGTTCAGCATGCTATGCAAAACCGAAATATCACTGAAACCAACCACCCATTTCGGGAAATCACTGATCTCTGAAATCGAAACCCGATCAATATACTGTACTGCTCCGTAACCACCACGCGCACAAAAAACAGCTTTAATGTCCGGATCATCCATGGCTGATTGCAGATCGTTTATACGTTCATCTACTGTGCCGGAGTAAATATGATGTGATCCTGCAGCGTGTTTTCCTGTTCTTACCTCCAATCCCCATTCCGTTAAAAACGATTCGGCTAATTCCAGAATATCTTTTTCAATTCGTCCTGAAGGCGATACCAGGGCTACGGCATCACCTTTTTTAAGTCTGTCAGGGATAATCATTGTATTGTTTTTATTAGTCTGAATATGCGTTCTCCCAGACTTTCGAGGAGTTCCGGCGCCCGCCTGATCGAGTCTTCCACACTTCCCCGTCCGTCGCTAATTGTAAAGATACCACCAAATCCAAACGAAAACAAATCCCTGTAACCATCTCCCAGCTGACCTGCGATGGCAATAACCGGTTTAGTGTATTTTTGAGCCAGCTTTGTAACGCCATATGGTGTCTTCCCGTTTTTTGTCTGTCCGTCCAGTCTTCCTTCTCCGGTGATCACAAAATCAGCCTGTGCAATTTTCTCTTCCAGCTTAACAGTTTTACTGACCAGATCGAAACCTGGAACCAGCTCTGCGCCGGTAAACAGGTATAATCCTGCGCCTATCCCGCCAGCAGCTCCCCCACCTTCAATATGCAAAATATCTGTATCCAAATCATTTTTTACGATGCCGGCAAAATGAGCCAGGTTAGCATCCAGTTGCTGAACCATTTCGGGTGTTGCTCCCTTTTGAGGACCGAAAACTGCTGATGCACCATTTATCCCTGTCAGTGTATTGGTCACATCGCAAGCCACACTGACTTTTACATTTTTCAATCGCTGATCCAAACCGGATATATCAATCCTATGCAATTTGGCAAGTTCGCCTCCCCCCTGAGGAAGTTCAACACCTTCCTGATCGAGAAATTTTGCGCCTAATGCTTTTGCCATTCCTGTTCCGGCATCGTTGGTTGCACTTCCGCCAATGCCCAGTATCATTTCCCTACATCCTTTATCTAAAGCAGCCTTCATCAGCTCACCGGTTCCGAATGTGGTGGTAAGCATCGGGTTGCGCTCGTTTGCGGTCAACCGTTCAATACCCGAAGCCATAGCCATTTCAACTACCGCCAGTTTGCGCTCTTCGTGCCAACCTATTGCTGCCATAACCGGGCGCATCAACGGATCATGTACCTTAACAGGGATTTTCTCTACACCCAAAGACAGGCACATGGCATCCAGCGTTCCCTCGCCACCGTCGGCAATCGGAATTTCATGAATAAGCGCATCGGGATAAACCTTCCGGATCCCGGCAGCAACACGTTCTGCCACGCCAGCTGATGATAAACAATCTTTAAACGAATCGATAGCAATAACGATGTTCATGGTTATTCGTTTTATACCAGCCAAACCGTCTGGTAAGGTTTTAGTACAATCTCCTGTGATCCTATGGACTGGCGGCTCAGCAGATCGTACTTATAATGCTGAATATCTTTTACAGCGACTATTCTGCGTTCTCCGGGTGTAATGTTTGAAATGCACAAAATATGCTGTCCTGTTTCTGTGTTAGAACGAATGAAGGCGAAAAATGACATGCCAATATCAAGGATTTCCTGTCCTGCATCCGGATGGAAAGCCGTCTGTTCTTTTCTGAGTTTAATAAAATGCTGTAACGATCCAAAAACACCAGCCTGATATGATCTGCCTGAAATCAATGATTCAATTTCATATAACCAGTATTTTCTGCGGTTAATGGCCCGGTTTTTAATCTGCATGGCAGCTGCATTGTAGTCGTTCGGTGTTCCAAACATGGAGTGAATATAAAAAGCCGGCACACCTTTCAGGCTCATCATAATCAGCTGAGAACAGAGGAAACGGTCCACCTGGAAATTATCCGGTTTATTGCCGATACCTTTCATGGCATCAAAATAAGTAATATTGATCTCATATGGCTCTTCAGTTCCATCCGATCGTCTTCTGTTAGAGATCAGCGCACCAAAATTGATCATATTATCTACCATGCCATTGATCTCCGCACGGCTCACCAGACCTTCCAGCGGACGAACACCGATGCCATCGTGTGATGCCGTGAAGTTGAACCATGTGCGGTTTTCACCCGGATCTGACAATGATGAGGCCCAACGGGTTAGCGCACCTGCATTGCCCATATTCATGGTAAACAACAGTAGTGGAGGTAGCGGAAACTGATAGACCATGTGTGCTTCATCACCCCGCCCGAAGTAGCTGATATTTTCCAGATGCGGCACATTGGTCTCCGTGATCAGAATCACATCCGGTGCACAGTAATCGATAACCTGACGCAGCAACTTAATGATCTCATGCGTCTCGAATAAATGCACACACGGCGTTCCACTGGATTTCCAGATAAACGCAATGGCATCAAGCCGGATCACCCTGGCACCGTTTTTAATGTACCAAAGCACAATTTTTACAACTTCCAGCAACAACATCGGATTATGATAATTCAAATCCACCTGATCTGCGCTGAAGGTCGTCCAGGCTCTTTTTACACCGTTTACCGACTGGTAGTTTGTAACAAGCGGAGTACTTCTGGGTCTTACAACAAGCCGGCTGTTAAAATCCTCCTCCGGCACAAAAAAATAGTCTTTTCCCGGTGCCTCTCCCATCAGAAATTGCCTGAACCAATCACTCTGACTGCTGGCATGGTTCACCACCAGATCGGCCATGAGTCTGAAATCGTTACTGATCTTTTGTATATCTGACCAGTCACCAAGCTCCGGGTTCACTTTGTAGAAATCCTTTACTGCAAAACCGTCGTCGCTGCTGTAAGGGAAAAAAGGTAAGATATGAACCGTAGAAAATATATTTTTAAAATGCCTGACAAGAAAATAATGCAGGGTTTTAAGTGGTATCTCTTCTTCCTTCAGAAACGTATCACCATAGGTTATCAGAAAAATGTCCTTTTCATTCCACAACTCATTCCGTTCCCTGTCAATCCGGGTCTGATCAATGAGATCCTCAAATAATTTAAAATAATTGTCGTCCACAGCCGCCCCGTACACTGCGTACAGATGCGCCTTCATCTCCTCCATCAACATATTATTTCTCTTAAGCGTTATCTTCCTCTACCGCATCGTAAAACATATCTGAAAATTCCGGTATCGCACTGATTACCCGCTTCCATGAAGGGATATAAGGAACCAGATCAGGATAATCGAGAAACTCAATACCGGCACGGTAAATATTTTGTGCAAACAAGTCAACCGTCTGTTCTTCGGCGTCACGATCGATGGACAATCCGTTAATGACCGCATCGGCAGTATACCGTTCTACAAAATCGATGGCGATACGTGTATAGGTCGCTTTTATGGAACGGAACGTCCCTTTAGTGAAAATGCGGCCGTTAATAGCCATTTTCACGAACAGATTACGTGCAATATCAAAACTCATTTTTGAAAGACCACTGTTCGGGTTATCCTGTGATACAGGCTGATGTTTGTGATCATATGAGTCTGCAATCTCAACCTGGCAGATCCTGTTAAATGAGTTATTGCGCTGAACCTCTGATAAAATACCAACTTCCAGTCCCCAGTCGAACGGAATACGAACCGTTTTCATAACGTCTGCACGCATGGAGAATTCACCTGAAAGAATGTAACGAAAACTATCCATAAATTCCAGATACTCATCATCGGGAAAGAACTTTTTCAGGGTCCGGATCAGTGGTGTAACCAGTAAACGCGTAGCTCTGCCGTTTATCTTTTCGTCATCAGCCCTGAAATAATACCCTTTACAGAATTTGTAATTAAATGTCGGATCGGCTACCGGATAATACAAACGGGCCACCATGTCGCGCCCATAAGTAATGATATCAGCATCATGCAATGCTACAGCTTCCGATTTTCCTGAAGCTATCATATACCCAAAGCAGAACCAAACATTCTGGCCCTTTCCGGCATCACCATAATGAATTTTTTTACTGATCAGCATTTTACGCAATTCCTGCAACCTCGGACCATGATTCCACAGGATACGGTGATGCTGAGGCAGTACACTGAAATATTCTTTCGCATGTTCAAACTGCTTTTTATCTGCAGCATCCAAACCAATCACAATTTCCGAGATATACGGTATATCTTTCAGTGTATCCACAATCTTAGCCAGTGCAGGTTTTTCCAGTTCCGAATAAAGAGCCGGAATAATAAGGCCCATGGGACGGCGTTTTGCAAATTTCACCAGTCGTTTTTCCAGTTCTTCAACCGGTGTTTTTCTGAAATTGTGCAGGGTTGTTACATAACCGTCCTGATAAAAATCGCCCATAACGTAAAATTTTAAATTATTTCGAGTAATTGAGTTAACGATGTGATAATATGATCCGGTTTGGTCAGTGATGCCTGGGGATGATCTTCACGCAAACGGTAAGCCCGTTGATCGCCTGCATAAAACACAGTTTTAAACCCCACCTCGTTGGCCGGCCAGATATCTTTCAGCATGTCGTTGCCCACGTATAATATTTCTGAAGGTTTGATACCCTGTTCTTCCATTCCGGGAAATAGTGCTTTATATATGGCTGTATCAGGCTTTCCTTTCAGAAGCTTATACGAAAACACCGATAATTCCTCATCAAACTTATCGAGAAAAGGCTTCCCTTCTATCTTGTGGTACAAAAAATAATTCATGATGACCGGCGTATAAAACTGTGCATTGGAAACGATTCCCATTTTATAACCTTTCTTCCTTATTCCTTCCAACGCTTCCTTTAATCCCGGCATTGGCCACACTTTATTGCTTTTCAATTCGAACACAAATATAAACGCGCGCAAATCGTAGGTATCATTAAGTTTTATTAGGCCAATCTGATCCGCATCAGCGAGTACATCCGTCCATACTTTTTCAATATCAACCTCAGGGAAAGGAATACCTTTTTTACGGCTTCTCTCTTTGTGAACCTTAACCATGAGTTCGTAAATATCGTGCATGTAGATCAGTGCCTCATCCTCGTTGGTAGTGATTTCAATTCCTGCTGCAATACAGGCGTCCTTATACATATCGGCCGAATATTCAGCCTGCATCACATCACCGGATGCAGACATGATCAGAGTCCCGTAAATATCAAATACCACGGCCTTTATTCCCTCCTCCTTTGAATAGGACGGCTCAGCACCGGTAGGACGTAGTTCAAGAGGTTCAATACGTTCCAGCCAGGATTCAATCTTCTCCAAATACGGTTCTGTCATGTTTATGCTTTTAAAATTTTTGTTCCAATAAAGAAACAAGCTAAAAATAACAAATGTTCTCCAATTGGCAAAACTAAGTTTTCAATATGACAGAATTATTGATGTTTTACTTCAATTATGTTAATATTATTGCGACTTTATTTTTAAGAAGTTAGTTATTCCTGTTTAGTATGGTATTTCTGTTCATAAAAGAATTTGTACTGCTGATATTTCCCGTTTGAAAAATTCCAGCGGATACTTTCAGGAAAACCATTTGAATTCGGAGTAAACATTATTTCAGCATCCGGACCTTCTTCGCTTTTGAAAATTCCGGTTTTCAACCATCCCGCTTCATCAACCTTAAAGATTACATTGCCAGTTAACCAGCCATCAAAATTTCTCAAATAAGCTTTGGTCAGCATACCATCAGAATCATACAGGTAAGCTTCATATGCTATAAGGGAATCTCTGTCATAACAATTCCGCATTATCAGATGATTATCCTCATCATATTCGTAAGTGAACCTTAAAGTCTTTCCTGTTGCATATTGCCGGGTAGATGCAACCAGTTTTTTGTCAGCATCATATGTGTAATTTGTGATCGTTTTAAGGCCATCGCTTCGCGTAAATACCTTTTCCTCCAGCAATCCATCGCTGTAAAAATATTCGGATGGTCCTCCGGTTTCGTTGTTGTACGTATAGTCTTCCCTTATTATTTTATCTGGTGATCCGGATAAAAACGGACTGGCATAATAATATACAGGGCGGTTCTTATTTTCGTAACTATACGTAAATGTCTGACTCCATTTCCCGTTAAAATCCCAAATCTCGCAGATCAGATTTCCTGCTTTATCGTAGGAATAGCTTATCGTTCCAATCTCTTCGTCACTACGGGATATATTAGCTTTTTGTCGCTTGCCATTTACATAAATATAGGTAACATCACATTTTAACCAGCCCTTATAATTTTTATAACCGGCACTCTGCAGTATTGTATCATCATATGTGTATTCTGCTGATCCGGTTTTTCCATCAGAGCGGGTGAATAGCTCAAACATCTTATTTCCTGATTCATCGTAAGAGAATTTTTCAAATGAGGTAAGATTATCGGAAAAATCCCTGAACGCAGAAACAAGGTTCCCGTTGTTATCGTACTCATAATAATTTACGGAATAACGCGAACTGTCATCCAGAGTCCAGAAAGCCTTATACATAGTACCCTTATGGTTGTAAAGAAATACAGTATGAGCAAATTCACCTGAACTGTTTTCGTAGTTCTGACGAACAATACGGTAATCCGGCGCTGCATCGCCAAACGGCTGAGCAACTAAAATGGTATGCAAAAACACAAATGCAATTGAAGGAATAATGGTTTTCATAATAATGTTTTAAATTCATACGTTAACACAAAATCAGATCATATTCTTTTAAAACATTGAACGGGAAGGATGATAACAAAGATAATAAATTATTGAGTCCTATGCGTATGCTCAAAAGTAAGATATTAAGAAAAGGACTAAAATATAACAGGGGTATATTTGCAGAAAAGAATTTCTTATACTTTTTGCATTGAAAATGCCATGGCCTGGAATTTAGATGTATCCTAAACCTCAATAAATATTTTACGTATTTCGACTTATCACCAGAAGCCGACAACAACGCCCATTCATACATCAACTTTTGTGCGCGGCTTCGGATTTACATGACTTATAAACCCATGGCCTCGCCATGGGCTGAATTGCTATTTGCCTTTCAGGCAAATTATTTTCCGTAACCTAACAAAAATCATTTGTCAAATCACCCTCCATGGGCACGCCCCCGATGAAGTCGGGAGAAGTATTTAGGGAGGGCTGTTAATCTGAAATTTGCAGGTTTGCCAAAAGCCAGGGAGGGTCATGAAATTTGACTCACCCCAGTTCACAGTTCCTGCCCGTTCCTTTCAAAATAACCCTCTCTTTCACTGCGTGACAAAGAGGGACAGTTTGGACCAGCAAATTTGATTCAATCACATCCCAAAGAAAATCACTTGTCAAATACCCTCCATGGAACCGATTGAAAATCGGGTTTAGGGAGGGCAGTAAATCAGTAGCTTGCAAGTTTGAAAGAAGCAAGGGTGGGTCATGAAAGTTTGACTCATGCCAACCTGTATTAATTGCCTTAGTTATTCAGGAATTCCTGAATTCGTTCAATCAGCTTGTTAATATCCTCAACTTCATCATTTTTAAACCTGATAACTTTATAACCTCTTTTTTGCAATTCGAAATCTCTAAATACATCCCAATCCTTTTGGGTCTCATGAATACCTCCGTCAATTTCAACGACAAGCTTTTTAGCGGCACAATAAAAATCTACGACAAAAAATTTTACAGGTGTTGCAGATGCATCATATATAATTGGATGTTGTCTCAAAAACTTTACTCCCAGTTTCTTATTTCTAAGTTCATCCCAAAGAATTCTTTCTGATGGAGTCATGTTTTTTCGTAATTCACGGGCAACCTGTATAGGTGTAAGTCTTTTTTCCATAGGGTTTTATTTCAAATTTAAGGAAAATTGGTTTATTTGACTCACCCCAGTTCACAGTTCCAGCCCGTTCTTTTCAAGACAACCCTCTCTATCACTTCACTGCATTCCGTGACAAAGAGGGCCAGTTCAGACATGTAAACCGATTAATTCCAATTACAAAAACCTGTTCAAAGCACCCTCCATGTCCCGACCGTAGAGTCGGGATAGGGAGGGCAGTTACTCCGGAACTTGCTGGTTTGAAAGAAACCAGGGAGGGTCATGTATTCATAATTGCCTCAACGTGCGGCCTCGTATGATTTCTTTCATCAGCAGATTCGTTCTCCGGCCTTGATTTGCATGGCGCTTATAGCCCGGGGTTGCATTCACTACGTTCATTTACCCCGGGCTACCAATGTAGCACCCCTCCGGGGTTAATTTCCATCATGCAACAGGGTTTTGCTTCGCTTAAGGTTGTTGAAAAGTCCAAATGGTCAAAAGGTCATCCACCTTCGCTTAAGCTATGGCTGACAAAGAAAGTCGAAAACTATCTCCAGCATACCGTTAGAATTTAATCGTCCATTTTTCATTCCTAATTCCCTTGTGCCCCGAAGCCTTAAGTGAAGGGGCAGTAATTCGTAATTGATTAGCCAGAGTGGATCATGTATTATTTGACTCACCCCAGCTCTCAGTTCCAGCCCGTTCTTTTCAAGACAACTTCTCTATCACTACACCGCATTTCGTGACAAAGAGGGCCGGATTCCACATGTACACCGATTAATCCCAGTTACAAAAACCTGTTCAAACACCCTCCCTGGGAACGACCGAAGAGAGTGTTTAGGGAGGGCAGTTACTCCGGAACTTGCTGGTTTGAAAGAAACCAGGGAGGGTCATAAAGTTTGACTCACGCCAATTCTCAGTTCCAGCCTGTTCTTTTCAAGATAACCCTCTCTATCACCACACTGCATTCCATGATAAAGAGGAAATCCGTATGAAAATATTCTCTTAACATCTGATGCTTACAAATTTGATACAAATACTTCCGCAATTTTGCAATTTCAACTTTTTATACGAAATTTGAATATACTACTGAAGCGGTTGCATTTTATCCTCCTGACTAAAGACTGTTTGCTGATTCGTTCATTTGCAAAAGACAAACTATCATAACTTATTAATTTAAACTCATTAACTATGAAGATGAACTTTACTCATAAAATTGCATTCCTGTTTGTTTTGGTGGCCTTCTCTGCCGTTGGTGTTGTATCGGCCCAGCCTATTATCCCGAACGGAAGTTTTGAAAACTGGTCAACAAATACACTGTTCTCTGCACCCGAAGTGTGGTTGAGTTCTGCAGAGACTGACGGTTCCCTTATGTCGACAGAAAAAATAACGGATGATGCTACAGACGGGACCCAATCCATCAAACTTTTAACAGTAGTGGATAACGGAGAATTATCCGAGGGGCTTGTTATACTGGGCGAACCAAGCGATGAGGGTGTAAATGGCATCCCGTGGACACAAACGTTTACAAACCTGCATGCCTCACTAAAATACAATATCCCGGAAGGAGATGCGGGCGTTATTTTATGTGATCTGTACAATGCAGATACAATATCAGCAACACTGTTTTACCCGGTGACAGGTAGCGCTGCAGAATGGGTGGATATGAACCTCCCCCTTGTATTTAAAGGTGATGGAATACCGGTTCAGCCCGAAAAAATGTTCGTGGCTTTTGTCAGCAGCTATCCTGATGATATTCCACCTGAACTTGTTGATGATTCTTACGATCCTGAAGCATACACCGGTACCGAAGGCAGCTGGCTAATTGTAGACAATGTGTATTTTACCAATGGAGATGCTCCTGATAATATTTATCCCGAAAATTTTAGTTTTGAGAACTGGTACGAGGCTGTCCTTTCTGACCCGGACAACTGGCAGAGCAACAACCGCGATTTTTTGAACGGAGACAACAAACCTGTGTTACGTTCGGAAGATGCTGCTGATGGAACTTACTCAGCCAGACTTGAGGTAATGAATGCCTGGGGATGGAGTGAAGCCTGGTTGAGCCTCGGTTCACCCGATACAGGAATTGTATTTACAGAAAAGCCCAGGGCGGTTACTTTCTCTTATAAATATGTTCCCATAGATGGCGATATGGGTGGAATGAATCTTAATTTCAGAGGTACCATTGATGGCGTTTTCTCTGATTATTTTGGAGGAACCGGGTACCAGTTTGCCAAGGCGACGAATGGTTGGGTCGATGTATTCCGGACACTGGATTACGATTATGAAGGCCTTTTTCAACCCGACCATATGAGGCTTCATTTTATGGCAGGCAATAAAGATGGATCTGTGCTATACATCGACAATCTGAAATTCGTAGATGTAACGCCAACTTCCATCATTGTAAGAGACAGTGAAACAGGCAACCCGGTGAATTATGCCCAGGTTACCATCAGCGGATTTGAATACAACATTCAACTGGATGAAAACGGTATGGCAGAAGTATCGCTCCCCGATGGAGACTTTACATATAAAGTTGCGGCTCAGGGCTACAATACGTCTACAGGAAGCTTTACGGTTCCGGCAAATGGGGATTCTATTAGTATTCAACTTTCTCCTTTTGTTCCTGATCCGACAAAACCGGTACTAAACATTATTGATGACGATGAGGATAAAGTTTACTTTGACGGTGATACCTTATCTGTGGAGATTAAGTTACCGGATTCCTATCCGATACCTAACGGTTTGCAGGTTATGGTAACGCAATATTTGTATCCTGATGGCTCAACAACACCAGAGCCTTACGCTATATTCCGCGAAGGAACAATGGAGGTATCAACGGTAACAAATAATACCGTAATTGTTTCCGGAACCGTTGGTGTGATCGGCAAACCCGGTATAATAGGCCTTAATGCAAAAGTGAACATCGGTGTGGAATATGATATAGGAACCTATCCTGTCATTGACACCTATCGGTTTAATCCGGATCTCAGCAGTTACGGACAGGCTCTTGCAGGTATTTCCATTCCTGATGATGCCGGCATAACTACTGAACCGGAGCTTAGCAAACTTAGCAATCTCTTTGGGTTTTCCTCTGATCCCGAAAATGATGTACCGATTGCTTTTGTAAAAGATGGTCAGGGGTACATCCTGTACAATCCAGGACTTAATTTTATCGATCACAGAGATGAACTGAATAACCTTAAAGATGGTATGCATATCATGGCATCACCGAAAACAGGATACTATGCAGAGGTTAATCCCGTAATGCTGCCGTTCCTCAGCAACACACCGGCGACCGTGACACTGGAAAATATTCCGGATGGCATCCCGGCTTCTGAGATTGAGATCGTACAAACAAATTTCGGCATCATGCCAGATGAATATTCATTCGGTTACACTGATGGTTCAGCCAGCATTGTAAACGGAGCATTTACCTTTAATGTTTGGGGATTCAGCCGCTATTCGTTAAGGCATGAAGGTTTAATGGCTACACTAAAACAGCATGTGGACAGACCATCGATTCAGATTTATCCTAATCCTGCCGGTGATTATCTCAGTATTTCAGCACCGGATAATATTCTGTCTTTATCTGTTGTTAACCTTAGCGGACAGCAGATTATTGAAGAAACCAGAATCAATAATCAGTCCCTGGATATTCGCGCATTACCTTCGGGATACTACCTGCTGAATATCACAACTAAAGACGGAGATAATATCATAATGCCGTTTATTAAAAAATAAAAGAATTTATTATAAATTAGCCCCTTCAGAAATTCTACCTCTGAAGGGGTTTTTAATGCAGAATACTTCAGCTTAATAACTGATTCAGGTTGTGAGTTTTGCCACCTTAGCTCAGTCGGTAGAGCAACGCATTCGTAACGCGTAGGTCGTGGGTTCGATTCCCATGGGTGGCTCATTTTTAGTGAGGGTGCGACTTCTGGTTGTGCCCTTTTTGTTTATTTAAACCCGCCCTGGTTGATATTATATGACATAACCGGTCTTTTATTTGACTCTCCCCGGTTCTCAGTTCCAGCCCGTTCTTTTCGAGACAACCCTCTCTATCACTTCACTGCATTCCGTGACAAAGAGGGACAGTTCATACATGTAAACCGATTAATCCCAATTACAAAAACCTGTTCAAAGCACCCTCCATGTCCCGACCGTAGAGTCGGGATAGGGAGGGCAGTAAATCAGTAGCTTGCAAGTTTGAAAGAAGCCAGGGTGGGTTATGTATTATCTGACTCACCCCAGTTCTCAGTTCCTGCCCGTTCCTTTCAAGACAACCCTCTCTTTCACTGCGTGACAAAGAGGGACAGTTTGGACCAGCAAATTTGATTCAATCACATCCCAAAGAAAATCACTTGTCAGAATACCCTCCATGGACACGAACGAAGAGAGTGTTTAGGGAGGGCAGTAAATCAGTAGCTTGCAAGTTTGAAAGAAGCCAGGGTGGGTCATGTATTATTTGACTCACCCCGGTTCTCAGTTCCAGCCCTTTCATTTCAAGATAACCCTCTCTTTCACTGCACTGCATTCCGTGACAAAGAGGGCCGGATCATATATATAAACCGATAAAATCCCAATTACAAAAACCTGTTCAAAGCACCCTCCATGTCCCGACCGTAGAGTCGGGTTTAGGGAGGGCAGTAAATCAGTAGCTTGCAGGTTTGCCAAAAGCCAGGGTGGGTCATGAAATTTGACTCATGCCAACCTGTATCAATTGCCTTAGTTATTCAGGAATTCCTGAATTCGTTCAATCAGCTTGTTAATATCCTCAACTTCATCATTTTTAATCCTGATAACTTTATAACCTCTTTTTTGCAATTCGAAATCTCTTAATACATCCCAATCCTTTTGGGTCTCATGAATACCTCCGTCAATTTCAATGACAAGCTTTTTAGCAGCACAATAAAAATCAACGACAAAAAATTTTACAGGCGTAGCTGAAGCTTCATAAATTATCGGATGCTGCCTAAGAAACTTTACTCCCAGCTTCTTATTTCTAAGTTCATCCCATAGAATTCTTTCTGATGGAGTCATGTTTTTACGCAATTCACGGGCAACCTGTATAGGTGTAAGTCTTTTTTCCATAGGGTTTTATTTCAAATTTAAGAAAAACTGATTTATTTGACTCACCCCAGACTCCAGTTCCACTCCGCTCTTTTCAAGACAACCCTCTCTTTCACTGCGTGACAAAGAGGGACAGTTTGGACCAGCAAATTTGATTCAATCGCATCCCAAAGAAAATCACTTGTCCGAATACCCTCCATGGAACCGATTGAAAATCGGGTTTAGGGAGGGCAGTAAATCCGAAACCTGCAAACTTGGAAGGAGCCAGGGTGGGTCATGAAGCCGGGTGGGTCATAATATAAATTCCGTATAAATAACACCTCCCCGGATTTTATTACCTGCCTTTTTCTTACTTTAGCGAGTTGTTTGATCAGTGAGACTATAATTACAGGAACTATTGAACTGTAATTATTCAGACGAACTGATCCCGACCGTAGCGTCGGGATAATTAAACCTTTAATTTTACCTGTATGAAAAAGCAATTCTTATTTATCCTGGTATTATCAGGTCTCTTTCTTACATCTGTATGGTTAAATGCACAAACAAAACCGTCACGCAGTAATATGACATTATATTATGAATTATGGGGTAACGGACTGACCAGTACCATTAATATGGACCTGCTGTTCCGGATGGATCACGACCTTGTTATTGTGCCCCGTATAGGTATTGGCACCAAAGATAATTTTCTGGGCAGGGGCTATACTATTATATCTGTGCCTATGGAATTTACAGCCATGATGAACCTGAATAAAACCCGGCATTTTCTGGAAGTAGGGCCCGGTCTTACCCTGGCAAATATGGATGGTACAAACGTTGGATTTATGACAGTTCGTGCAGGATACCGGTATCAACCCGAGAGAAGCTGGTTTGTATTTCGTGCCGGTATCATTCCCATGCTGGACTTCTATTCCAGTCGTCCCGGTATAATAAATCCACATCATTCATGGAACCTGATGGCCGGACTAAGTGTAGGTGTAGCACTATGAAAACAGAAAGGATGGAGTAATAACGGATTTAAAACACAATAAATGAAAAGACTTGTACTATATCTACTGATCAGTGCAATTTCTGCAACGGGGTCATATCTGCATGCCCAATCATTGCTGCCAGAATGTAACAACAGTATTTACGTGGAACTTGGCGGAAACGGCATGACCTACACATTTAATATGGACCACTGGTTCAGGATGGAATCCGGAGTAGCCATTGCGCCACGTGCAGGCTATGGTTACACACCATCAAAACTATTTAACGGTGAAGACAGCTTCTTTGCGTTCCCGTTTGAGCTGTCCTTTTTAATGCCCTTTAAAAACTATAACAATTACCTGGAAGTAAGTCCCGGAATTACATTTATAAGAGCCTTTGGAGAGTACCTTACCAACGATAAAATGAAAGCCCTGACCATACGGGCGGGGTACCGCTATCAAAAACCGGAAGGCGGATTTCTTTTCAGGGCAGGCCTGCTTGGTATTTACAATTTTTATACCGGCAGCTCAGGCCGAAGCAACTGGCAACCCTGGATCGGACTTAGCTTTGGCTATGCCTTTTAAATCTGAGTTTTCATAATAAATAAAAACAAAACACTTTTATGAAAAAACTAACATTACTATTTATCTTCTTAACTATTTTAATAACCTGTGCAAGATCATCCTTTGCACAACCCCGCATTTATGAAACCAATTCGGCGTACTATCTTGAAGCCGGTGGTAATGCCTATTCCTATTCCATAAATGTGGATCACATGTTTCGCATAAATCCAACCTTTGCCATTGCACCACGCATTGGGTTTAGTTACACACCCAATTTACTGGATAAGCACTATGGCATAAGCTCTTTTCCGTTTGAGCTGAATGCTCTTATTCCGGTATCCGGGCGTAGCCATTATTTTGAGCTGGGACCCGGTTATACCTACCTGCTTATTTTTGGCCGGACCAATATGAAAGACAATGGCGGCATGCTGACCTTCCGGCTGGGTTACCGCTACCAGAGAACTGACGGCGGAATGGTATTCCGTGCCGGACTGCTCTATCTGACCAATCGCAGTGGCGACTTTAGCTTTAGCGGCAAATCTTCGCTAATCTGGCCGGGAATAAGTTGCGGCTTCGCATTTTAAGACGGGATAGTTTGGATTGCGTTTAAATTAATTAGGCTGTTTTACAAGTGCAATAATTTTGTAAATTAGCTGAGTTTTTGACCTGTTTTAAGATGTTTAAAAAACCATCATCAGAAAAAATTATTTAAATGGCTGATGTTCATGATAAGAAAACCAGAAGTTATAATGCTTCTCGCATAAAGGGTAAAAATACAACTGCTGAATTGATTGTTAGGAAATTTCTTTTTGCAAATGGTTTTCGTTATCGTTTACATGCTAAAAAATTAGATGGAAAAAAAATCAATGGAAAGCCTGATATAGTATTGTCAAAATATAAAACAATAGTTGATGTAAGGGGCTGTTTCTGGCATGGACACGAAAATTGTAAATTCGGAGCAAGTACAGATTCTAAAGGATATCAAAAAAGAATTGCTGATGCTAAAAAACGTGATGCCCGCAACATCATTGAATGGGAAAAGGCTGGATATAAAGTTTTAGTTATCTGGGATCGATGTCAGTTGGAAGATAAAAAGAAGAAATCAACAGTTAGAAAAAAAACACTTTTAAAACTTAAAGAAGATATTTTGAATAGCATACCATGAGTATCCCGATTATAGATTTATTTGCCGGACCCGGAGGATTGGGTGAAGGGTTTTCTTCAATATTTGATGAAGATGGCAAGAGGGTTTTTGATATAAAACTCTCAATAGAAAAAGATGAGCATGCTCACAAGACCTTAAGATTAAGAAGTTTCTTCAGACAATTTCCTCCTTCAAAAGTTCCTGAATTATATTATGATTATGTAAAAGTGAATGAAGTAGAGAAGCAGAAAGAATTACTCGAAGAAATAAAGGTACAATATCCAAAAGAATGGAAGGCCGCTGAAGAAGAAGCATGGCATTTCGAGCTGCCATATCCGCTTGAGACAAAAAGAAGAGGCGAAAAGTATTATACGATTGGTTACACAGATGAACAAATTATACAAAGACACAATCTAATTGATGAAAGAATAGAAAAGAGTTTGAAACGCATAAAAGATTTTTTACTCATAGGAGGACCTCCCTGCCAGGCCTATTCCGTAGTTGGCAGGGCAAGAAACAAAGGAATCTCGAAGGAAGATCATCGGGTACATCTTTATAAGGAATACCTACGAATCATTGCAAAACATCAACCCGCAGTTTTTGTAATGGAAAACGTAAAAGGTTTATTATCTGCGGAAATAGATGACGTTAAGGTTTTTGATTTAATTAGGGCGGACCTACAAAATCCTGACAGAGTCTTTCCTGATCTGAAATCAAAGGAATATAAAATATTCTCTTTTGTTAAAACCCCTGATGAGTTTGATGAAAAAGGATTTCCTGTTTATAAAAACAATGCTGGTTATCTCATCAAAACAGAAAAATTCGGAATTCCACAAAGAAGACATAGAGTCATTTTATTAGGTATTAGAAAAGATATTGATCTTAATGATTATACAACTCTTCAAAAACAAAAAACCGAAACTACACTCAGACAGGTCATTGGGGAACTTCCAAAATTAAGAAGTGGTATTGGTAGAGAAATAGTCGGCACAAATAAAAAGGGAAATCATATTTACGGTAAACTCGACAATAATTATAGTACCTGGAAAAATTCAATTAGTGAATATCAAAAAAAATTTAACAAAGAAATTGTCAACACCTTTGTTGGTCTTACAGATACGGACATCCAGGGGGATAATTATCTCAAAATAAAGTTGAAGGAAAGTTCTAATCCATTATTTGAAAACTGGTATAAGGACAAATATCTGGAAGGGGTTTTAAACCATGAAGCCAGAACCCATCTGAAGGAAGATCTTGGTAGATATCTATTCTCGTCACTTTACTTGAAAACAAAAGGAGAATTTCCCCGATTACCTGATTATCCTGAATGGTTATTGCCAAAACATAAAAATGCTAAAGATGGAGATAAATTTGCTGACCGTTTCAGAACTCAAAAACCCGATCAGGCAGCTACAACTGTTACCAGCCATATATCAAAAGATGGGCATTATTTTATACATTATGACCCTTCACAATGCAGGAGTCTAACTGTAAGAGAAGCAGCACGTATCCAAACATTCCCGGACAATTACTATTTCTGCGGAAGCAGAACACATCAGTATCATCAGGTTGGAAATGCAGTTCCACCATATTTGGCAAAGCAATTAGCTTTAATAGTAAATGAAATTTTAAATAATGTCAAATTTAAGTAACTATATATCAGAGGAAACGCCACCAAAAGCCAGTGCAATGATTAATACATTCAGGGCTTTTGGTTATAATCTACAAACTGCAATTGCTGATATAATTGATAATTGCATTTCTGCAAAAGCTCAAAACGTTTGGGTAGATTATGCATGGAAAGGCTCGGAATCGTTGGTGTGTATTTCAGATGATGGTATAGGTATGGATAAAGAAACACTTGTTTCTGCCATGACACCAGGTAGTAAAGACCCAAATGAAGAGCGTGAATTAGCAGACCTTGGAAGATTTGGTTTAGGACTTAAAACTTCTTCTTTTTCTCAATGCAAAAGACTAACTGTCGCAACCAAAAAGCAAGACTATTCTATTCTTAAACGTTGCTGGGATTTGGATTTTGTAAATGAAACTGGGAAATGGTCATTACTTGATTATATTTCAAACGAAACATTAATTGAAAAACTTAATGAATTAGCCAGTGGCACTATTGTATTATGGGAAAATCTTGACAGACTTGTTGGCAATTCGCATATTGAGAATGAGGCAGCAAGAAAAGTATTCCTTGAAGAATTTGCATTAGTAGAAGAACATCTTAGCCTGGTTTTTCATAGATATATTGATAAACAAAAGATAAAGATTTTTATAAATGGCATTGAAATAAAGCCATGGGATCCATTTATGAAAGAATATATCGGACAAGGTGGACAGCTTTTGTGTACTGAAAAACTTGATGATGATTCTGTGAGTGTTAAATGCTATGTACTTCCTCATTTATCTAAAATTCCTGTGGATAAAAGAAACTCAGCAAAGACAGAAAAATGGTATGGACTTCAGGGGTTCTATGTTTACAGGAATGAAAGGTTGCTGTTATATGCTGATTGGTTGGGTTTATTTAATAAAAATGAACATTATAAAAATGCCAGGATATTAATTGATATTTCTAACCAGTTAGACCATGAATGGAAAATTGATATAAAAAAGGCTACGGCATCTCCATCTCTTGCAGTAAGAAAGGATTTAATCCGATTGGGGAAAATGACAAGACTTGCAGCTGGTAATGTTTATCGTTTTAGAGGAAACCAGGTAATGCTCGATGATTCAATAAAAAGCTTTGATTTTCAGCCTGTATGGAAAGCCACAAAAAAAAGAGATGGAGCTTTTGACTACTACATAAATGAAGAGCATCCAATTTTAAATAATATTCTAAGCAAGGATGTAATTGAAAAAAAAGATTTAAAATCAATCTTTAAGCTCATTGGTGAAACAACTCCTGTTGAAGCTATTATCCAAAATTATAGTGAAAATCCTGAAAGCGTCGAACTTCGAGATGAACATAAAGAGCTGGAACAAGGTACAATTCAGTTAGCAAAATTAATGTATGACTCATTGTTACAGTCAGGAATTTCAAAAGAAATCGCTGTAAAACAAATCCTGAACATTGAACCCTTTAATGAATATCCTCAACTAATAGAATATTTCTAATTATGGACATATATAAAAGCGCATATCAAATTGCTCATGGATTACTAGCAAAATATAAAAAAAGAGATGATGTAACTACGGAAATCATAGAAAAGGAGATTTCAAATATATATTTGATGCCTGGGTTTGATACTGTAGATAAAGAAGAGCTATTAGCACAGTTAGAATCAGATTTCGGTGTTAGAGACCCTAAAGCTACTCAATTAACAGATGATGTCGAACCTTGGTTGTATAAAACACAAATTGACTATAAATATTGGAGTCGTTATGAAAGCTTAATTCGTGTAGAAAAGCCTTCTTTCCCAATCATTGGTCTTGATGACAAAACCAATCAGATTTTGGACAATTGTATGAATCCAAAAACATCTGGTAGTTGGGCTAGTAAAGGAATGGTAGTCGGAAATGTACAATCTGGAAAAACTGCAAATTATATAGGTTTAGTTAATAAAGCTTTAGATGCAGGATATAAATTGGTTGTAGTTTTTGCTGGTATCCATAATACTCTTCGAGCTCAAACTCAGGATAGAATAGATGAAGGAATTATAGGAAGAAAAAGTGTTGATTTAATACAGAAAAGACCTACTAATAAATACGGTGTAGGTTATTTCTCAAAAGAGAATACAAAACCAATTTATGCATATACTTCAACCCCGTATTTTGTCAGGGAGGGAGCTAAAGCAATGAAACATGGTGATTTTGACATAAATAAAGCCCGAGAATTAAATGTTCCAATTGATGGAGATTCTCCAACCATATTAGTTATCAAGAAAAATAAAGCTATCCTTGAAAACCTTATTACATGGTTAGCTCCATTTTGTAACAGCAATATTGATGGCGTGAATAAAATATCGGGAATTCCATTATTTGTAATTGACGATGAGGCGGATAATGCTTCTGTGAACTCTGGCGATAAGTATGATATAAAAACAATTAATAAACTAATAAGAACCCTTATTAATCTGTTTAATCAAAGTACTTTTATTGGATACACAGCAACTCCTTATGCTAATCTATTTATTCCAGAAGATTGGGTAGAAGAACAAATGGTTAATATAAAAGGGCATAATTTCCAGATTGGGCCTGATATTTTCCCAAGAAATTTCATTGTTAATATACACCCTCCTTCAAATTACGTTGGAGCGCTTAATATATTTGGATTTGAAAATCCAATTACAGGGGAAATTAAAGAGCCATTAGATTTAATACGTATAGTAAATGACCAAGAGCCTTGTTTTCCTACTAAATTAAACAGCAATAACAAAGACAATATTCCTGAAGATATTTTTGATTTGCCTTACTCTCTTAAAGAAGCGGTTAAGTCATTTATATTAAGTTGTGCTATAAGAGAAGTTAGAGGGCAAACCAAGAAAGATAATTCAATGTTAATTCATGTTGCAAGATATGTAAAATGGATTGATAGAGTTGCGAGCATTGTAAATGAACTTATGTATGATTATAAAAATCAAATAAAATCAAAACAAGGGTTTTTATTAGAGGAACTAAAACAACTTTTTTTAACTGATTTTGAACCAACAACAATAGATGTAAAACAAAACCTTAATTATACCGACCCTAAAATATCTACTTGTTCTTGGAGTGATGTTGAAAAGCGACTTCGTTTTGTTGCAGAGAGAATTAAAGTAAAAGCTGTTCATGGTAGTAAAAAAGGATTAGAATATGAAGACTATGGTGATATTAATTATAATGATTATGATGAAGGTTTGTATGTGATTGCTGTTGGTGGAGATAAACTAGCCAGAGGATTAACACTTGAAGGATTGACAATCAGTTATTTTTTAAGAACTTCAAGAATGTATGATGCATTAATGCAGATGGGACGTTGGTTTGGATATCGTCCTGGATATGTTGATTTATGCAGATTGTATACAACTGAAGAAATTAGATTATGGTATAGACATATCACGATGGCAACAGAAGATATGAGAGCTGATTTTGATGAAATGGTACAATACAAAATGAAACCATATGAATATCAACTAAAGGTTATGAGCCATCCAGGTATGCTTTCAATAACTTCAGCAAATAAAATGAGAGAACATACTAAGCTCACCGTTGGTTATTCAGGGAAATTAATTCAAACATATTCTTTTTCAAAATCTAATGAATACCTGCAAAACAACTGGAATAGTTTCAACTCATTCATTAAACAGCTTGCTTCACCAAAGAAAAATCGTGTTAGTAATAGAATTAAAGATTTATTCTGGGAAAATATAAATTCAAAATTTATTATTGAATTTATCAATAGCTATATGTCAGATCAGCCATTGAGACTTGATACTATAACTTCCTACATTGTGTTGCAAAATAATACTGGTAAACTGTTAGATTGGGATGTCTCAATAATAGCTAATTCCAGAAAAACAGTTATAGTAAAAAGAATATCAAATACTGAATCGGTTGATGTTTATACTAAAAAACTAATATGTGAAGATATTGAAATAGGTTTGCCAGTTAGAAATATGATTGATGTTGGTAATCATATTGAGGTTGGTGGAAATAAAATGGCAATTTTAGATAAGCATGCTCGAATGATTGGCTTAGGTATAGATGACAGCCAGTTGAAAGAGAAAGAAATTGAAAATCGAAGAGCGGAACTAGGTAGGCCACTTCTAGTAATTTATCCTATTGACCCTAGGGTTATTCAAAATAACGATATACCAATTCTTGGCTGGGGTATTGTTTTTCCAAAGTTTGAGAATGAAAATAAGGTCGAATATGCTTTACGACCAATTCCTGACTTATTTGAAAACCCACATGAAACAGACGAAGAAGAAGATGAAGAATAATCAATTAAATACTATTTGGTTCAATGAAGATGCTTCTTCTGAAAATATCTATTATAAGCGAATTTCTTCTATTGCAAATTTATCTTGTTATGCTGGTAAGATTACATATACTGATACTAAATTCTTTACCTTAAGGCTTAATGGCTATACAAAGTTGTCAGATAGGTATATAAAACGCTTTTCAGGTGTTGAGATTCAGTATATGCCATTAACTTCTGAAGAAGTTGAGTTAGTAGTCCTGTTGTCAGAAAATGATTTGTTGGATATTTTCACACTCTTTATTGAAGATTTAATTGCATCACTAATGTCGATTTGCGAAGTCGAGGAAGCTTTAACGGTTATTTCTTTAAGAATATCTTATTGGAGGACATTATTTGGTAAAATAATAGGGGGCTTATTGACATCGCAACAGCAACAGGGTCTATATGGTGAATTATTAATTCTTGAATTTTTATTGAAAGAAACAGACAACAATGCAAAAATAATTGAATCCTGGCAGGCTCCTGCCGGAACAAATCAGGATTTTTATTTTGGAAAAACCGCTATTGAAGTTAAAACATCAAAATCAAATCATCCATCAATAAAAATATCTAATGAATTTCAGTTGGATTTCAGCATGTTTGATAATTTATTCGTTGCTTTTATTCGTCTTGCAGAACAACAGGGAGGAACAGATACTTTATTACAGAAAATAAATGATATAAGGGAGATTCTTCAATTACAACCTTTGTTAGTTGATGATTTTAATTTAAAATTATCATATTTAGGTGTTACACCGGATTTAGAAAGCGATTATGATAAAACTTCATATAAAATTAGGTGTGTTAAATATTTTCAAGTTACCGATGATTTTCCAAAGATAATTCCATCAATGGTTAATACGGCTGTAACACATATTTCTTATGAGATAGCACCAAATGAATGTTCTGAATTTGAAGTTTCTTCTGAAGATGTTTTAAAAAAGTTATAGATGCAAAATAACAATATTGACTTTGAACTGGATGCTTTTATACAAAACCTCTATCATGAGGTTCAGTCTCTGGTTTATGCTGATGAAAATGGTGATTCCAAAGAAAATAAGTTTACAGAATATGTAATGGAAACTCTTGCTGAAGCAGGAGAAACAGAGGGAATCAGACTTTGTAATTACATAAAAGAAAATAAAAACGAAAATATTCAGTTCAAGATAAATGGTTATGCCTTGGAAGAAGGCTACGAAAACATTGATATTTTTATTTCTTCATATAAAGATACGAATCAGTCATATCGTTTAGCAAAAGCTGATTTTGATAAATTAATTAAGTGGTCGACAGGTTTTATAAATGCAGCATTAAAAGGGTATCTTGAAGATATTGAACCATCAACTGAAGCTTATGGTTTAGCTTCAATTCTACATAAAAACAGAAATGATATAATCAGAGTGAATATTTTTATTCTATCCAATGGTGATATTCCTCATGAACCACCAAGCAACTTCAAATTAAAGAGCCTTGATGAAATTCTAATTTCTTTTAAGATTTGGGATATTGAAAGATTGCATAGATTAAACCAATCTCAAGGAAACAGAGAACCAATAGAAATTGATTTTGAAGAATTAATGGGGGAGGTAATTCCATGTCTCGAAATGCCAACTCAAAATGAACGCTACGAATGTTATCTTGCAATTGTACCAGGTACTATTCTTGCAAATCTGTATAGAAATTATGGGACTCGTCTTCTTGAAAGTAACGTTCGTGCTTTCCTTCAACAAACAGGGAAGGTAAATAAAGGGATTCGTGATACTATCAGGTTTGAACCTTATATGTTTTTGCCGTATAATAATGGATTGGCTACAACTGCACAGGAAGTAAAAACAAAAATAAATGGGAATGGTCATAAAGTTATTTCAGCAGTTAAAGATTTTCAAATAGTTAATGGAGGTCAAACCACTGCTTCATTGTTTCATACAGCAAAAAAATATAAAGAGGCTGATCTTTCAGATGTTTATGTTCAAATGAAGCTGACAGTAATAAAAGACGAAGAAAAGAAAAATGAGACTGTCCCTTATATATCTCGTTATGCAAATAGTCAAAATAAAGTTTCTGAACTTGATTTAACATCAAACAGCCCATTCTTACAACGATTGGAGGAACTTTCAAGAACTACTTATTCAATTGATCCTGAAGATAGAAATAAACAAACAATCTGGTTTTTTGAACGTGTAAAAGGTCAATATAAAGAAGCCTTTAATAAAGAACCAACAAAAAGTAAACAGAATGCGTTCAAATTAAAATATCCGCGTAATCAACTAATTATTAAGTCTGATGTAGCTAAATTTATTAACATTTGGCATTTGAAACCATTTCATGTTGCTAAAGGTTCACAAAAAAATTACACATCATTTATGCGTGATGTAGAGAAAGATTTTTCAAAAAAGAAACCAGGCAGGGTATATTGGGAAGATATTATTGCAAACGCAATATTATTTCAGACAGCAGATAAGATATTTGGTCGTAAAAACCAAAATCCAATTGGAGATACAAATATTAAAGCCCAAACCGTTGCGTATTCATTGTCATATTTTCATAGTCTAACAGAAAATAAACTCAATCTGGGTCAAATATGGAATAGGCAACTTATTGAAGAAGATTTACAAAACGAACTTAAAAAACTTCTCATTTTTGTATATAGTTACTTTACAAATCTGGATGTTGCCCTAATAAGTGAAGCTGCAAAGAGTGAAAAAACCTGGAAACAATTACAACAGATTACCCCTTGTCCAATTAATATGGATATCGTAAAAAAATATTTAATATCTAAACAAGAATTTAAAAAAAGGTATGAAACTGATGTAGATGAGGTTGAAGAATTGAATAGATATAATAATGTACAAAAAATTACATCGTTAGGAATAAAGTTCTGGGATGGACTATGGTATTATTCAACTCGCATTAAAGGTTTGACTCCACATGAGCAAAATTATGTTATTGCAATAAGTAAGAATCTTATTAATAATGGTAATTTGACAACTTCTGAAATAAATAATGGGATAAGAATTATTGATAAAGTTAGAAATGCTGGAATTGATTTTTCTGAAGTTGAAAAGTTTAGTAATGTTGAGGATCTTAATATTATTGATCCGACAGTAATATATAATAGGATAAAAATAATTGATATTGAAACTTGGAAAAGAATAATCGCATTAGGAGAACAAACAGGAAAATTAGATACTAAACAGATCAGTGTAATAAAAACTGTCATCCAGAGAATTCATAAAAAAGAAAATATAGATCTTAGGAGATTACAGATTGTTGACGATTGTTTAAACAAAATTAGAAAGTTCGGAATAGGTGTATAACTTACTCTAGTAGCCAACTACGCTTCCCCATATGCTATTTTAGACAACCTAGCAAGACCGATTGTCATATATACTTATAATTTTCATGCATGAAATACAATCTCAAATCAGAGTGGGCTGCCCTGCCCCTTTTCTCCCCTCCCGGTGCCAGATTTTTAACTTTCTGCGCCTGATTAACCCGGCCTGCGGGGAAATTTTTTCGATTTTGCAGCATTTTTCGGCGGTCTGCGGGTCTGTATTGCAGTTCTGTGCGGCAGGACATCAAAATTATATTGCAGGGAGGTTTCAGAAGTAAAAGGATGGGATAAAAAAAGTAGCCACAACAGGAATCACAATACAAACGCAAATTTTCCAAAACACATCGTATTCGGGGAGTATTACACCAATTGTTTTTCAAAATGAGCCTTAAGCGATATTTTGAGATTACAATGGTTAATGCCGATAGACAATTGACAAGGCTTAAAGAGTGAAACGATTTTAAGACTCAATTCAATTGCTAATCGGTATTACTACGCAAAACAGACGAAATCCAATAATCAATTAAAAATTACGTATCTTTGAATCTGCCCGAAGTATTCAGAATACTACTTGAACATTATGAGAAAAACACAGTAATAGATTCGAAATAAATATTTTAGTCAAAATCCTTATTACAAACTTTGTTAATAAGTTTTGAAATATTTTGGCAGGAAAAAAAAATCCGTTTAATTTGTAATTAACTTATAAGTGAAGTTAAAACTTAAAATAGAGCTTTTTGAACAACATGATGAAGTAAACTTTTATACTTTACGTTTTGAAAAAGATGAAACTGAGGTTGATAAGTTTTTAAATAAATTCCCGGAAGGTTGTGAATATGACGAAGACATCGATATTTTAATTAAATGGATTGATCAAATCGGAGGAAAAGGAGCTTTAGAAAGATATTTCAGACCTGAGGGGAAATACACAGATTATGTATATGCAATTCCAATTGAAACCTGTAATTTAAGACTATATGTGATTAGACTTTCAGAGAATGTGGTAATTCTAGGAAATGGTGGAATTAAAACTACTAAAACATATAATGAGGATAATGAATTAAACACTCATGTCGAACTATTACAAGAAATTAGCGGTTATATTAGAAACAGATTGATTAATAAAAAGATAGTCATCCACAATAAAACTTTAAGTGGAAATCTATCATTTTACCTAAGTCAAAAATAAAATGAAAAACAGACGTCTCGAAGAGAGAAGAAAGAAGATATCAAAGGATATTGATATCTTCGTTAAAAGATCTTTTGATATTGTTGACAGAATCTATGAGATTCTCGAAAAACAAGGTAAAGAACAAAAAGATCTTGCTTTTGCATTAGGGAAAAAAGAAAGTGAGATTAGCAAATGGATGACAGGAACACACAATTTTACAATCAAAACAATAAGTAAAATAGAATCAGTGTTGGGAGAATCTATACTAAATGTATCAAATCATAAAAAAGCGGGGCAATCTACTGTCATTTATATCAGAGAGCGAGGAATAACCTTTGAATCAGAACCAGATTCAGCCTGGGTACATCCCAAGTCAAATATGAAATATGTTCCACATTCTTTCACACAAGGAAAAATTCTGAATTAGAATGGAAAAATCTCCGGAAGTATATGTGAGTATTGAAAAGATAAAAGAAGTTTCATTTTCTTTTAAACCTTTTCCGCTACCTATGGAAGAAATAACACTTGGAGATAATCTTAGTTTAGGATTAAGTTTCTCATTTAAGATTGATAAGGAAGCTGAGCTTTTTTTCATGCAAACAACAGTAAATTATATCTTTAAAAATGAGGAGGACCCATCGTTAGAATTTACAAATGAAATTACTTTTAATGTAAAAAACCTTAAAGAGGTAGTTACAGAAAAAGAAAATAATGGTTTGGAAATTAAAGATGAATTTGTGGTAATGCTAGCGGGCATTTGTATAGGAACAACAAGAGGTCTATTAAGCTCAAATACCAAACGAACCGATTGGGATTGTTTCCCACTTCCATTACTTAATCCAAAAGAAGTTGTAGATAGTATGAATGCAAATTCTGAAGAGGAATAAATATTTCATATGTCCAGATTGCAATTCATAATTCGTAATTGATTTTGCATGCTCTTCTATCATTTACCCCGGGCTACAAATACCACCCCTCGTGGTTAATCATTCATTGTTCATTGTTCATCTTTCATCGATTGTCACCCGTAACCTGTCACCCGTAACACGAAACGTTCAGCGTAGGGGCAATAATTCGTAATTGTCTTAACGTGCGGCCTCGCATGATTTCTTTCATCAGGAGATCCGTTCTCCGGCCTTGATTCCCATGGCGCTTATAACCCGGGGTTGCATTCACTACGTTCATTTACCCCGGGCTACAAACATACCACCCCTCCGGGGTTAATTATTAATTGTTCATTGTTCATCTTTCATCGGTTGTCACCCGTAACCTGTCACCCGTAACACGAAGCGTCAAAAGAGTCCAATGGTCAAAAGGTCAAAAAGTACTTTCAGTGTATCGTAGAGTTTAATTGTTCATTATTAATTTTTAATTGTTAATTGAAAAACGTGCGGCCTCGCATGATTTCTTTCATCAGGAGATCCGTTCCCCGGCCTTGATTCCCATGGCGCTTATAACCCGTGGTTGCATTCACTGCGTTCATTTACCCCGGGCTACAAACATATCACCCCTCCGGGGTTAATCATTCATTATTCATTATTCATTTATAATTCCTTATCATTGATGTCCAGACAAAAAATCAATTCTACTTAAAGATTCTTCGCTTCATTTCATTACGCTCAGAATGACAGTCTTTAGGTTCATACGGGGCTGGAGGATGGGTAAGTTTGTGAATCTGTCGCAAACCAACCCAACCTCCAGCCTAACAGCCAGCAAATGCCTGTCATTCCGAGTGCAGCGAGGAATCTCTGAAGCTATAACCGGACATTAGACACAAGAACCAAGACGCAAGACACAAGAATTTCAAATTGTTCATTATTCATTGTTCATTATTCATCAATTTCACCTGTAACCTGTAACCCGTAACTTGTAAACCTTATCACGAAGCGTCAAAAGAGTCCAATGGTCAAAAGGTCAAAAAGTACTTTCAGTGTATCGTAGAGTTTAATTGTTCATTATTAATTTTTAATTGTTAATTGAAACAACGTGCGGCCTCAATATTATTTATTTGACACAAGAACCAAGACGCAAGACACAAGAAATTCCAAATTGTTCATTATTCATTGTTCATAGGTTGTAACCCGTAACCTGTAACCCGTAACCTGCAACCCGTAACACGAAGCGTCAAAACAGTCCAATGGTCAAAAGGTCGAAAAGTACTTTCAGTGTATCGTAGAGTTTAATTCTTCATTGTGCATTGTTCATTATTAATTTTTCACTATTCATTGGTAATTCGTAATAAATCTAAACAACACTCACCTGCCAGTTGTTTTAACTATACTCTCCACAGATTAATAAAAATCATCACCAGTTAGACATGCAAAAAACATTACGGATTAGTATTGTATATCTGTTTCTGGCACTGGGATTCAGCGCATTCGGACAGTCTGCCATTACTGACAGCCTGAAGACCGGATTGCAGCATGCCAAAACCGATTCCATGCGTATTGTCTACCTGATGGCCCTTTGCGATCATACCACCTATACCAATGGTGAGGAAGCGCTGGGTTACTGTCGCCGGGCCCGTGATCTGGCCATAAAAAACAACTTTGATCTGGCCCTGGCCCGCACCTGGGAACGCGAGGGCAGCGCCCTGTTTCACATGGGCAAAAAGGACGAAGCCCGCCAGAGTTATCTGAAAGCCTACGAAGCCAATCAAAAACCACAGAACTACGAAATTTTCGGATCGGTATACTATAACCTGGGCAACATCTATTACGAACTCAGCAAGTTCGATTCCACCCTGTATTATGCCGATAAGGCGGCTGCCCTGTTTTTAAGTCACGGTGATTCCATCGGGTATGCGGCCACGCGCTACCTGATTATTGGCATGTATGCCGATCTGGGTCAGTACACCAAGGCCATGGAAACCGGATTGGAGGCACTACGCATCTTTCAGCGGCATCATGTGCAGCAGTGGGAGATGTTCACCCTGAATAACCTGGTGGATATTTACAGTCTGAAGGGCGAAAAAGAGAAGGCGCTGGAGATGATCAATACCGTGATCGCCAACTATGAGCGCTCCGACAACCAGAAGTTTCTGGCCGTGGCCTACCGTTATAAGGGAGATATTCTGAATGACCTTGAACGCTACGATGAAGCCGATACGGTGCTGAACCGCTCGTACCGGATAGCCCTGGATGGGAATTTTGTGCCCGAACAGGCCAAGACACTGTTGTCGCTGGGAAACCTCCGGTTCAACATGAAAGATTATGTGCAGGCCGAAAAGGACTACCGGCAGGCCCTCCGGATCAACCGTGAACAGAAGGATCGTTATTATACCGGAACCAACCTGCTGGGCATGGGAAAATCGGAGTACGAACAGGGGAAGCTGCGTGAGGCTAAAGCCAACCTGACGGAGGCCAATACTATCATGAAGGAGTTCGATGAGGATAGCTACATGAAGGACATCACCGGTTACCTGGCAAAGGTTTACGAGGCTGAGAACGATTTTAAAAATGCGCTGTCCTGGTACAAACTCTATGCGGCATACAGCGATTCGGTGACCAGCGATGAGAAGTCGAAAGAGCTGGCCGAGGTGACCGCAAAATATGAATCTGAAAAAAACAGGGCCGTCATTCAGCAGCTTCAGACCGAGAACGAACTGGCTGGTAAAAACCGCCGCAACCTGCTGCTTATTGCCATTCTAGTGGTGACCCTGACCCTTGCCGTGGTGGTGATGCTGTTTATGCGGAACCGGAAAAACCGGCAGCTCGTACAGAAAAGTGCAGAGGTGGACCGCATGAAGACCCGCTTTTTTGCCAACATATCGCACGAGTTCCGTACACCTTTAAGCCTGATCCTGAGTCCGCTGTACGAGTTGAATAAGGAGATGGAACTGAAGAAATTCAAACCGCTGCTGTCAGTGATCGAACACAACGCGCGGCGCCTGCTGAGCCTCATCAACCAGATCCTGGACCTGGCACGGCTGGAGTCCGGAGGCGTGAGCACGCGGGTGGTCCGTCAGGATCTTGCCGTGTTCCTGAACCGCATTACGGCATCGTTCCGTTCCCTGGCCGAATCGCGGAATATCGCCTTTGAAACCGATACCCCAACCGACAAAACACTGTTCAACTATGATCCGGAAAACCTGGAGGTGATTCTGAATAACCTGCTGTCCAATGCCTTTAAAAATGAACCGGACAACGGGAAAGTCATTTTCAGTGCAGCTGTTCCGGGCGACGCACAGAAAGCAACCTTCCGGGTGAGAAATACCGGATCCTACATTCCTCCGGAACGGATCGCGCAGATCTTTAACCGCTTTTATACCGGAACCGAAACGGACAACGGCAGTCACAGCAGCGGTACCGGCATCGGACTGGCACTGACCAGCGAACTGGTGAACCTGGCCAAGGGAAGGATTACCGTGGAAAGTAGCGAAGCCGATGGCACGACCTTTATCCTGGTTCTGCCACTAAACGAAGTAACCGAGTATTCGCCGGTTGAAGTTCCGGCTCAGGAACGGCAGGAACTGGTGGGTCCAACCACCATTCCGGAAAATTCCAGAACACCGGAACATGCCGAAACGGCGCTCATCATCGAAGATAACCACGAACTAAGGTCTTTCATTAAGTCGTGCCTGACTCCATCGTTTAAAGTCATCGCTGCAGAAGATGGCATTAAGGGTGTGGCCACAGCACTGGAGCAGATTCCCGATATCATTGTGTCGGATGTGATGATGCCCGGGATTGATGGCATGGAAGTCTGTTCCACTTTGAAGAACAACGAAAAGACTTCGCATATTCCGATCATCCTGCTGACCGCCAAAGCATCCCAGGAGAGTAAACTGGAGGGCTTAAAAGCCGCTGCGGATGATTACCTGCTGAAGCCCTTTCAGCCCGATGAGCTGGTACAACGCATGCAGAACCTGATCGCTATCCGGGCTCAGCTCCGCGAGAAATTTTCCAAAGACCTGCTCTACAAACCCGGCGAAAACAGTGTAAGCTCGGTGGATGACCGCTTCTTCCAAAAGCTGACCCGCATTATCGAAGAGAATATTTCGAACGAAGCCCTGAGCATCGAAGAGCTGAGCAGTGCCGTTAGTATGAGCCGCAGTCAGCTGCACCGCAAACTGCATAACCTCACCGGGCTCTCTGCCAGTCAGTATGTGCGCAACTACCGGCTGAAACGCTCCAGGGAGTTTCTGTCCAACAAAGCCGGAACCGTATCAGAAATCGCCTATATGGTTGGCTTCAGCAGTCCCGCCTATTTCAATAAATGCTTCAAAGCCTATTTTGGCATTACCCCCGGCGAACTTGCCCACCCGGTGTAAATGACTCAGCCCGGACCTCAGTATCTCTATGTCAATCTCAAGACAACCCTCTCTATCACTACACTACATTCCGTGACAAAGAGGGACCGTTTAGACCAGTAAATTTGATTCAATCGCATCCCAACGAAAATCACTTGTCCGATCACCCTCCATGAACACGACCGAAGAGAGAGTTTAGGGAGGGCAGTAAATTCGAAACTTGCAGGTTTGAAAAGATCCAGGGAGGGTCAGGAATTATATATTTGACTCACCCCAGTTCACATTACCTCTCCGTCAATCGCAAGACAACCCTCTCTTTCACTGCACTGCATTTCGTGACAAAGAGGGACAGTTTAGACCAGCGAATTTGATTCAATCGCATCCCAACGAAAATCACTTGTCCGATCACCCTCCATGGACACGACCGAAGAGAGGGTTTAGGGAGGGCAGTAAATACGAAACTTGCAGGTTTGAAAAGATCCAGGGAGGGTCATGAAATATTAATTTCAACATGCTACAAAAAGCCGACATAAACGATCTTCAATTTTTCAACTGCTCTGCGCGGCTTCGGATTTACATGACTTATAAACCCATGGCTGCGCCATGGGCTGAATTGCGGTTTGCCCTTCAGGCAAAATATTTCCTGCATCCCAATGAAAATCACTTGTCCGATCACCCTCCATGGACACGACTGAAGAGAGTGTTTAGGGAGGGCAGTAAATACGAGGCTTGCAGGTTTGAAAAGATCCAGGGAGGGTCATGAAATATTAATTTCAACATGCTACAAAAAGCCGACATAAACGATCTTCAATTTTTCAACTGCTCTGCGCGGCTTCGGATTTACATGACTTATAAACCCATGGCTGCGCCATGGGCTGAATTGCGGTTTGCCCTTCAGGCAAAATATTTCCTGCATCCCAATGAAAATCACTTGTCCGATCACCCTCCATGGACACGACTGAAGAGAGTGTTTAGGGAGGGCAGTAAATTCGAAACTTGCAGGTTTGAAAGAAACCAGGGAGGGTCAGGAATTATATATTTGACTCACCCCAATTCACATTACCTCTCCGTCAATCGCAAGACAACCCTCTCTATCACTGCACTGCATTCCGTGACAAAGAGGGACAGTTTATACCAGCAAATTTGAGTCTAGCACATCCCAACAAAAACCACTTGTCCGATCACCCTCCATGAACACGACCGAAGAGAGGGTTTAGGGAGGGCAGTAAATACGAGGCTTGCAGGTTTGAAAAGATCCAGGGAGGGTCAAAAAAAAACCACTTCCCCTCGCTGTAAATGCAGTGCATTAAACCAAATTGCAACATAATTACAACACAATGCAACATACGATCAACCCATTTATTTAATCTCATTCTAAATTTGTAAGAGGTCGTTAAAAATAAAATATCATGAAAAATTTTCTACGTTTTACAACATTGTTCATCTGTCTGGGATTTATGGCCGAGGGAACCTCGAGTGCTCAGGGACCCATCACACCTACAGACGGATTTATAGGTAAGAGCGAAATGGCTGTTATTTGGGAAAACAGCGGGTACAATAACAATGGTAAAGGCATTACATTCACGCACAGTGCGTACCGCCTGAAAGATGACTACGAGCTGATTAGTGATGTTAATCTGCGCCTTAATGAAGGGGACACCTCTAATGTGATGGATAACCTGGGGAACGCCATTATCACCGGTACGGAAGGTGATTTTGATGGTGACGGCGATATTGAGTATATCGTGTTCAGTCACGGTGAAGGCGATACCATTCACTATGCACTGCCCGGTCTTACAGGTCTTAAGTACGACACCGTAGTTACCGGTACATTGAACGAGGGACCGGTGAGTAATCTGGGTGATGATTTTAAAAATCATATCTACACCTCATCCGGTGATCTGGATGGTGATGGCAAAGCAGAGTTTGTGATCACCTATGCTGATAAGGATAATAACATCGTCAATTCTGTCTATACAATTAATGCCATGTATGAACCGGAATTACTGCTCACATTTTCGGATGAAAAGCTCAGCATGAACATGAATTCCGAAATGCTCAGCAGCAAACTGGCAGATCTGAATATGGATGGGAACTCCGAATTGCTTTCCCTGTTTTATTCAGAAGATCCCAGGCCCGGATTATATCTGAAGATTTACTCATTCATGGCTGATCCCGATCTGATGGTAACGCCCCATGCCCGGCAGCTACTGGATACGGCTGTTACAAAAAACTATGTCGACAACGAGATCGATATGACAGTGGATGTCACTTCAGGTGACTTCGACGGCGATTCCATTCAGGAGGTGGCTGCAGGCCTTTCTGTTTACAATGAACCAGGCGCATTGTATGTGTTTCCTGCCAAGGTGGGTGATGATCCGGAAACAGATTTCGATGATCCGTTTGAGGTCATCATGTACGATGTAAAAAATATGTTTTACATGGAACAAAACTGGAATGGTATGAAACTGAATATGGTTTCCGGTGATTTAAGCGGTAACGGGAAAGATGAAATTGTAACCACCGGAACCGAATGCCAGATTCTGCATCTTGACAATGACACTTCACTGATGTTCACCACCACTTATCTGGATTATATCTGGGGAAATGTAGCCAGATACGTGAACATTGCAGAGATCAATAACAATACAGCCGATGGAAAAGAAATCGTATTACTGCACGATATTTCCAGCGATTTTGTGTTGTCAGTCTACAAGGTGGATGAAAATAACAATCCGACCATGATCGTGGAACACTATCTGAACCTGTGGGGTAAAAATCCTGGATCAGCCTACCTGGCAGTGGGAGATTTCGATGGGGACATGTTCCGGATCGGTCCGGGTAAAAAATATACCAAAACAGATGTGGTTCAGCCTTTGGTGATCCTTAATGCACCGCCCACCCATTTCGATATGTTCGATGAAATACCGTACGATGTGAACAATTGTCACGAAGGAGATGGCTGTGAAAGTTATGCCAATTACACGACCTCCTCATCCACCGAAGTGGCTGTAAGCACCACAGTGCAACAAAGTTGGGCTGTCAGTGCCAAAGCAAAAGCCGGAGGCAAAATTTTTGGCGCCGGAGTAGAAGGTTATGTGGAAGGCAAATACGGTAAGCATTTTGAGAAAACTACAGGAAGTTCACAGACGGTAATGATCACACAGTCCGTTACGGCTACCTACGATGACCAGATCTATGCCACCGTATGTGATTACGAAATATGGGAATATGTGGTTTACAATGTGCAGAATAAACCCACCGGCAATATCATTACACTGAAACCAAAACTGACAGAAAACCGTTGGTTCCCGAGTAAGGAACAGAGCGCATCCGGATACATCCCCAAACACGAAGTGGGCAACATCCTGTCCTACACACCATATAAAGATCTGATCAATCCCGACGGTGAAGACAAAGTACGCGGTTCATACGGAAGTGACAGTTATGATCTTGACGGCAACACCGATGTCACCTTTTCTGTGAACCTGAGTAACACCTTCAACGATGAAGTAGTCGAAGAACGCGAGGTGGGTGTGGAAGTCGGAGGCAGCATCAGTAACTGGGGTATTGAGCTAAGTGGTACAGCCAGTTATGATCGCAATGATCTGAGCACGCATTCGGTATCTGTGGGAAAGGCCCTGGACATTACTGTCCATCTTGGTGGCGTGAACCGTTCCATCGGTGAAACCGGTTATAATGTAACACCATATATTTACTGGTCTAAAAATGGTGCGCTTGTTGTTGACTATGCAGCACGCCCCATCATGCCCGAACCGGGAGGAAC
This sequence comes from Quyinboa mangrovi, assembly GCF_042219825.1. NCBI lineage: Bacteria > Pseudomonadati > Bacteroidota > Bacteroidia > Bacteroidales > Quyinboaceae > Quyinboa > Quyinboa mangrovi. The sequence goes on from NZ_JBHJHQ010000010.1 coordinate 134,576, forward strand.
AGATACCTGGTGGAGCTCCAACTACGACATTCCTGATCCTGCATTCATATTGCCATGGCGCCTTGATCCTGAAAAAGGACTTAAGCTTGAAGATGAAACCAAACGCACACGGACTAAATCCATTACCTTCTCTCCGTCTGACCCGAAAGCCGGTGATGTAATTACCGTAAAAGCAGTTATCAACGATTTCAGTCCGTATCCTACTGCTGGAAAAATTCCGGTGAGCTTTTATGTGGGTGATCCGATGAATGGCGGTCAGCTGATTAAAGATATCAACGGAGAATCGCTGTTTTACACTGACGATCTTATCACTGAGCAATCCTTTAAAACAGTCAGCATGAAATGGAAAGTGCCGGCCGGACTGGCATCATTCCCACGCATTTATGCCTACATCGATCCGCAGAATGTACTGACCGAGGTTCATGAAGAGAACAACATCGGTTGGGCCATCCTCGGAAAATCGGAAGAAGGCGGTTCTACTCCGGTTCAGGATCTGCAATATGAGACAGGGATGCGCACAGTCATCTATCCGAATCCGTTCAGCAATACCGTTGCATTGAACTACAGTCTGGACAGATCGTCGGATGTCCGGGTCAGCATATACGATTTACAGGGACAAATGGTCTATACAACTACAAAATCAGCAGTGGTTGCAGGTGATCATGATTTACAGTTACCACTGAATGACCTGAGTGCAGGCATGTACCTTTACAAGGTTAAAACAGCGGAATTCACCGAGACCGGCAGATTAGTTAAAACGGAATAACACATCATCCTGACAATCTGTATACAAGCTAAGGGTCCCTTACATCTCCCCTGAACGCAGGGGAGATGTATTCTGATGGTTAAGAAAAATAACGGATAACTTTTACGTCATTGCGATCCTCTGCAGTAAAGCCTAACAATGACTGCGGTAAAACTGCTGCTTACGGGCCGGATTAACGACCTTATTCAGGGTGCTCCGTCAGGAGGGTTGCAATGGCGTTTTAAAAAAGTTTTTTTCAATTTAAAATGAAAATAATCCCTGTGTATTGCGTCCCCAAAGGGACTTCAATGTGTTCTGTTCGACATCAGTTTACCGATATTACATCCCTCCGGGATGGCCAATTTAAAAGAAAATCTCCGGCAAAGAGTAAGAGATCAAAATCAAATTTCATCATTTCATGCAGTGAAACTTAAATTTCTCATATCAACTTTCCTATTTGCCTTGTGGAGCTTTACCACATCTACCCAAACCGTGGTATGCTCTGTCAATGGGGGAATCTACGCCGAACCGGTAAGCGTCAGTCTGACTTCCACCGATCCGGGAGGAACCATTTATTATACCACAGACGGATCAAAACCCGATGAAACAGACAAACTTTACACCTCGCCTTTAACTATTGACAGTACTGTAATTTTGAAGTCTGTTACAGTAAGTACCGAAGGAATGCATTCTTCAGTTACAACCAACTCCTATCTGTTTACCGGCAGGCACCATACGATTCCGATCCTTTCTCTTTCTGCTGATCCGGAAGATCTGTTCGGCGATTCCACCGGAATTTATGTGGTCGGCAAAAACGGCATCACGGGGTATTGCAATAACCAGATCAAACGAAATTTTTGTCAGGATTGGGAAAGGGCGGCGTTCTTTGAATATTTTGCACCGGATGGCTCTCTTCCGTATAAAGCCAATGCAGGCCTGAAAATCCACGGCAACTGCAGCCGGAACTTTCCGCAAAAATCCTTTGCGCTGTATGCCCGTAAAAAATACGGCGATAAGAATTTTAAATATCCGTTCTTTACATCCAAAACCATTGGAAAATTTGAAGCATTCATTTTACGAAACTCAGGCAATGATAACGGACATTCCATGATGCGCGATGGTCTGATGAGCCGTCTCATAGAAGATGATTCGGGTGTTGATTACCAGGCTTACGAACCCGTGACCGTCTATCTGAACGGAGCATACTGGGGTCTGTACAACATGCGGGAGAAGCTTAACGAGCACTATACGGCTGAAAATCACGGTACAGATCCGGATAACATCGACATGCTGGAAAATCTGGATGAAGTGAAACATGGTGATACCATCAACATTACTCAACTGATCGGTCTGGTTAAATCATCTGACCTAAATGATTCCCTGAACTGGCAAAACCTAGAGCAGCAAATGGATGTGGATGAGTTTATCAGGTACATGGTGGCGGAGATCTATAGTGGAAACACCGACTGGCCCGTCAACAATGTACGCTACTGGCGGGAACGTTCTTCGGATGGCCGGTGGCGCTGGATTTTGTACGATACCGACTTCGGCTTTGCCTTCCGTCCGGGCGGCGAAGGCAACAACCTGTTTACAAAACTTCAGTCCATATATGATGATCCGGATATCAATACGTCCAACACCGTTTTGCTGTTTATGAAGCTGATGAAGATCCGGACATTCCGGGAACAGTTCACCGACCGTCTCTTTTATGAACTGAATACCCGGTTTTCTGCATCACATGTGCAATCTGTGATCACAGCCACAGCAGCATCAATTGCGGATGAAATGCAATGGCATGCCGGTCGTTGGAACATGGATTATGCAACCTGGGAAAACGATATTAACCGCATGAATTATTTTGCTGAAAAAAGGGCAGACTTCGTCACACAACAGTACCGTGAATTTATGGCAGACTACCAACTCTTTGAATTAGCTTTAAAAAATGATTCTCTTCATCCTCTCGCGCTTTATATCAATGGGAAACCATTCAGCGGAAATACATTTGAAGGACTTTATGAAATGGGATCTGAAGTGAAGCTTACAATTGATTCTGCGTTGGCGGATACCTTCGATCACTGGGAAATTAACGGAGTGTATTACAGCAATACCCTGACCCTGAAACTGAAGGTCACCAGGAACATGATTATACAACCGGCTTTAAAAGCAACAAGCACCAATACAATCCAACCCGGAACTGAAAATGTATGCCTCTACCCTAATCCGGCACAAAATGCGTTGAATATCCAGGCACCCGAACGGATTCTTTCAGTCACGCTGACTAAGCTGAATGGCAAACAGGTCCGTGTTTTTGATCTCAGTCAAACCAATACAATTAATCTTGATAATCTGGATACGGGAATGTACCTGGCACATATTAAATTTTTCAGTGGAAAAACCACTACGAGGATATTACTTAAGAATTAGAACTGATCCCTGGTTGTTACAAGGGTGCTTTATTCAGAATTTATAATTCCGTTTATTTGAACCTACATTAAGAATTCAGACCTACGCCTACTACTCTTCGATTCCTTAAAGGGAAGACTGAACTTGCAGGTTTGACAAAAGCCAGGGTGGGTCATGAAACATTAATTTCAACATCCTTCAAAAAGCCGACAAGAACGATCTTCTATATATTAACTGCAATGCGCGGCTTCGGATTTACATGACTTATAAACCCATGGCTGCGCCATGGGCTGAATTGCTGTTTGCCCTTCAGGCAAATTATTTCCCGCGTCCCAATAAAAATCACATGTCAAGGCACCCTCCATGAACATGACCGAAGAGAGTGTTTAGGGAGGGTAGTAAATACGAAGCTTGCAGGTTTGAAAAGATCCAGGGAGGGTCATAGATTTTATTTGACTCACCCCAGTCCACATTACCTCTCCGTCAATCGCAAGAAAACCCTCTCTATCACTGCGCTCCACTACGTGACAACGAGGGACAGATTAGACAAGCAAATTTAATTCAATCGCGTCCCAATAAAAATCACATGTCAAGGCACCTTCCCTGGGCGCGATTGAAAATCGGTTTTAGGGAGGGCAGTAAATTCGAGGCTTGCAGGTTTGAATGAAACCAGGGAGGGTCATGAATTTTATTTGACTCACCCCAGTCCACATTACCTCTTCGTCAATCGCAAGACAACCCTCTCTATCACTGCACTCCATTTCGTGACAACGAGGGACAGCAAAGACAAGTAAATTTGATTCAATCGCGTCCCAATAAAAATCACATGTCAAGGCACCCTCCATGGTACTGACCGAAGCGTCAGTATTAGGGAGGGAAGTAAACATGAAACTTGCAGGTTTGATATATCCTTGGGAGGGTCATGAAGCAATCAGGTAAGGTCATGAATTCTATTCAACTCACTCTGGATTGCCATTGCGACTTCCTCCTGTACTCTCGCTAAAACCCTCAATAACGTTTTTTAAACTTTAAAAAATTTCAAAGCCATTAAAAAATACGTATTTTTACAACCAATCATTTTAAACCTCAGATTATGTCAGTTAATAAAGTTATTCTTGTAGGAAACGTGGGTAAAGACCCTGATATCAGATACATCGATCAGGACCTTGCTGTTGCATCATTTTCACTGGCTACTACCGAACGCGGTTTTACAAGGAGAGACGGTACACAGGTACCTGATTCCACCGAATGGCACAATATTGTAGCCTGGCGTGGACTGGCAAAGCTGGCGGAAAGCTATATTGTTAAAGGAACCCAACTTTACATAGAAGGTAAATTACGTACCCGTTCGTATGACGATCAGAACGGTGTAAAGAAATATACGACTGAGATTGTAGCAGATACCATTCAGCTTCTGGGTCGTAAGGCTGATAATCCTGCCACAGACTCAGGATCAACATCTGCACCGGCACAGGCCAAACAGACAGCCGGAAATTCTTCTCAGCAGGAAAATTCCCAGCCTTTCGAGGCAGACGATTCCTCTGAAGATGATTTGCCCTTTTAATGTTTAAGGGCATATGTTGAATTTAAATTGATAACCGTTGGAACCAGACCCTTTTAGTTGCCATTCAATTTTACTACTTACGGGAACCATTCATCTGCACCCGCTGACAGTCAGCGCTGTTATTAGTCTTTTGCTATCCATTGTTCTTCTTGGCATGTCAGCACTCATTTCGGGTTCTGAAGTAGCTTTTTTTTCACTTGAACCAAGAGATATTGAAAAGCTGAGAGTAACTGATACAGATTCAAAGAACAGGCAGATTCTTGATTTTCTGAAACTGCAGGACCGATTGCTGGCAACCATACTTATCGCCAATAATTTTATAAACGTAGGCATCGTTATTCTGCTCTCCTACTTTAGCAACAGAGTGTTCGATTTTTCATCGGCACCCATCCTTGGATTTATACTCGAGGTAGTGGTCATCACCTTTTTACTGTTATTGTTTGGAGAGATTATGCCCAAAATCTACGCCACCAAACATGGCATGAAGATGGCAAGGTTTATGGCTCTTCCTCTCAGGTATACCGAAAAAGGATTCGGCCCTTTTGTCTCCTTTCTGGTAAATTCAACAAATTTTGTCAATAAACGCATGGCGCGTAAGTCAGGAAATATCTCTATGGATGATCTGTCTTCTGTTCTTGAGCTTACCTCTGAAGAACTGACGGAAGATAAGGAAATGCTGGAAGGCATAATAAAATTCGGGAATATATCGGTAGAAGAAATCATGACTTCCCGGATCGATATGATTGATCTGGATATAAAAAGCAACTATAATAAGGTACTGGCAGTAATTGTGGAATCAGGTTTCTCCCGTATTCCGGTATATCATAATTCTCCGGATAAAATAAAGGGGATCCTATACATCAAGGACCTGCTGCCTCACTTAAGTAAAAATGAAAATTTCCGTTGGCAGTCACTGATCCGGGCGCCCTATTTTGTTCCGGAAACCAAAAAAATAAACGATTTGCTGGAGGAATTTCAGACCAATAAAATACACATGGCCATCGTTATTGATGAATACGGTGGTACTTCCGGACTGGTAACACTGGAAGATATTCTGGAAGAGATAGTGGGTGAGATCAGTGACGAATACGATGAAGATGAAACATCATTCACCCAGGAAAGTGACGGGTCGTATATTTTTGAAGCTAAAACACTGCTGAATGATTTCTTTAAGATTACAGGTGTCGATGAAAGTTATTTTGAAGATGTTCGTGGTGAAGCCGATACGCTGGCGGGTCTGATCCTGGAAGTAAGAGGTGAGATCCCTGATAAAAATGAAGAAATAAGTATTGCACACTGCAGGTTTAAAATATTGTCAGCTGATGACAGGAGAATCAAAAAAATCAGGGTCTATATTGAACTGGAGGAAGAGGATGAAAAGAACGAAGATTAGTATTTTTATTCTTTTACTTTTGACAGTAATGGCGTCCTGCAAGGATAATCCTGTTCCACGTCAAAGGGGGATTCTTAGGATCGATGTTCCTTCGGATCATGTGTACAAGGAAACTACAGTTCCTACGCTCTTTTCATTTGAATCATCGGATTATGCATCAGTCACTGATCCTAAAAAGAAAGGATCCGGTACATGGCTCAACATCAATTATCCGGAGTGGAAAGGACGAATCTATCTGACTTATTTTACTTTGAATGATACCAGCCTGCAACCTCTGACCGAGGATGCAAGGCGTTTTGCGTACAAGCATGCTGTATTAGCTACATCCATTGATGAATCAGTTTTTGGATTCGCCGATAAAAATGTATACGGCATGTTGTACGATATCGGGGGAAATGCCGCATCAGCAGTGCAGTTTTTTGCTACCGACAGTACCAATAATTTTTTACTGGGCTCACTCTATTTTAATGCGGTACCGGACCGCGACAGTCTGAATCCTGTCATAAATTACGTGAGACAGGACGTGCTTCATCTGATAGAAACCCTTAACTGGGAAAACTGATGGCTCTTTGTTTCAAACATAAGGACGACCATATAAATCTGACGCTCTGGAAGATAGAAGAGCCGGTCCAGTATTTTCTGGAACGGATTATTCTTTTCCCAAGTGAAGTTGAACTGTTCCTTAGTCTGCAAAGTGACAGAAGGAAGCTAGAGTATGCTGCTGCGCGCTTTTTACTTCGTGTGATGACTGGCAAAAGGGAGCCACTGCTTTATGAAGAGTCTGGCCGGCCTGTTTTAAATACAGGAAATCAAATCAGTATTTCTCACTGCGAAGGGTATATTGCAGTTATGCTGACCGAAGAAGGACAGCCCGGTATGGATGTGGAAATGATATCTCCGCGTGCCGGAAGGGTAAAATCGAAATTCCTGAGCATAAAAGAACTGGAACTGGCAGGAAACGACGATAAGTTGCTGACTCTCTTATGGAGTGCCAAAGAAGCACTGTTTAAAATGTGTATCCGACAAGGCATCAACTTTAAAACTAACCTTTCTATTGAATCGGAAAACATCACGGATTCAGGCACGTTAAAAACTGCCATTAAAAAAGAAGATCAGGAAGCAGACATTGCTCTGTCCTATAAAATATTTGAAGATATCGTACTGGTTTGGGGAGTTAATAATAATGATATTTGAACTGATAAATGATAAAATAAAAGCCGGCAAAAAGCAGGTTGCAGTGCTGGTTGATCCTGACAAATTCTCAGGGGAACAGCTTAATGCGCTGCAGTGTCATGAAAAACGGATCGATCTGATCTTTGTGGGAGGCAGCTTCACATTCAAGCATATCGGAGATGTGATTGCCCGTATAAAAGAAATGGTCAGCATTCCGGTTATACTTTTCCCGGGAGACGTCACCCAGCTTTCTGCCAACGCCGATGCCATGCTAATGCTCAGCCTTATCTCTGGCAGAAATCCTGAATATCTCATCGGCAACCACGTACTGGCCGCACCCCGCATCATGGAGTATGGCCTGGAACCTATACCTACCGGGTACATTGTATTAAATGGCGGTAAAAAAACTGCTGTTTCCTATATCAGTAATACGAATCCGATCCCTTCGGAACAACACGATATTATTGTGGCTACTGCCCTTGCTGGGAAATACCTCGGATTGAAAATGATCTATCTGGAAACCGGAAGTGGAGCCACACATACGGCATCTCCCGAATTGGTAAAAAAAGTAAAATCAACAGTAGATCTTCCTTTAATAGTTGGCGGAGGCATAAAAACAGCGGATCAGCTTACATCCCTGTTTAATGCCGGAGCTGATATTGCTGTAATCGGCACACTATTCGAAAATAATCCGGATGCGCTGCAGAATATTTTAGACAGAATTCATTAGAAACACATCGGCCAGATCAGCAATTACGGGTGACATTAAATGAATAATGAACAGTGAAAAATGTATCTTGATTCTTGTGTCCTGGATCTTGTGCCTGTATTTTTTACTACCCTTTTACAAAAATCCCTTTTATGATGTCGCTTGTCATTTTGGGATTTTCTTTCAGGCGCCGGGTACAATAGCCAAACCAATCCTGACCATACGGAACATAGATCCGCATTCGGTTTCCGTTAGCCACAATTTCGTCCCTTAAATTTGGTGTCACACCATACAGCATCTGAAATTCATACGCTGTTTTGGGAAGCTTATATTTGTCAATCAGATTAATCGCACCTTCTACCAGGTAACGGTCGTGAGTTGCAATGGCAACATAATTACCAGCCTTAATCATTTGTTCCAGCAATGCCAGATAATTATCGCGGACCCTTTGGTAGTCCTTATAGGCTATTTTTTCCGGTTCAACATAAATGCCCTTACACAACCGAAAATTTAACGGCGTGCCGTTCATCTGTATATCCTGTAATGCCAGAACATCATTTGTGGTACGCTTCAGATAAGCCTGCACTACCAGTCCTACATCTTTGGGAAACTCGGCCTTAAGTTTTCTGAATAATTCAATTTCATCCGTTGTACATTCAGAATCTTCCATATCAATCCGGACAAAACATGATCGTTCTGCGGCATATTTGACGACATTGCGGATAAGCGTATAGCTCTCCTCCTTATCAATAGTAAGTCCGAAGAATGTTGGTTTCAATGAAACACCACCTTTAATCTTATTGGTCGTTATTGCGTCAATAATACCGTAATACGATGTTTCATGGTCCCTGGCCTCATTCATATTTTTGATAAACTCTCCCAGCATATCAATGGTTACCATCATGCCTTTTTCATTTAATTCCCGGGAAACCTGCATAGCTGTTTCAAGTGTTTCACCTGCCACGTATTTTTTAGAAAATTGCCATATAAATGGTTTCGGAAACCATGGAATTATATTTGCTATGAGTTTGTTTATCATTGCTTTTATGATTTAGCATAGGCTAAAATACGGCACGATATGACCTTGAAAAAATGAGAATTCTCACAAAAAAACGGTCAATTCCATGATTTTTATCACAACGAAAACCGACTATATAAACCTTGAATTTATTGTAAATCAATCCGGTTCATGCGGTATTTGATTTGTTTTAAATGATATATTCCATACTTTTAAGCCACAATTTTGCTGACTATGACAAGAGGAATTTTAGCTATCGTATTACTCTGGTTTTCTGTTAATGTACTTTCCGAAGATCCAACACGTAATGACACCACAGTTAATGTAAAGGCAGACGTTTGTTTGAATAATAGCTTATCATTCCGGCTCAATGACCTTCACTCTCCCCTGAATATTTATCGTAAATCACTTTCTGATTTGGGGCAAATCTTTGCCTCACCGTTTCAATGGAATAAAAGTCAGTTCCTAAAAGCAGGTGTTATTCTGGCAACAGGCGTTACAATTTACAAACTTGATGAACCGATTTATACCTTCATCAACCGAAACAAAACACCATTTACAGAATTTACATCCAAATATTTTCTTGAGCCACAGGGTAACTATGCCACATTTGCATTGCTGGCCGGAATGGCCGGTTACGGACTGGCATTTCATAAGGAAAAGCCTGTAACAACTGCTGTCCTTGCTGCAGAGAGTTATCTGATAACAGGTGTTTTTACGTTGATCCCCAAAACACTGGCAGGTCGCGTCAGACCCTATCATACCGATCCGTTGAACCCAAATGTATGGAATGGTCCTTTTGGAGGTCGCTCGTTCTGGTCAGGGCATACCGCCACGGTATTTGGTGTAGCATCTGTAATTGCAGAAATGTACAAGGATCATAAAGCAATTCCGATCATCGCATATACAAGTGCTACGCTTACAGGGTTATCAAGAATCCATGACGGGAAACACTGGCCTTCTGATGTTTTCTTCGGCGCCGTGGTTGGAACCGTTATTGGAAAAATGATCGTAAAAAGTTATCAATCAGCCAATCTTAGTTTTATTCCGGTTTTCACACCTCAGTCACAGGGCTTTCATCTAGCCTATACGTTTTAAACTTTGGTGCTGGTATAAATCCGGATTATGACATGATTAAATTTAGCATTTATATCTTGCCTTTTCCGTATATTTGATAGCCGATTTATTAGACACACAAAACAATAACAATACTCAGGATCACAGACAAAACTTATGCTTGCATCTGATGTTTCGGATCTTAGAACAAAATCAAAAATTAAATGCAAATGAACAAACGCCTGACAATAAACGTCAACTCTGAAATTGGGAAATTACGCGGGGTTATCCTTCATAAGCCGGGTCATGAAGTGGAAAACATGACGCCTGAAAATGCACAACGTGCTTTATACAGTGACATTCTGAACCTTTCTGTGGTTAACGAAGAATACAAGCAGTTCGAAGATGTACTGAATCATGTGACCGACGTATATTACGTAAAAGATTTGCTATGCGACCTTTTGCAGGAAGATGCCATAAGAAAGGATCTTGTTAATGATATTCTCACTGCAGAACGGGCACCTCAGTACCGCGATGAATTACTGGATATGACCCCGGAAAATTTATGCAACACGCTGATTGAAGGATTACCGTTAAAAGATAACAGCCTGACAAACTACCTGAGTAAAGAGAAATTTGCATTGCAGCCACTACACAATTTCTTTTTCACCCGCGATGCTTCCGTGAGTATCTGGAACAATGTGCTAATCTCTAAAATGGCCAATAAGGTTCGTGAACGTGAAACGCATATCATGAACTCCATTTTTAACCATTCCTTTTCAGCACGGGTCGTTAATTCTGCCAAAGGCATTACCCCGAATTACTGTATGAATATTGAAGGCGGTGACGTCCTTATAGCTTCCGATAATGTTCTGGTGATCGGTATCGGAAAGCGAACTTCCACAACAGGTGTGGATAACCTGATCAGTCAGCTGACGGCATCAAAAGACCGCACATGGCATGTTATTGTTCAGGAGCTACCGGATAGTCCAGAATCTTTTATCCATCTTGATATGGCATTTACCTTTTTAGATGAAGACAGGTGTATGGTATATGAACCGTTGATCCTGAAGCGCAATAAATACCAGACTATCCATATAAAAATAGATCCGGATGGTTCCAAAAAAATAGAAACCGTAGAAAACCTGGTTTCCGCATTGAATTCCATCGATTTTGACCTTAAACCACTGTACTGCGGAGGACGGAAAAACTCATGGATCATGGAGCGTGAACAGTGGCACAGTGGGGCCAACTTCTTTGCCTTGGCCCCGGGGAAAGTTATCGGTTATGCCAGAAACTCCTATACAATGGAAGAACTGAGCAATGATGGTTTTGAAATCCTGAGTGCCGACAAAGTAATTTCAAGCAGTCAGTATCCAACGGATTATAAGAAATGTATGGTAGCGCTCGAAGGCAGTGAACTTGCCCGAGGTGGCGGCGGTGCACGTTGTATGAGTATGCCGGTACTGCGTGATCCGTTGTAAAATAACGCCTTTTAAATTTTCATGAGAGCGCGGGTTTAAGCCACACACTCACCTGTTGATATTGTTACAAACAAGAATCATGTGTCTTGATCCAAAAATTATCGGGACTATGTCTTTATTTACCAGCTACTTTTTAACCCGGTTCGGGTTTTTATTCATGAAGTCTTTCCAGCTGTTATAGGACTTGTCCTTTTTTAACCCCTGATTCTGAAAAAAGTGACAAACCGCAGCTGCCAGGCCATCTGTCGCATCAAGGTATTCAGGCACATCGGTGAGACTAAGATAGTTTTTTACCATATAGGCTACCTGTTCCTTGCTGGCTTTACCGTTCCCTGTAAGTGCCATTTTAATTTTCAAAGGAGCATACTCAAAAATTGGTATATCGCGCGATAATGCGGCTGCCATAGCCACCCCCTGGGCCCGGCCAAGCTTGAGCATACTTTGTACGTTCTTCCCATAAAAAGGGGCCTCAATAGCAAGCTCATCGGGTTTATACTGGTCAATTAGCTGAACCGTACGTTCAAAAATGCGCCTGAGTTTTACATAATGATCCGAAAGCTTTTTTAGGTCGAGTACACCAAGTGTGAGACATTCCGCTTTTCGGCCGTTTACCTTAATAATGCCGTATCCCATGATGGTGGTTCCGGGATCAATGCCTAATATGATGCGTTCTTCGCTGTTCAATTAATCCAGTGTTGTCTCTTTTAAAGGAGTGGCAAATACAACTACCTGCTCCCCAAATGTATGAATAAGTTCATCCTGAAAATCGGGGAAAATTTCTCTGAGGTAATTATCAACTTTAATAGGATTCTCTGACATGAACTGAACACTGTATGTTTGTGCGCCCATTTCCTCATCCACAAGAACCTTTATAATTTTGTACTCAGAAAATCCACCATCTTTCATGGACTGGGGAATAAAATACTTTGTCACATATTTTCTCCAGGTTTCAAATACCTGAATTGAAGCGTTAAATGTGATATTTACTATAAACATGGATGATGTTAGTTAGTCTAATCCGTACAAAATTAATCTTTTTATATAATTTTACGGCATGTTTCGAAAGTACGATGAGATAAGATCGAAAATGAATGAGATGGGTCGAACAGCTCCTTTCCTGTTTATTTTGGATTTTGAACTTGAAAAGCCCGTCATGTTTTATCTTGACGAGATAGACAAAAACCAGCTCCTGTATAATTTTGATGGCATTAAAAATTATCCTGATGAAGTAAAGGTTAAGCCTAATCACTCATTCCACAGAGCACCGATTTCGTATGAAAAATACAGAAGTGCTTTCGATATTGTGATGCAGAATCTGGAATACGGAAATTCCTATCTGTGCAACCTTACAATGGCAACTGCTGTTTCAACAGATATCAGTCTGAGGAATATCTTTTTTAAAAACAGGCAAAAATTCAGGTTATGGATGAACCGTAACTTTGTGGTCTTTTCGCCGGAAATCTTTGTAACGGTTAAGGATGGCTACATTCATTCCCACCCCATGAAAGGAACCATTGATGCGAAGGTCCCTGACGCGTTGCACCGGATCATGAGCAATAAAAAAGAAGAAGCTGAACATGCTACCATTGTAGACCTTATCCGAAACGATTTGAGTATGGTTGCCAGTGAAGTTACCGTTACAAAATACCGCTATGTGGATGAAATAAATACCTGGACGCACGACCTTCTGCAGATCAGTTCTGAAATAACGGGGAAGCTGCCTTTAGACTGGAAAGACAATGTTGGTGATATATTGCTCCCGATGCTTCCCGCGGGCTCAGTGAGTGGCGCACCAAAGAGACAGACGGTTGACATTATCAGAAAAGCTGAATTTGGTCCGCGAGGATATTACACGGGCGTTATGGGAATCTTTACAGGAGAAGAACTGGTTAGTTCTGTAATGATCCGGTTTATAGAAGACAACGACGGGAAAATGTATTACCGTAGCGGTGGCGGCATTACTCATATGAGTAATTGCGAAGACGAATACAACGAAATGCTGGCAAAAGTGTATTTGCCTTTATGATTCAGTATCTTTTAACTGCCATACTTTCCCTGGGAAATCTTTATTCGGACTATCAAGAATAAAACTTCTGTCGCCCGACATGAAAAAGAATTTAGCTTTGGTAGCATTGTTCGATACCCAGTTGATCACATCCTTATAGGCCAGACGAGGTGAAAATATGATGCCTTTCCCTTCATCCTTAAGTTTTAATCCATCAACAGATTGCACTTCTTCAAAAGTATGATCTTTTGAAAATGTATTTTTTATTAATTCAATTTCTCCGGGGCTCCCGCCACATATAACCAGACTCTTCGGCAATTCGGAACTAACCGGTTCTGAACGCCGGATAATCAGTTTTTTCAGAACTTTTTTTGTTTTAATGCCCCAATGAATCAAACCGTTGATCCAGACTGACATACTACCTGAAAAATGTTTCTGATAAAAAATCTCCATAGCGCCAAAAAAGCTGTTCAGATATTTATCGCTTTGCTTGCTGGTACTTTCTCCTTTAAAATGAATAATGGAAGCCAGGCCAAAATAGCTGTTGGTAAAACCTCCTCTGTCAATCCGGTACGAAAGGTCAATATCTTCTCCATACATGAAATAATCCTCGTCCAGCAATCCACAGGTGTCGAGTGCAGTTTTTCGGATCATCATAAAAGCTCCGGCCAGAATAGGCACTTCTGCATTCCGGTTATTTACAAGATGCCCTACATAATAGCGCGCAAATATTTTTGATTTTGGAAAGATATATGACAATCCGGCAGCCCTGAAAATAGCTGTCATCGGTGTTGGCAAGCCGCGTTTCGATTCCCTCAGGTACTCACCACTCCCATCAACCATACGAATTCCGAGTGCTCCCACATAATCATTTTCATCCAGGTACAGCAAACATTGTTCATACGTATCTTCAGCCACAATGGTATCAGGATTCTGAAGCAAAACAAACTGTCCCTTCGCTTTCTTTATGGCAATGTTGTTGGCCTTTGAAAAGCCGCAATTCTCCTTATTTTCGATCAGGTTTACCCAGGGAAATTTCTCCTTAACCATGCTCACAGATGTGTCTGTTGACGCATTATCTACCACTATAACTTCCGTATCGATGCCCTGCATTGCCCTTTTTACAGACTGAAGACAAAGATCCAGAAAATATCTGGCGTTGTAGTTCACAATGATTACGGAGAGCTTCACGTATTTTTGTTTTTATAGATTTATCTAACGGATGAATCTTTATTATTGTTCTCTTTCAGTATTTACATCACCCTTTAAACGCTCCATTTTTTCTCCCAAACGGATGAGCCAGTTTTTACGCTCGACAGCCTGACGCATTTCAAAATCCATCTCACCTTTACCTGTAATGAGCTGGTAAATAACACCCCAGTCCGGAAGGCCGCCAACATTACGGTCGTCAATATAAATATCTGCTAATATTTTCCGACTGTTATATGCATCCACTTCATCACCCGGATAAGCTGCATTGACAGCATAAAATTCTAATCCCTCGCTTTTGCAGTAGTCCACTGCTTCATCCAGCTCCTTTCCTGCCCTGTAGGTCCACAATACCAGATCATGCCCCTCTTCCTGCAACTTTTTCAAGGTTTCAATGGCAAACGGGATCTCCTTACCTATGGCAGGATAATCGTGTTCAACAATGGTTCCGTCAAAATCAACAGCAATCAGCATACTTACAGTTTTGGAAAATCGTTTAATTCATTCTTTAATGTATTTGCCGATGGACGACAGTACATAAAAACAAATGCTGCAATGGCTACCATAAACGCCATAGACTTATCTATAATTAATATATATGCAGTAACAACAAATACAAGCACAATAAAAACAACCAAAGCCCTAATCTTCCAAACTTTTTTATAATTTTTAAGTTTTTCTTCTTTCCCTTCCACGACTTTAAATTTCCTTACCTTCATGGTATACCACCCAAAAACCGCAGGAATTGTTGCCAGCAATAAAATTGTAACCGCCGTTTTGATATAATCACTCACGGGACTAACGAAAATTGCAGTTCCGTCAAAGACTGTCAAAAGCAATACTGCCGTATATCCGAGAAGAATCAGCCACAACAGATTAAAAAAACGTCTTAGAGGTTTTATGTCAGTGCTTGTAAATTCTACAATCTCATTCATTATCTTTGGTTGATATGTTTCAGTTAAAATTATCTTCAAAAAGGGTCCTGTTCTTTAAAGAACGTCCCAGAGTAACCTCATCAGTATATTCCAGTTCGTCACCTATTGAGACTCCTCTGGCCAGTGTTGTTATCTTTACGCCAGTTTCTTTCAACTTTTTGTAGATGTAAAAATTGGTCGTATCCCCTTCCATTGTGGTTGGTAAAGCCAGAATTAACTCGCTAATACTCCCTTCCTCTACCCTTTGTAACAATGACCCCAATTCTATATCATTCGGACCTATACCGTCAACCGGAGATATGATACCACCCAGCACATGATAAACGCCAAAATACTGCATCGTATTTTCAATGGCCATTACATCCTTTATGTTTTCCACCACACAAACGATAGAATGGTCTCTCTTTGGATGTGCACAGATGCCACACACTTCAGTATCCGAAATATTATGACAGTGTTTGCAGTAACAAACTTCATCTTTTAACCGGATCATGGCATGGCTAAAAGCCTTAACCTGTTCTGAATCACGCTTAAGCAGAAATAGCACAAGCCGCAACGCAGTTTTCCGGCCTATTCCGGGTAACTGTGCAAACTCATTCACTGCCTCTTCCAACAATGCCGAAGGGAATTGTGCCAAATTCATGCTTTAAAAAAATTTCCTCAAAGATAAGAATTATTAAAGCCCTGCAACAGAAGAGCCGCTTAAATATGCCGATCCTAAAAACATGAACGGGAAGATTAGTTAAAACAGAATAATTACAAATTCAATTGAAAATCCATTTTTTCGGACAAAATTTTCGCTCATTATTAAAACAATGAACCTAATTAAAAAAAGTAGCAACTTTTATAATTTTTTTACGCAATTCTTTGTCCTCATAAAAACCTGTAATACTGCACATTACGGTTCAATATGTCTGAATTTATTGATTATTTTAGCATAATTATATGTTTTGTAACATATTTTTAACATCAAAAGCTTGTTTTATAACATATTTTCGACTTATCTTTGCAGTGAGGTTTTTTTCATAGGTATTGGTAATTTAGTTAATTAATGTTGTGGTAAAAAGGATGGCTCCCGCCGTCCTTTTTTTTATTTACTTACTCTAAAGCTTTATTTAAGCTGCTTAACATATATCCAAACAGTATTTCACACGCCTTATTTTTATTTATTCTTTTTTAAGATAATTTTTATTCCTAATTTTAACACATTATTAATTAAAATCTTTCATCATGAAAACTATCGTTCTCTCATTAGTCTTCATGTTTACCCTCTCTCTCGCGTACTCTCAGGATGAACCACCCAAACCCGAAAAATGGAAAGATGTAACCTGGCACGAAGTAGTTATGGTTAAATACCAGGCCGGAACATTTAAACGTGTCAATGAAATATTGGATATGTTCAAGGAAGCCGGTAAAAAGTCCATGAGTGAAGGGCCAAAAATTTATTGGATGATGTCCGGGGAATATGATGCTATGTTTATCTGGCACCTCAAAAACGGACCAGCAGATCTGGAGTGGAAGCGTACCGAAGATGGCATTAAATGGTGGAAAGCCTTTATAGAGGTTGCAGGTTCTAAAGAAAAAGCAGAGGAACTCAATAAAGAGTACTCCTCGTATGTAACCAATTCAACCAGTTACATATCCATGAAAGAAATGAATAAAATGTAAATGAGAATTTATTTATGACAAAAAAACAGGCTTTAAAGCCTGTTTTTTTTATTTGGTAAGTTTTTTATACTTAATGCGTTTCGGACCTTCGTCGCCCAAACGTTTTTTACGGTTGACCTCGTAATCGGAATAACCACCTTCAAAATATACAACCGACGAATTCCCTTCAAAAGCCAGAATATGTGTTGCAATACGATCCAGAAACCATCTGTCGTGAGAAATAACCACCGCACAACCGGCAAAATCCTCCAGACCTTCTTCCAGGGCACGTAAGGTATTTACATCAATATCATTGGTTGGCTCATCGAGAAGTAACACATTGGCTTCAGATTTCAGGGTCAGGGCAAGATGTAACCTGTTGCGTTCACCGCCGGATAACACACCACACTTTTTCTCCTGATCCGAACCGGTAAAGTTGAACCTGGCCAGATAAGCACGCGCATTAATCTCACGTCCACCCATGCGAATAAATTCGGCTCCACCGGAAACAACCTGAAATACAGACTTAGCCGGATCAATATCTGCATGAGCCTGATCGACATAGCCAATTTTTACCGTTTCGCCCACATTGAATGACCCCTGATCTGCTGTTTGCTGTCCCATAATCATTCTGAACAGGGTTGTTTTTCCTGCTCCATTGGGTCCTATTACACCCACAATACCATTCGGAGGAAGGGTAAATTCCAGATTTTCGAATAACAATTTATCCCCGAAGGCCTTCGAGACGTCATGGGCCTCTATCACTTTATCACCTAGTCTCGGGCCATTGGGAATAAATATCTCTAATTTTTGTTCTTTCTCCTTAACATCCTCATTCAATAATTTATCATAGGCCGATAAACGTGCCTTAGACTTTGCCTGACGTGCCTTAGGCGACATCCGTACCCACTCCAACTCACGTTCTAAAGTTTTACGGCGTTTACTTGCCTGCTTCTCTTCAGATTCCAGTCGCCTGGCTTTTTGTTCCAGCCAACTGCTGTAGTTTCCTTTCCATGGGATTCCTTCGCCACGGTCCAGCTCCAAAATCCAGCCAGCCACATTATCCAGAAAATAACGGTCGTGCGTAATGGCGATAACGGTACCTTCATACTGCTGTAAATGCATCTCAAGCCACTGTACTGACTCAGCATCCAAATGGTTAGTAGGCTCATCGAGTAACAGCACATCCGGCTGCTGTAACAACAGTCGACACAAGGCCACACGACGTCGTTCACCTCCACTCAGTACCTTTACGTTTGTATCTTCGGGAGGACAACGAAGCGCATCCATTGCTCTTTCCAGTTTGGCATCTATATTCCAGGCATCAAGTTGATCAATTTTTTCCTGCAAACGAGCCTGTTCTTTCAGAAGTTTCTCCATTTTATCCGGATTTTCATAAACTGCCGGATCCTCAAATTTCTTATTAATCTGTTCAAAAGCCTCCAGGACATCGGTTACCTCTTTCACACCTTCTTTTACTACCTCCTTTACAGTTTTCGACTCATCCAGATGCGGTTCCTGCTCCAGATAACCTACAGAATATCCCTGAGACCACACGACCTCACCCTGATATTCCTTTTCTGCACCGGCGATTATTTTCATCAGCGTAGATTTTCCGGATCCGTTTAATCCGATAAATCCGATCTTCGCACCGTAAAAAAACGACAGGTAGATATTATTCAGTACTTTTTTTTGTGGCGGGAAAATTTTTGAAACCCCGACCATTGAAAAGATAACTTTCTTATCGTCTGACATATTCTGTATTTTGGCGCAAATGTAGTACAAAGTTATGACAGGACTAAAGCATTCATTAAGAATTCACGGGATTTTTTTGCATCAAAATGACCAACACAACAACTTCATTTTGAACCTATTGTTAATGTAATGAATATTTTATTATATTTAAGTCATGAGAAACCTTATAGTTACGATTCTACTATTTGTCCTTTATGAGGGATCCGTACAGTGCATTAACAATAAACCTGAACATATTATAAAATTTGAAATGATTGGAACAAACATCATCGTTCCTGTCAGGATTAACAGTTCTACTCCGCTCAACTTTATATTCGACACAGGCATCAGGCATACCATAATCACAGAACTTTGGCCACAGGATTCACTGGATTTACGTTATGCACGCGAAGTGGTTTTATATGGATTGGGTGACGGAGAACCATTATCTACCTACCTAAGCACACTTAACAGCATGAAAATAGAGTCTCTGAGAGTAGACACCATTTCTCTTTATGCGCTTAAACAAAATATATTTCAACTATCAAAACACCTTGGATCAAAGATTAACGGAATGATCGGTTATGATATGATTAAAGATCACGTTGTTAAGATTGATTACATCAAAAAGCTAATGTACTTATACAATCCTGACACATTCAAAGTCCCCTCTTCTTTCAGAGAGGTACCAATTACGATTGAAGATCATAAAGCCTACATGACGGCAGATGTTACCCTGAGCGGGCAGGAGCACAAAGTTAAACTTCTTGTTGATACAGGGGCAGAACTGGCACTATGGCTCGTAAACTCGAATTTTAAACACTATGAAATACCTGAAAAATCAATTTATACATATATTGGCCAGGGACTGAACGGTGAAATTTTTGGTTCCGTTGCCAGAATTGATCAGGCTGAGATTGGTGGCTACCACTTTAAAAAACCAATTGTAGCATTTCCGGATTCAGTCGCTATTGAAATGATCATCTCGAGCAATGAACGGGATGGAACCATAGGTTCAGAACTGCTTCGCCGGTTTCATGTGATCATCGATTATCCGGACTCGAGCATGTATATTAAGCGCAACTCACATTACAACCAGCGTTTTACATATAATACCACGGGTATAGAGATCGTACAGCCTTATCAGAATTTGCCATTTTTCGAAATTGCTGAATTATGGGACAAGTCCCCTGCTGCCGATGCCGGTCTTAAAGTAGGCGACAAAATAGAAAGTATCGACGGACAGTCCGTATCCAACTTATCGCTGATACAGGTTAAGGACATGCTTCGCAAACCTTCAGGCAAAATCAAACTTGCTGTTACCCGTCAGGTTGGAGAAGAACTTGTACGCGAAAAAATAAAATTTAAGTTATTTAAACTATAGTATCAGGTATCAAGACACAAGATTTAAGATATAAGACTTAAGATACAGCTTAGTACGTTTTTTTGTATTGCAAGTCTTCCGCCCTCATACAAAATGCCTGACGCCACCTCAAAAGAAGGACAATCCTTTTTATCTTGTGTCTTAAGTCTTATATCTTTTATCTTTTAAAGATCAAACCCCAGGTCTTTGCGGTAGTATTTCCCCTGGAAATTTATTTTCCCGGCATTCTTATAGGATGCTGCAAGTGCAGACTTCATATCTGTTCCATAGGAGCTAACGGCTATCACCCGACCACCGTTTGTAACCACCTTATCTCCAACAAATTTTGTTCCGGCATGGAAAACAACGCTTTCCTCAACATCGTCAATTCCTGAAATCTCATCCCCTTTATTATAAGCTTCGGGGTAACCACCGGCGACCATCATCACAGTTACTGCTGTACGCTCATCAAATTCCAGTTCTCTCCCTCCAAGATTACCTTCAGCGACACCCTGCAGCAGTTCCACAAAATCGGATTTAATGCGCAGCATTACGGCTTCAGTTTCGGGGTCACCCATACGAACATTATATTCAATAACTTTCGGCTCGCCATCGCAGTTAATAAGCCCTAAAAAGATAAAACCCCTGTACGAAATATTATCTTTTTTCAACCCTTCAACGGTAGGCTTCACAATTTGGTCTTCTATTTTTGCCATGAATGCTTTGTCGGCAAACGGAACAGGCGAGATAGCTCCCATACCACCGGTGTTCAGCCCGGTGTCACCTTCGCCAATGCGTTTATAATCCTTGGCTTCCGGCAGAATTTTATACGATTCCCCATCTGTCATTACAAACACGGATAGTTCAACACCCGACAAAAACTCTTCGATGACAACGGTAGAACTGGCATCACCGAATTTACCTGACAACATTTCTTCAAGTTCCTGCGTGGCCTCCTCCAGATAATTCAGGATCAAAACACCTTTGCCGGCAGCCAAACCATCTGCTTTTAAGACATAGGGTGCCTTAAGTGTTTTCAAAAATGCCACGCCATCATTCAGCGTTTCTTTGGTAAAACTTTTATATGCAGCAGTTGGAATATTGTGCCGTATCATAAATTCTTTGGCAAACTCCTTACTGCCTTCCAAAGTAGCACCCGTTGTTCCGGGACCAACAATACCAATGGATTTCAGGTCATTGTCCGATGCAAAAAAATCGGCAATACCGTCTACTAAAGGAGCTTCGGGTCCAACCACAACCAAATTAATATTTCTAGTCAGAACCAGTTCTTTAATGCCGGCAAAATCATTCATCTGCATGGATACATTCGTACCAACTTCTGATGTTCCGGCATTACCCGGTAAGATATAAAGCTCGTCAGTTTTATCACTCTGACTGATCTTCCATGCCATCGCATGTTCTCTTCCTCCTGAACCTAACAATAAAATATTTATTCCCATTGCTTATATAAGTGTTTTAAATTTCCATCCCTGATCTAACAGATATTCGATGGAGAGCGGCAGGGCTTCCATCAAATTTTTTTGCGCTTTTAACGAATCGTGAAATACTATGATTGAACCTGGCCTTGTTTTACGCTTCACCGTATCAAAACACTGTTGTCCGGTTCTGTCTTTATCATAGTCCGCCGGTAACACATCCCACATTACAACTTTGAATTTATGAGCATGTAGCCATTGGATCATCGACCTGTTGATCTGTCCATGTGGCGGACGAAACAGAGAGCTTTTATTGGTTAGTGCTGCGTCTTGAATATTCTTTCTGTATATACCCGGCTCTGTTTTATACAGCTTCAAATGGTTATATGTATGATTTCCCACTGAATGGCCACATTCCTGAAGCTTCTGAAATAACTCCGGATATTTTGCCACATTCTCTCCAACACAAAAAAAGGTAGCCTTTACATCATACTGATCCAGAACATCCAACACCCAAGGTGTTACTTCTGGAACCGGACCATCGTCAAATGTCAGATAAACCTCCTTATCCGCTGTATTTACCCTCCACAACAAAGATGGAGTTACCCATTGCAATAATAATGGTGACCTCTCAATCAGCATCAAAAATTAATCCATTGACTCTAACTGCCCGTAATATACCTTAAATGCATCTTCTGCTTTTTTAGCCAGATCAGTTTTATTGTTACGGTCAGCAATAATGTAAATCTGTCTGATCACACCAAGTTCCTGCTGAATATCCCGTAGCAGTTCCCTCTTGAATTTCGGCTGCATTGACAAATAATAGTCCAACGTTTCGATAGAACGATCAAAAACTTCGTTCAGCACATAAACAGCGTCATCATCCAAACCTGCTTTCATCATCATTTCAGCGTACGGCATCGAGTACATATTATGAGGAACATTTTCTTCAGGCAACACCTCTTTGGCTTTTAGCAGAACTTCCTGAGCCTTTTCTTTATCACCTTCCTTTAACAGGTCACCGGCCAAACGCGTAAAATTATTCCGGTAATTATAACACATCCTCAGAATGGTCTGATCCATCCATATTCCTGGTGTATCAACACCTCCCCACTTGAATTTATTCATCATGTTATCGTACATGATATCTGTTGCCACACGTCCCTGAATATCATCTTTGCTATTGGTGACAGGAACTACACGATAAGCCAGCCCTTCAACCTGGAAATGGTCATTCATATCAATATAGTTTTCGTCGGGAACGGTAACTGCAAAGTAAACCGGACGCTGCCATTGATTGGTAGCCAGAATGTCGAGCACCATTATTGAGTTTTTACCAACATATCGGCTGATACCACTCAGATCAACGATAAATTCCTTATCAATGCGATTGGCATCCTGAGGACGGACAGTTCCGTTATCAACGACATAAGCTGAATCCACCGGAATAGAAAATTTGGTTCCCGGGAAATAATCATATCCTGATCTGCTTTCTTTGGTTTCAGAATTATTGCTTCCAACAAATTCAATCGCCCGTTTTAAATCTATGACCTTATCCTTATTATGCACTTTATCTATCAGAGCCAGGTTACGCTGTCCTTCCCTGGTTTGATCTGCATCAAGTGTAAATTTCACCGGATTGGAATCATAAGCCCGTTTCCTCATCTGATCTATATACCAACCTGTCTGCAGATAACTCAGGTTACACACACGCACATCGGTCCTTGTACCTTCAACCTCCTGCACATACCATAAGGGGAATGTATCGTTATCACCGTTGGTAAACAGCACAGCCTCCTTATCTGTAGACTGCAGATAATTCCACGCAAAATCTCTGGCTGCATAGCGACCAGAACGGTCATGATCGTTCCAGTTTTCTGCTCCCATGATGGATGGAATAGCCAGACCTGCAATGGTTGCAATAGCTCCCGCAGCAGGTGAACCTGTTAATTTTTTAAGCATATCCCATATAAAGAGCACACCAATACCAATCCATATGCTGAAAGCATAGAACGAACCGGCATAGGCATAATCACGCTCCCTGGGCTGATAGGGATACTGGTTCAGATAAATTACAATGGCAATACCCGTCAGTATGAACAGCATTGCCACAACGGCAAAATTTTCAAATCCTTTGGTATTCTTTTTATTCTTATCACTTCCAAACAACTGGAAAGCAATGCCAAATAATCCAAGAAGTAAGGGAAGCATATAATATTCATTACGTGCCTTATCGTTCTTCATGTATTCAGGCAGTTTTTCCTGATTCCCCACGCGTGGATTATCTATAAAGTTAATTCCTGATACCCAGTTACCCTCCTGTGAGCCTCCGTTACCCTGAATTTCATTCTGACGACCGGCAAAATTCCACATAAAATAACGCCAGTACATGTGCCCCAGTTGATAACGGAACAAAAATCGCAGATTTTCAGTGAAGGTAGGCTTGACATGCATCTTACCGTCACGCCCTTTCATTTTAATACCTTTAATCTTTGCCCACGATTTATATGCACTGATGTGACTTGGCTGATTTGACCACATTCGGGGAAATACGCCCTCGAATGTAGGATCGTATACGTATTGTAATTTGTGGTCAATTATTTCGTAACGTCCGTTAATCTGATCGCGAACGGCTGAAGTCTGTTTGGTATCAATAATCGGAGTATCGTAATATTGTCCGTAAACCAGGGGACGATCTCCATACTGTTCCCTGTTAAGATACGAAAGAAGGGAAAACGCATCGTTCGGATCATTCTGGTTCATTGGAGGATTGGCATTACTACGGATTAACACCATGGCAAAAGCCGAATAACCAATGATAATCACCGCCAAAAATGTCAGGATTGTATTCCACAATACCTTCACTTTTATATAAGTATAATATATACCATAAGCCAGACCGGCTGCCAGCAGAATTATAAAGAAAATCATTCCGCTATGGTACGGCAAACCTATACCGTTTACAAAAATCAGTTCAAAGACAGATGCCAGCTTCACGATACCCGGTATGATACCGTACATGATAATCATAAGCACGAAAAAGGAAATAACCAGAGCCAGGAGTGTTCCCTTTATGGTTGGCGTATACTTCTTGAAATAGTAAACCAGAATAATGGCCGGTATTGCCAGGAGGTTTAACAGGTGAACGCCAACAGACAGACCGATTAAAAACCCAATGAGAATTATCCAACGGTTGGCAAATGGTTTATCTGCTTCGTTTTCCCATTTCAGAATTGCCCAGAAAACCACAGCGGTAAACAGGGATGACATGGCATAAACCTCTCCCTCAACAGCTGAAAACCAGAAGGTATCTGAAAATGTGTACGCCAGTGATCCAACAAGTCCGGCTCCCAGAACTGCAATACTCTGTCCCGCTGTAATTTCGGATCCATTATCAACGATAAGCTTTTTAGCCAGATGTGTGATAGTCCAAAACAGGAATAATATGGTAAATGCGCTGGCCAGTGCTGACATGGAGTTCATCATCACGGCTACTTTGGACGGATCCGGAGCAAAAAGCGTAAAGATTCTTCCAATCATCATAAATACAGGTGCTCCTGGAGGATGACCCACAAGCAACTTATATGACGATGCAATAAATTCACCACAGTCCCAGAAACTGGCTGTAGGTTCTACTGTTGACAAATAAGTAAAAGCTGCAACGGCAAATGCGCCCCAGCCTAAACCAATGTTCCAGATTTTATAATTCTTCATCTCTCTAGGATTTTCTGAACATCTCACTCCTGACCAACGCCGAGCTTTGTCTCGACATAATCGATGAGTGTATGAATTATTTTAATATGTATTTCCTGAATTCTGTCGGACCACCCCAAATGATCCACCCGGATCTCCACATCACAAATACCGGCCAGTTCCCCTCCACCTTTTCCTGTAAGACCAATGATCTTCATGCCTTTGGCTTTGGCTGCTTTAGCTGCATTTAAAATATTTGGAGAATTTCCGCTTGTGCTCAAGGCCAGTAAAACATCACCATTGCTACCAAACGCATCCACATAACGCGAAAATATGGCATCGTAACCGTAATCGTTGGCCGCACAGGTAATATGCGACGCATCAGCCATTGCAAACGCAGGCAATGCCTCCCTGTTTCTCCGGAAACGACCAGTCATTTCTTCTGCAAAATGCATGGAATCACACATAGAACCTCCATTTCCACACGACAAAACCTTATTGCCATTCTGAATGGATTCTGCGATGATCTCACCTGCATTTAATATGGATTCAAAATTTTTAGGTTCTGAAATAAAATTGTTTAACACCTTCTGCGCTTCAACAAAATTATTTCGGATAATCTCAATCGACATTTCTGATGTTTCTAAAAACCGGTTAATTAATACAGCCTTTTTTGCAATGCAACAAAAGTACAATAAAAATATAATTTTGGTACTTTTGAGGGCTAAAGCTCGACTTTTATTGCAGATTTTAGATTATTTAACCATGCTGACTATTCTACTGATATTTGTTGCAGGAATTTTAACAGGCCAATTTGTAAAAAAACAGAAGAAGATCATTAAAACCAGTAACTGGCTGACCTTTATCAGTGTGCTGGCTCTTCTTTTTCTCTTAGGTTACGAGGCAGGACATAATCCTCAGGTGCAGGCTCACTTCGACACAATAGGCATAAAAGCACTGGTTATCAGTCTTCTTTCAGTAGCCGGCAGTATTATCTTCATTGTAATATTTAACCGGTTGATCCTGAAAAAATGAGAGACATCATCATCATAGTACTCATCTTTATAACCGGGATCATTCTTGGCATATTTAACATTTTACCGGAAGGTTTTAATGCCGGAAGCTGGTCGGAATATGCTTTATATGCCTTGCTTTTATTTGTCGGCATTGGCATTGGCAGCGATAAAGAATCGCTGATGGCATTAAAACGCATGCGCGGCTGGCTTATCTTAATTCCGGTTGTATCTGTTATCGGATCGTTACTTTTTGCACTTCTGGCCTTACCCTTTTTTAGTGATCTGAACCTGAGAGAAGTACTTGCTGTTAGCGCCGGAATGGGGTATTACAGTTTATCTTCCATCCTGATCTCAAAACTTCATGGTGAAACACTTGGAACCATTGCGCTGGTAGCCAATCTTATCCGGGAAATTTTCACATTGCTTATTACTCCATTCATGATAAAATACACCGGGAAACTAACACCCATTGCTGCCGGAGGAGCAACTTCCATGGACACCACACTTCCGGTGGTTATCCGGTTTTCAGGGAAAGAATATGTGATGATTTCTATTTACAGTGGTGTGGTGATTACCTTTCTGGTACCTGTATTGGTGACCTTTATTTTATCATAATGTCGCTTCTGAAAGGCTACATGTTTCTCGCTTATTATCGCTGATATTAACTCTCAGGGAATGATATTTTTCTGCCCTTATAACAAATCCGTGGTATAATGATAATTTAATCAAAGCAATACAGTAAAATAAAAGTATTTGAAACAGCTTTTCACTGCCATTGCAGATTGCTATTGTTCCCCACCAGTATTCCTGAATTTCTGCGATACTCTGCGAAATCATCTGCGTTAATCTGCGAGAACAATTTATGATGATCCGAATTGCAATTGTCCGCTATCATTCACATACAGATAACCCTCCGTTTCGGATCCGTTAATTACAAATCCTTTCATCTTTCTGGTTTTTCCTTTCAGCACTATTTGTTGCATGCTGCTTTCCTGAATCTCTTTTTCATGAATAATGAACGGAATCACAAACCGGCATCCATCCCTAAATGCAGAGCATCCCCAGGCCTTGTTACCTTTTATAATCTCTCCCTTTTTACAGGCCGGACACACCAGCTTTTCTGGTTCCTTTTCCATAAATTCCGGCACAAATTCGTTGTTCAGCATAAAATGTCCTTCGGTAGATTCTTCGCCCAGCGTAATTCCTTTTATAAGTGGCGACTTACCTTTTTCGATGAGTGTTTCAGCCTGTTTTTCGGTCAGTTTCTTACCCGATAAAATAAACGGCAATCTGAAATCGCACCCTTCATTCCAGCGTGAGCAACCATATGCTCCCTTGCCTTTAAGTATTTTACCTTTTTTACACTTCGGACAATTCAACTCATCCGGTTTGCTTTCTGCTTTTTGTACCGGTTGTTCTTCGTGAACCGGAATCTGTATATTTGATCTGTCCTGCTTGACTTCCCGAACCACATCACCTACCATTTCTTTCAGTTCATTGATAAAGCCGGTCACATCATAGGCTCCGTCTTCAATCTGCCTTAGTTTCTTTTCCCACATTCCGGTAAGCTCAGCCGATTTCAGCAGATCGTTCTGAATGGTATTGATTAGCTCTTTTCCTGTTTCTGTAGCCAGAATACGCTTTTTATCCCGAATTATGTAATGCCGTTTAAACAAAGTCTCTATAATTCCGGCTCGTGTGGAAGGACGGCCAATACCATTTTCCTTCAACGCATCACGCAAATCATCATCATCAATTTGCTTGCCTGCCGTTTCCATGGAGCGCAACAGAGAAGCCTCTGTAAAATAGCGTGGCGGTTTGGTTTCCTTTTCCTGCAAATCAGGTTCATGTGGCCCTGATTCTCCTTCATTAAATTCGGGCATTATCTGATCTTCATCGGTATTATCGGAGGCATTGGTTTTGAGTACTAACCTCCATCCCGGTTCAACAATCTGTTTCCCGGTTGCTTTAAAACCGTATTGCTCCACCTGCCCCGTCACAGTTGTTTTCAACACCTTACAATCGGGATAAAATGCCGCGATGAATCGCAGCGTCACCTGGTCGTACACCAGTTTTTCATCCGGAGAAAGGTTATTTGCCGGTATGCCGGTCGGAATGATGGCATGGTGATCGGTCACTTTTTTATTATCAAAAACCCGTTTTGTTTTCCGGATTTTTTGCTCCAGAAGCGGAGCTGTAAACTCTTCGTATTGCTTTAAACCTTTTAATATGGACGGAATTTTCGGATAAATATCATCGCTCAAAAACGTAGTATCAACCCTGGGATAAGTAGTTACCTTTTTCTCGTAAAGCGACTGGATGAGTTTTAGCGTTTTATCGGCTGTAAATCCGTAACGCGTGTTACATTCCACCTGAAGCGAGGTAAGATCGAATAGTTTTGGAGCGAACTCGTTGCCTTCTTTGGTTTCTGATGAATCAATGACAAATGGCTTTCCTGTGATGTCGACCAACATTTGATCAGCATCTTCCTTTTTGCTGAACCTGCCATCTACATAGCTGAACCACACTTCGCGGTAATGGGTTCGCAATTCCCAGTACGGTTCCGGTTTAAAATTGTCAATCTCCCTTTGCCGTTCCACAATCAACGCCAGTGTAGGCGTCTGAACACGACCGACGGATAACAACTGGTTGCGCTGACCATATTTCAAGGTGTATAAACGCGTGGCATTGATTCCGAGAAGCCAGTCGCCTGTAGCCCGCGACAATCCCGCATAATACACACTTTCAAACTCTTTCTGATCGTAAAGCTTTTCAAAACCTTCCCTGATGGCCTCATCGGTAAGAGATGAAATCCAGAGTCGTTTAACCGGACATTTACACTGCGCTTTCTGCAGCACCCAGCGTTGAATCAATTCTCCTTCCTGCCCGGCATCACCACAATTGATAACCTCTTCCGCATTTTGAACCAGGGATTCGATAACAGAAAACTGCTTTTTAATGCCTTCATCATCAATCAGCCTGATGCCAAATCGTTGTGGCACAATAGGCAAATCGTAAAGGCTCCATCGTTTCCAGCCGGGATTATATTCATGCGGCTCTTTCAAACCACACAAATGGCCGAATGTCCAGGTAACCTGGTATCCGCTGCCTTCAAAATAGCCATCCTTTCGTGATCCGGCTCCTAAAATGCGGGCCAGGTCACGTGCTACGCTGGGTTTCTCTGCTATACAAACGATCATCTTTTTAGATGTAAGATGTAAGACGTAAGACATAAGAACCAAGACAAATTTAATCTTAAGTCTTGTGTCTGAAATCTTAAGTCTGAATTAAAAATCCTTCAAAAATAAAGATAATGTAAGAGGCATAAAAAGGAAATAACGGATTGTTGATAATAATTTAGTCATACAGAATTTAAGTCAAACTCTACCTTGCAGTTGTAATACCTTATCAACTTGATATATTAAAGCTGCTCAATCCTAAAAACTTAGCATATGCCCCAAATGACTTCTCTGTTTTCTTTTGCAAATTTTTGTGAGCCGATGTAAAAAATTCAGTTTCCAATGAAACCTTATCCTTCTTCAGGATGCGCTTCCAGATTCCGATGACTGCTCCATTCTGGACAATAACAGGTCTGAACACACCATTATTTGATACAGCTTTCGTATGATCCTTGCTCAGTATTGCCGCAGTCCTGTCCCGGTAACTGATTATAAATTCATCAAATGCCGGCAGTAAATGAATGCTTTGCTTACTTGTTTTATAGGGTATCGTGACATTTGAAAACCAATAGTTTTCATCTTCAATTTTGTCAAAAATAAACTCTGATTTCACACTTTCAAGCGCCCGTTTTGCTTCTTTTACAGCAAGACCTGACCACCAGATAAAATCCTTTAATGTTGCAGGTCCATGGCTGGTAAAATATTTTAGTGCCAGTTCTGCCAGTGCTTCATCCCGGGTCATAATATCTGGTTTTTCTGCCCGCTCAGAAAGCAGGGCATAGGATGGCTGTTTTCCCTTAATTTTACCACTACAAATAATTTTATCAACTTCTGCCCGGACCAGCATATGTCCTAACCTGCTGCTATCAAGAGATATTCCTGACTTTTCAATTTCGTCTCCCAGCTCAAAACGGGTTAAATGGTTGCCTCCACTTAATACCTTTTCAATTACTGCATTGCTTTTAGCGAAAACAGCATCATCCAACTCCAGTTGCTTATCGCGTGAACGCATCGCTGTCTTGATGTGCTCTGCTGAAAGATCAAGCATCCAATAAATGTCTTTTGGAGACACAAAATGCCAGGTTGGCCGCAATACATGCGTCCGAAGGATATCTCCATTATCAATGGCAGCAGTAACATCATTTTCAGTTGAACCGGGCAATCGCACTCCAAGTGCCCATTTTGCCATACTCAGATCCTGAGCCTGCATCATACCCATCCATTTCACCAGTTCGCTGGCCGAAGGGAACCGCGGATCCACAACCTGCTGATTAATTAAACGAAGTTTTGAAATATTTTTTTTGTTCATGCTTATAATTTGAACCTCAAAAGACAATTTACGAAGGTATCTTTACCCTGAAATTAGTAAGATAATTGTATCAGTACAAAAAGTCAATTCTAATTCTTTAACTACCTATGTTTATATACAGTCTGTAAGTGAAGTTGTTTAATCTGATCCTGCAATTTAACATCCGGCAGAAGCACATCGCTGTTTCTCCATCCGGAAGGATCATAATTGATCACGTTCAGATTTTTTTCCTCTTTTAACAAATCACGAAAGTTTATTGCTTTAAACCGTTTTATTTTTCTTTCCGGGAAATCCGTACTAACCATTTCACTTACAACCGAAAACCCTTCATCATTGTATGTAAAAGCCAGATTTTGCGTAGCACAATTTAATTTCCAGTCTTCACCTTTAAGAACAAAGGTTGCAAAATGCTGATCCTGAACTAACGAAAACTGTCCGGGATCTTTTTGAGGAAACAGATAATAACCTGCAACAGCCAGTTTCTTTTTATCGGATGCCACATGCCACTGAACGTGCGCAATACCTTTGGTTTCTTCATCGATAAGCATTATACCGGAATACAAACTCTGGGAATAACGGCTAACAGCTTCAAATTCAATAATTGTCGAGAGACGTCCCTTGAAATACTGCTGACCTGCATATTTCCATTCATACCCACTTGTACGATACATAAATGTGAGGTATGCTGCCATAGGATTTAATTCAGGTATGATATTTACAGAATCATACTTCAGACTGAATGGCACCTCTTCTTTAAAATCAGTGATATGATACTGATGTAGTTCAGATACAGATTGCCTGAATTTTCTGACTACATTATCCATACCTTCAAACCGATGGGTGAATCCAAAATCGGTTAATCGTACCAGCTTATTCTCTTTATGAATCAATTGGCGAAAAACACCTTCTACATCGTATCCTGTTAATTTAATATTCCACGGAACTTTCAGAAAAACACTGTTCATGAATTCTGATGTAATAAATGCCGAATCGACAGCAAAAACCTGATGAGGTATAGTCAGCCTGTAATCTTTTCCTTTCATTTCGTCCGGTGTTACAAACAGGTTTCCCCATCCGGGCACAGATATTAATAATGTGTCGCTTTCTATTAAATTCTTTCTAAGCAAAGTTACTGATCCGTTTGTTACAGCCTGATCAGGAAAGCTGTTTTTGAGTGAACTGATTGTTGCAAAATCCACCCGTTGTCCATTTTCTGTTACTACAGTAACTTTGATTAAAGTATCGGTTTGCCTGACATCCATATTTTTGTTGTCTGATCCTAATTCTGCATATTTTACCGCATTCGGAATAGTATCAAATTCATCTGAATCAGGAAGTAAAGCATATGCCCCTGTTTTGAAATCATGACTAAAAAAACCAGGGATAAAACCGTCCGACAAACCACTGACCTGAAGCTTATAATCCTCCAGCGGAATATCTTTGGGTAATTTAATCATTATCTCTCCAGGAATATTGGTTGATCGGTCCGGAGACCAGTACACAGTTGAAAATCTGTTACGGTTACCTGAGGTATTGGTATATTTAGGTGTATAAAATTTTCTTGTGGGCGTGAAACCAATCATATTCGTTTCTGCTATACCAATAAAATAATGATTTGGTCTGAGTTCTTTACCTGTTATCGTTTGTATGGAAATAATATATTCCGGACCGGATTTTTCCTCACATTCAACCCCTGGGTCCAAATCCATTGCCAAAGCAATCGGACTTGACTTTGGGTTTTCAATAACCTCAACACTTTTTATTTCGCTTATATCCAGTTCACCTAAAATTTCAATATACCACTCCAACCAGGGTGACGGGGATCTACTTGGAACGCAAAATGGGATGCGTGGCCTGTGCGTAAAATAATGTAACTTCCCATCAACAAATATATATATCCTGCCAATATCGCTTAAGTATCTGTAATCCGGTATAAGTTTAAAGATATAACTCCATACGCCTGTGCCCCACAAGTTACTTTCCTCCACCATATGCAATTGTTCTGCACCCATCGTCCTTGAAGCTAAACCGTACTTTTTACGCATTTTTTCCATCGGGGTCAGAATACGTTCTGCATGTACACTGATCTCTTCCAGAACAACATCTGTTGTATCCGGTAATGGCTGTAGCTTATCGGGCATTTGCCTTTCTTTCATAACAGAAGACACCTGTTGTCCTATAGAATCAACTAATCCCGTTCCGTTACCGGATAAATATGCTAATGCATTTAATTCCGTATTTTTTTCAAACTTAAAACTCCTCTTATTCATAGGAATGGTTGGAATCGGTTCATTTGTGGATCGCATGGTCAACTGATCGTGCATAAATTTGAGTCTGTTGCTTTGTGCATCGCCCATGTTTGTGGTTAAACTAATATTATAATTCCATCGTACATTAGCCCGGTTTTTGGTTTGGATGAAGAAATCCATGGTATCTGTAAAATAATCCACCATGAACATGAACTCGCCCTGTATGTTGGTTTTGGTTTGACCGCCAATTGTGTCTGAACCTATTCCAACCATAGTGACATCAATATTTTTTGCCGGGTTATTTTTTCCTGATCTGGTTATCTTTCCCGAAATATAGAATCTCTGTTCTAAGGGAAAGATAGGTTTGTGAATTGAATCGGCCAGTACTTCCTGCCAGGTAAACCGGCGCCAGCCATTGGTCATCATTGTCAGATCGGTGATCCATTTCGACACCGGGTCAGTTTTATAAAAGTAACTGTAATCCTCATCAATGCCCGGAAGTTCAGACTTCAACAAAAGATAATTAACCATATTCGAAGTTGAACCTGCCTGCTCAGAACCGAGAAGTGAATTTCCGGTTACTGATACAGCAAAGCAACCGCTGACAGGTTTGCTGTTTTTATCCTGAACCCTGACTGTGTAGCAAATTGAATCGTTACTGCTATGGATTGAATCTACAGAAAAATGTAAATAATCATTGTTATTAATAAAAACAAGGCGTTCACATAGCGGCACATTTCTATGATTAAAGAGTGTAATGATAGCAATTCCTGTGGTTAGCAAAGATTTATTTAACAACACCGTATTTTTTTGTTCATCCGGAACGAATGAAACTGTTTGCACAATATTGTGATGTTGGGTTATCGTAAAGTATAGAAAATCATAGTTTTGTGTGGCATCCGATCTGTTAATCTCAATCTTAAGCTGATTTGAATGGATGCCGTCTTTAACAGACAGAGTATAACCTTGTTTCTGTGCCACAGGCAAATCAAACCTGGTTTTATTGCCATATTCATCTTCAATAATAGCATGATAAAGGGTATTGGGTTCTGGCCGAATAAAAAACACACCTTTCCCCTTATTCTGCGGTTTAAAAACGGTGATGTAATTGTTGCTCTGGTCATAAATAATACCATTAAATTCAGGCGGTCTATCACCAGGACATGTTGCAGCAAAGGCCATCCTGCAAGGTATGCTTTCCACCCAGTTACCCCCTTCGGGTAAAAACTGGACGTCTAACGGTATAACATTAACACCGTCTGAATCGGTGGCACCAAAGACATTACCTGTTTGTTTATAAAGGCCGGATGAAGAAACTGATTCATTTTCCTGGTCTGTTTGGGGTTTATAAAATGACGAGTAAATTAAGACTGGTTTCTCAAACAGAAATTCAGGTCCACTATTACGCAAAAAATTTGTATACGCTCTTAACCTGAAATGGCCGGTTTTAAATGCCTCTTCCAGCACAAACTGTCCGAATGCCCTCCCATTCTGAATTTCAAATAAATGATTTGACACCGTTTTTCCATCGGGACCAATCAGATCAACATACAATATCTTTTCAAGTTTTTCCGGTGTAAAATCAGTTGAATTCAATACCCAGGAACTGAACCAAAGGGTATCTCCGGAGAGATAAATATCCCTGTCTGTAGCAAGAAAAAGTTTCTCAGGATGTGTTTTGTGATTAAATTCTGCAAGCTTTTGAGCAACAGGTTCCGGAGAAAAATGCTGATCTTCCAGTTCATAATTTTCCGGCAGAAAACTTCCGACTTTTTTTGTAGCGATTGCTCCCCCAAACATAACATCATTA
Source organism: Quyinboa mangrovi (assembly GCF_042219825.1). NCBI lineage: Bacteria > Pseudomonadati > Bacteroidota > Bacteroidia > Bacteroidales > Quyinboaceae > Quyinboa > Quyinboa mangrovi. Next base: position 169,706 of record NZ_JBHJHQ010000010.1, read on the forward strand.
TTCGAAACCGTTCCTTCACGGTTAATAAAACACGTATCTCTCAGAAAATAAAGTGTTGATCTCTGGCAAATCCCGTTTTTTGACTTTTTTGTAAGATCAACAGGTGAACCATTAATCTTTGAATAATAGTTGATAGTCAGTTTCCTGTTTTTTAATCCTGTAATCCGCATCCTGTTTCCTGATATATACGTTGTGCAGGTATCAGGTTCAAACGGTGTTTTAACCCCAATACCGGATTCCTTATCATAAACCAGGATCTCTATCTCATAACCATTTTCATCCAGCGTTCTTTCATAAAGCGACCTCAGAAAATGAAGACCTGAATTATAATAAACTGACCGTCTGTTTCTTCTGTATTTTCTGACTTTTGACTTCCTGAGGGAATCATATGGTTGAAAAAAATAATACCCAAGAAAACTGCATTTCTTTCCGGGTGAGCTGAGGTCAAGATCAAAGTCCACAAGGTCAACCTGTAGTTTATAACCCAAAAGCGGCATATCCAAAAGAAGCGGAGTTCCTGCAACTGCCTTAAAAGAAGATAATTCAGGTATTTTCAGGAATGCACTATCCTCACTTATCTCAGAGGTATTCAACATACGCCCCATATCTATTTCATTCCTGACCGAATCTGTCAGCCTGACCTTAACCGTATCATACACATTATAAAAGAGCAAAGTACTGTCGTTATATAAAGTAACCATACTTCCCCAGCGGTCAGATCCTAAAAAATATGATTTAAACATCGCAAGGTTTTTGTCCCTTTGATTTTCCGCCTGAACTTTAACTTCTGATAAATCAATTTTTTTCTCTCTCAGCAAAATGACAAGGTCGGAGGGAATTTTCCCTTCTATCTCTAATGCCTTCGGCTCATAACTTGCATGACTAACAATAAGGGTCGATGAAAAAGGGATATTATTAAGCGTGAATGTCCCATCTAAGCCTGTAGTGGTACCATATGTTGTGCCACTAATGTATACCGTTGCAAAAGGGACTGGCCTTTGAGTCACAGCATCTAAAACTGTTCCGTTCATACTGTTTTGGGAGTGTGCAATCAGACTAACACAAAAGGTCATAACAAAAAACATCAGGTAATTCCTGAGATATTGTTTTGTTGAGGCGGTCATAAGTTATTACAATAATGAAGTATGTATTTCAGTTACAAACTGAAGCAAAAAAGATGCCACGAATCAGTATAATTCACCTGAAAAAATTACTTCATAATCTGAGAATTCTGTACCTTCGGGAACATTTTGGCTAAAATCAGGTTTAGCATAAAAAGTATTAATGAAGAAAAGTAACATATATACAAAAACCGGTGATTCAGGAAAGACTTCGCTTATTGGAGGCACACGGGTTTCAAAAGGTGATATCAGGCTGGAAGCATATGGCACCATTGATGAACTGAACTGCCATTTGGGAATGATCCGTTCCTATCCGATGGAGGCACAGGACCACGATTTCATTATATTTATCCAGAAAAAGTTTTTTTCTGCCGCAGGAAACCTTGCCACAGATCAATCGGTATTTCCTTTGAAAGATGCAACCATCATCACTGAAGAAGATATTGAAAGTATAGAAGATGAAATTGATCGTCTTGATAATTTACTGCCTCCTCTGAATCATTTTATTATCCCGGGCGGTGATCCGCAAATCAGTGCATGCCACATTGCAAGAACCGTAACGAGAAGATGCGAGAGAGCCATTGTCAGACTGTCAGAAATTGACGAAATCGACGAACACATCACCATATTTTTCAATAGAGTTTCTGACTATTTGTTTGTATTAGGAAGAAAATTATCACAGGATCATAATTTTGACGAATTATCTTGGATCCCCTCTTGATTATATGGAATTTTATTTTACTTTTGCGCAAAATATAAACAGGATTTAACTAGCTAAACCAACTATTATGTACTGGACTCTAGAATTAGCTTCGAAACTTGAAGATGCTCCATGGCCGGCTACTAAAGACGAACTTATCGATTTCGCCATGCGTTCGGGTGCACCACTTGAGGTTATTGAAAACCTGCAGGAAATCGAAGATGAAGGTGAAATATACGAGAGTATCGAAGATATATGGCCCGATTATCCGAGCAAAGATGATTTTTTCTTTAATGAAGATGAATACTAAGATGAGCCGCTAATGCGGCTTTTTTTACACCTCCTTTTCCTGGCCAATTTGTAAAAATTTCCCAAAAAACTTAAAAATTGTAACATTAATGGAATAACCATTGTTTTATGGTTGTCAAGTGTGAAACTGAATAAGAATTAATATGCGTTATACATTGTTGCTTTTGCTGATCACCATGTCAGGTCTTCAGCTGAAAACCTACTCACAACCCGCACCGGAAATGACAGAAGTGGAGACAGCGGGTGTCTTAACCGGAAAAATTGTGGATGAATCCAATAATCAACCCATTGAATATGCCAATGTGGCAATTTACAATAAGAACGGGGAACTTATAACAGGTGGTATTACTGATGCCAATGGTAATTTCTCCATCAAAAATCTGGATCCCGGCGAATATTATATCGAAGTTAAATTCATTGGATTCAATGAAACCCGCATCGAAAATTTTGTGATCACCACTAATTCACGCAGGTTTAATACCGGCGTGATCAAACTCACACCATCGGTCTCGAATCTTGAAAGTGTGGATGTTGTAGCGGAGAAGAAGGCTATTCAATACAAAATAGATAAAAAAATAGTGAACCCAAGCCAGTATCTTACATCTGCCGGTGGTTCAGCAGTAGATATTCTGGCCAACACACCTTCCATTACAGTTGACGTGGAAGGCAATGTAACCTTGCGTGGAAGTTCAAACTTTACGGTTTTGATTGACGGAAAACCAACACCATTCGAAGCTACCGATGCACTGGAACAGGTTCCTGCCAGCCAGATTGAAAATATTGAGATAATCACTAACCCATCGGTAAAATATGACCCGGACGGAACAGCAGGTATTATTAACATCATAACCAAAAAGACCAGATTAAAAGGTTTGAACGGTATTGTGAATCTTGATGCTAATTCGATCGGAAGTGTAGGCGGCGACTTTTTGCTGAATTTTCAACGCGAGAAATACAGTTTTTACGTTGGAGGCAGTCGTTCTGACCGCAAACGTAAGGGGCATTTCGAAGGACTTACAGAGACCTACAAAGACGATACCACCTTCTTTAACACACAAATTGGTGATGGTGGCCGGGGCTTCTCTTCCAACAATCTTAAAACCGGTTTTACACTTACACCCGATACTACATCATCGCTGGCTTTTAACCTTAACGGTGGAATTAACCAACGTAAATTTACAAATGATGTGGATTACGAAACATGGGAAGAAGTAAACGGCACCGTAATTAACCATGAAATATCCACGAGTACAAGCCTGAATAAAGGAAACGGGAAATATGTGAGTGGTGATTTAACCTATGATAAGAAATTTAAAGGTGATGGTCACAAACTCATATCCACCTTTTTTTATCAGTATCAAAAATCAGATGAAGAAAATATTAACGAACAGGTAGGTGCCAACTTTTTGAGCGGACTTAAATCCTGGGAAGTTGGAGATGGAACAGAGATGCGCTTTAAAACGGACTACACCCTTCCGGTTTCAACCAGGTTCAGTCTCGAAGCCGGATATCAGTGGCGCTATGATAAGGACTATGAATGGTATGATCGGATAGATTATTCAGATGCTAATTATACTTATAATCCGGGACCATCGTCACTCAACTATAAAACGTCAGAATTTTTCAGACAGATTCATTCTTTATATGTTACCCTCGGTGGTGAGTTCGGAAGGTTGGGATATAAAGCAGGACTACGCGGAGAATATACTGACCGTTCCATGGACTTTAATTATTACGATGCATCCGAATCGTTCAGAGATTCAAGCTTCACAATTAACAGACTTGATCTTTTCCCGAGTATCCATTTTTCATATTCACTACCGGCAGATTTTCAGGTTATGGCCAGTTACTCCAAACGCATTGAACGTCCGAGAAGCTGGTATCTTGAACCGTTTGAAACATGGATGAACGCTTATAACGTCCGACAGGGAAACCCGAATATTCAACCCGAATATATTGATTCTTATGAGTTGGGCTTCCAGAAAACATTCAAGAAAGGATTCTTTTCGCTGGAAGGATTTTACAGAATGACAGAAAACAGGATCGACCGGATTCAAAGTGTTTATGTTAATCCTGTAACCATGGATACTGCCACGAACATCATCCTGATGAAAACAGAAAATTCAGGCAAGGACTTTGCTCTTGGTGTAGAAGGAATGCTTAATTATGACGTTGCTAAATGGTATAGCCTGAACCTGAACGGTAGTCTGTTCAATTACAAAATTGAAACCAATATTGAAGGGATACCAGTTACAAGGGAAAGCCAAAACTGGGGTATGCGTATGAGTAACACATTTAAGCCTTTCAAAAATAACAGAGTCCAGATGGATATCATGTACCGCAGCCCTTCTGTTTCGGCTCAGGGTGAACGCGACGGTTTTGCCTTTACCAATATTGCTGTACGTCAGGATCTAATGAAACGAAAACTCAGCGTTACCTTATCTGTTAACGACGTGCTGAACACGGCTAAATTCCATATGCGCTCTTCAGGCAGTAACTTCAAAAGTGAAAGAACATGGGATATGCAATCACCTATCGTTCAGTTACAACTGTCCTATAAGCTGAATAATTTTATGCCGGACAGAAAACAGAATCAGCAGCAGGAAAATGGTAACGGCATGGATATGGATAATTCATTTTAATAATGAAATCCGGGAAAAAATAGTTTTATTTACATAAAATTTGTAGCAATGGAACTAACCCGGGAACAGGAAGGTATTATCCATTCCTTTCAGCGCAATGAACTTACTGAATATCTGATTTATAAGAAACTGGCTGCGCATACCAAAAGCCAGGAAAACAGCCAGGTTTTATCGCAGATTGCAGAAGATGAGCAACGACATGCAATTATATGGGGAAAGTATCTGAAAAAGCAGGCTACTCCAAACATGTTTAAGGTAAAGTTGTTCTATTGGATCTTCAAACTGTTCGGTATCACATTTGCCATCAAGCTGATGGAACGCGGTGAAGAGAATGCACAGGATTCATATTCCACCATTGACAACATTCCCGAAGCTGCAACTATTCAAAAAGAAGAAAACATTCATGAAAAGGCCCTTATCGATATGATCGATGAGGAGCATCTTAAGTATATGGGCTCCATCGTTCTTGGGCTGAATGATGCCCTGGTGGAACTGACCGGTGTTTTGGCCGGCTTAACCCTTGCGTTGCGGGATCCAAAACTTATTGCACTCACCGGGGCCGTTACCGGAATTGCCGCAGCACTTTCAATGGCTGCATCAGAATATTTATCCACCAAATCGGAAGAAACTGATAAGCATGCCGGCAAAGCGTCAATTTATACCGGTATAGCATACATATTTACGGTGATTGCTCTTGTGAGCCCTTTCCTTGTTTTCAGCGATATTTACTTTTCACTGGCACAAACATTCATTGCTGCAGTACTTATTGTCGCTGCCTTCAACTATTACATCTCAATAGTTAAAGAAGTAAATTTTAAACGGAGGTTCCTTGAGATGATCGGGATCTGTTTCGGAGTGGGCGCCCTGAGTTTTCTGATCGGTTATATACTAAGAATTTTCTTTGGTGTAGATGCATAAAAGAAAAGGCCTCAGCTGAGGCCTTTTTATATTGATGTTTCTATTTTGCGATGAGAATAAAATAATTTTTCTTCCCCTTTTGAATTAACAAATATTTATCATTTAACAGAGAATTAGCATTGACCACTAATTCACTATCCGTTATCTTTTCTTTGTTAATGCTTGCACCTCCTCCCTGTACCAGACGCCTCAATTCACCCTTTGATGCAAAGACAGATGCCTTTTCAACCAACAGTTCAGGAATAGCTACTCCGTTATCAAACAATGCTTTGTCCACCTCAAAAGTAGGCACGCCATCAAAAATTGACAGAAAAGTCTTCTCATTCAGTTTCTTTAATGAATCGGTCGTTCCTTTTCCAAACAGAATCTGCGACGCCTCCACAGCCATGTTGTAGTCATCTTCGGAATGAACCATAACGGTAATCTCCTGAGCCAAACGTTTTTGCAATACCCTTAAATGTGGTGCTTCCCTTTGTTCAGCTATTAATGCATCGATCTCATCCTTGCCTAAAAGCGTAAATATCTTAATGTATTTTTCAGCATCCTCGTCCGAAGTATTCAACCAGAACTGGTAGAACTCATAGGGTGTTGTCCTGTCGGGATCGAGCCAAACATTGCCTGATTCGGTTTTACCGAATTTACCTCCGTCGGCCTTTGTCACCAACGGAATAGTCAATGCGAAGGCTTCGTTTCCGGTTTTTCTCCTGATCAGCTCGGTACCGGTAGTAATATTACCCCATTGATCCGAACCACCCATTTGCAATTTGCAGTTCATATTCTCGTTAAGCCACAGAAAATCAAAGCCCTGCACCAGCTGATAGGTAAATTCCGTAAAAGACATGCCCGATTTTGACTCTTCTCCCAGTCTTTTCTTAACACTGTCTTTGGCCATCATGTAGTTTACGGTGATGTGTTTTCCGATATCGCGGATGAAATCCAGGAAGCTGAATTCCTTCATCCAGTCGTAATTATTGACCATCAATGCAGCGTTCGGTTCATCCGAATCAAAGTCGATAAACTTCATCAACTGCTTCTTAATTCCATCCAGATTTTTCTGAAGGGTTTCCTCATTCAGAAGGTTTCGTTCCTGGCTTTTCCCTGACGGATCACCTATCATTCCGGTTGCTCCGCCCACAAGAGCCACGGGCTTGTGTCCCGCCATCTGAAAGCGTTTCAACAGCATGATTTGTGCAAAACTTCCCACATGAAGAGAATCAGCTGTCGGGTCAAAACCGATATATGCTGTTGTCATCTCCTTGCTTAACTGATCATCTGTTCCGGGCATCATGTCATGCAGCATGCCACGCCATTTCAACTCTTCAATAAAATTCATAATTCTTAATTTGAGCCACAAAGATAATAAGCAAATTTGAATAACAGGTCTACAAAAAAAATTTACATAATCAGGGCTAATCTATAATTAAAATCATTCAAAGATTAATTAACTATTATTAGAGATTATAATGTAAATATGAACTAAAATAAACATACCATATGGGTAGAATTCCCCATTTTTACTAAGAAAGTTCAAAATATTTAATAAAAAATTAACAGATATAAAAAAAAATATCTAAATTAGCCCCAAAATACATAGGCCATGAGTGAAACTAACTTTAAAGTCCTTATTGTAGATGACGAACCAGATATCCTGGAATTCTTAAAATACAACTTAATTAAGGAAGGATATCAGATCTTTGCTGCCGGAAATGGATTAGAGGCAGTTGAGATTGCAAAACGCGAACATCCGCAATTGATTATTCTTGACGTGATGATGCCGGAAATGGACGGTATTGAAACATGTGAGGAATTAAGGAAAACACCGGAACTGGATGACACGATTGTTGTATTTTTCACCGCCCGTGGAGAAGATTATTCACAGGTTGCAGGTTATGAAGCAGGCGCAGATGATTACATCACCAAGCCAATTAAACCTAAGGTACTGAAAAGCAAGGTATCTGCTTTATTAAAACGTCATCATCATTCAGAAGCAGGTGGAACAACCGCTACAAAACTTGAAATTGGCGATCTGATTATTGACCGCGAAAGATATCTTGTTATACATGACGGAGAAGAGCTTATTCTTCCTAAGAAGGAATTCGAATTGTTAATGCTGCTTGCATCAAAACCGGAAAAAGTATTTACAAGAGAAGAAATTTACCGTACGGTATGGGGCAACAAAATTGTTGTCGGCGATCGTACTATTGACGTGCACATCAGGAAATTGCGTGAAAAAATCGGTGATGACTTCATCAAAACTATTAAAGGTGTAGGTTACCGTTTCGTAGAGCAATAAAACCATTTAACCATTATTATACCGGAGCTATTCATTAATGAGTAGCTCTTTTTTTACCCCTCCAAACCTCTACATCAGCTGGAGGAAGGCTATAATTCCTAATGGGATTTGGGATTATTTTAAAAAGGCTACTTAGAATTCGAAAATATAAAATAGCTTAATCCAAAAATATTGTAATTACGTAATCTTCAACGCCAGCGCAAAGTGCAAAAATGCTTATTGACATTTTGGGGTTTATGCAATACTCCAGAATACGGCTATCATTGTAAGAAATCCAAGCCAGAATCCGGCTGTAACCTGTAAAAGTGTGTGCGCTTTAAGTTGCATTCGTGCCCAACCAAGGCTTCCTCCCATAAGAATGATAAAGCTAACCATTGGCGACAAATTCTGGTTCAGCACCAGGGCAAACATAAAAACAGCACCGGCAAAACCACCAATCCCGGTCATATGTGCACTGATTTTCCAGAACGGTGTAATAGTGCCGGAGATCAGCAGGGTCAGTACACCTCCAAGTACAAACCGGGTCACAATCTGCGGCACTTTAAACCGCAGCAACAATATATAAGCAGCGGCATACGACAGGAATGTCAGGATCATCGGAACAAGCCGCTCGTTTTTATCACGGATGTTAATGTCAGAGATCTGGCCGGTTTTCATCAGGATCCAGAATGAGATCAATGGGATCAGCAAGGTAAACACAACAATAACCAGAATATTAAACCATTTGTAAACTGGTGGAAAAAATCCATACAGGTTATCAAAACTAAATAACAGTATTAACCCAAACGTCGGCATAAAAAGCGGGTGAAACAAGACGGACAGGGTCTTAGCTAACTTCTCCTTCATTATAATTCCTTCCTTAAACGGGCCACCGGTACCCCCAGCTGTTCCCTGTATTTAGCAACGGTTCTGCGGGCAATGTGGTAACCTTTATCGTTCAGCAGCTGAGCCAGCTTATCGTCGGTCAAAGGTCTGCGTTTATTCTCCGCCTCTATCGCTTCACTTAAAATTGTCTTTATCTCCTTGGTCGAAACTTCCTCTCCTGAATCCGTTTGCATCGCATCAGAAAAGAAATATTTAACGGGAAAAATCCCAAAATGCGTCTGAATGTATTTGCTGTTACTAACCCTTGAAATGGTTGATATATCGTACCCGGTAACAGCCGCAATATCCTTAAGGTGCATGGGTTTCAGTCTGGTCTCATCACCATCGGCAAAGTACTCGTGTTGCATGTCAACAATGGCCTGCATGGTTGTCATCAGCGTGTTGTGGCGCTGCTTTATGGCTTCGATGAACCACTTGGCAGAATCCAGCTTTTGTTTCACAAATAGCACGGCATCTTTCTGTTCGCGCGACTGCTTGCCTTTTGATGACGCATAGGTCTCAAGCATATCAGCATAGGTCTGGCTCACCTTTAAATCGGGTACGTTCCTGTTATTTAAGGATAAAACCAGTTCGTCATCTTTCAGATCCAGTATAAAATCGGGCACAATTTGCTGAACCGATTTAACCTGCTGGTTGCTGTAAGAACTGCCCGGTTTTGGATTCAGTTTCTGAATCTCATCCAGTGCTTCCTTAAACTGCTCCTGTGTCCAACCGGTTTTCTTGAGAATCTTTTCATAATGCTTTTTAGTGAACGCATCAAAATGCTCATCCACGATCTCCTCGGCACGCAAAATCACATCCCGTGACCGGTCCTTGCGGCGAATTTGAAGTATCAGACATTCCCTCAAATCCCTGGCTGCAACGCCCGGAGGATCGAATTTCTGAATCCTCTTGAGAATCTTCAAAAGATGGGCATCCTGAACATCCAGGTTCATGATAAATGCCAGATCGTCTGACATGGCCTCCACATCGCGACGAATATATCCGTCTTCATCAATATTACCAATGACGTATTCAGCCAGTTGATGATCCTCTTCGCTGAGATCAATCTCACCCAGCTGATTCAGCAGAAATTCGTGAAACGATTTCCCTACCGAAAACGGGATCTCTGTCTTCTTATCGTCTTTGGAATAATTCCTTGACCGCAATTTATACGCCGGAATATCATCCTGGTTAATGTATTCATCCAAAGAGAAGTCGTCATCCACGCCACTCTCCTCATATGGATCCTCTTCCTTCACAGAAAGGTCCTCGTCTTTTCCTTCCTCCAGCACCGGATTTTCCTCCAGTTCCTTCTTTATACGCTGCTCCAGCTCCATAGCCGGCACCTCAAGAAGCTTTATCACCTGAATTTGCAGTGGTGATAATTTTTGCTGAAGTTTTTGTTGTAACGTTAATTTTTGCATCTCTCAGAGTTAACAAACCAAATTTAACAAAATTGAATCAACCGGAATAAAAGAACAGACTAAAAACAATAAAATGTTTAAAAACTCTTTGAATAAAGCGAGGCTTAAATATATTTCCAGGAAACGAAGACAAACTTTTCCAAATCCTTATTAAGATTTTTCATGATATAGACCAATGCACAATATTTAACCTAATCACAGGTGTAATCCATAATAAATTTAATCGCTTTGATATTTTCTTTAACTTTATTTTTAAAACGGACAAAGTTCCTTTTCGTGATGGAAAGGCTCTGAATTTAATATTGTTGAAAGTAAAGCCAAGCAAATATCAATTTTTCATAAAGAACAAAAAATGCGATTAACTTACTAATGATGAATGACTTTAATGTCAATCAACATAAAAAAGTATGTATATTCATATCCGTTACCACACATTTAAAAATAAACGACAATGAAGAAATTAACAGTATTGACAATACTAAGTCTATTTGTATTCAACTATACGTTTGGACAAGACAGTGAAAAATATTCCGAACTAATAAAAACGGCTTTGAACTTATATGAAAGCAAAGACTTTTTAAAATCAGGAGAAAAGTATTCAGAAGCTTTTGTCGCTCTCGGTGGGAAAGGAATGTTATATGACAGATACAATGCTGCTTGCTCATGGGCTTTGGCAAATAAACCTGACTCTGCTTTTGTTCAACTGTTCAAAATTGCACACAATGGTAATTATACCGATTATGGGCATATAACAACAGATACAGACTTGAATTCACTTCACAATGATGAACGGTGGACTAAGGTTATTGAAATCGTAAAAACAAATAAAGAAAAAACAGAAGCTAACCTAGATAAGCCATTAGTTGCAATACTTGACACAATCTATCAAGAAGACCAAAAATACCGACAACAAATAGAAGGAATAGAAGAAAAATATGGTTGGGAGTCCGATGAGATGAAAGTGCATTGGAAAACAATCAATGAGAAGGATTCAATAAACTTAAGTAAAGTAAAAAAAATACTTGATGAACGTGGATGGCTTGGGCCAGACGTAATAGGAAACCAAGGGAATGCCACTTTATTTTTGGTAATACAACACTCTGACATTGAAACTCAAGAAAAGTATTTACCAATGATGCGGGAAGCAGTAAGCAAAGGAAATGCAAGAGCAAGCAGTTTGGCTCTTTTAGAAGATAGAGTAGCGCTAAGAAAAGGTAAAAAACAGATTTATGGTAGTCAGATCGGTCGAGATCAGGAAACAGGTGAATATTATGTTTTACCTCTTATTGACCCTGACAATGTTGACAAAAGAAGAGCGGAAGTTGAGCTCGAAACCATACAAGAATATATTTCAAATTGGGGTATGACCTGGGATATTGAAGAGTATAAGAAGAAGTTACCTGAAATAGAAGCGAAACGGAAACAATAAAAAACGTTTTGGAGCATCGTGTATTTGCCATAGCAGGCTATGGGCACATACACATACCGCTAACCTCAATTATGAGAAACAAAATAAGAATGATTAAGGACAATAAAATGATTAAAGGATTAAAACTAGTACTGACAATAGGACTCATTATTTTCATTCAGCAATTTGTAAAAGCTCAGGGAAATCAAAATCAACAGTTTTTACAGAAAGTAGGCGTTTGGGATAGCCTCTATTCCAAAATACTAAACGAGACAAGAAAGATTTATGTGCAATTGCCTGTAAGTTATACCCCTGAGAAAAGTCAAAAATACCCGGTAGTCTATATTCTAGATGGAGAAGTTTTTCTTCCTACGGTAAATGATGTGCAAAATTATTACAGCGGTGGTTTTACGCCTGAAATGGTACTTGTCGGTATCTCGAATGATAAAAACAGAGTAAGAGATCTAACCACGTCATCTATAACTACTAAATACGGGATGCCTTTTAATGAAAAAAATGGAAAAGCTAATAACTTTAGAAAATTTATCGCAACAGAACTAATTCCTTTTATAGAAAACAAATATCCGGTTACCAATTACAGAACACTAATTGGTCATTCCTATGGAGGTTTGTTCACTATATCCACATTAATTAATCAACCCAATTTATTCGCGAATTATTTAGCCATTGACCCCAGCCTGGATTGGGATGACCAAAAACTATTAAACGAAGCGCGGGAAATAATTCCTAACAGGAAATATGAAAACAAAGCTTTATTTATGACATTAAGCGGACAATTGCACATGCAGAACTCGCAAATAACGATAGACAATGTAATGCAGGACACAACAGATTTCACATTGTTCGCCCGTTCGAATATTGCCTTTTCAAAATTGGTAAAGCAAAACGCTAAAAACGGATTGTCGTTTGAATGGAAATTTTACCCCGGAGATATACATGGTACAATTCCTTTTCCGTCTATCATGGACGGTTTAATTTCACTTTTTGGATGGTATCAAATGGAAAATACTGATAAAATAAATTCATTTGACACACCAAAAGAAGAGCTTTTTCGCATCATAAAACACAGAGAAAAGAAGCTCAAGGAACATTTTGGTTATCCTGAACCGCCTTATCCGGAAGAACTTTTAAACATGTCAGGTTATATGAATATGGACATGCAACAACCAGAAAAGGCGAAAATGTACTTTGAACTTGCCACTGAATATTATCCTGAAAGTGCAAATGCTTATGATTCTATGGCTGATTATTATGAAGCACAAGGCGACTTTGATAATGCAATCAAATATGCAGCTAAAGCTTTTAATTTAAGTGGTAATGATTTCTACAAGAAAAGAATCGAAAGACTTAAAATGAAAAAATAACTGAGGCTAATATTTTGTAAATTGCATTGCGGCGTCCGGGGTATGTTGTCGTTGTAGTACAATATTAAAAAGTCCGGTTCATTCCAGAAAAAATGATAGATAAGTTGATAAATACAATACAACAAAATGAGGATAACTGGGAACAGTTTCAGGATTTGTTTATAGAAGATGAAGTTGCATCGAAAACTGTTCTGTTGAACGAAGGAGAGATTTCAAACAATATTTATTTTATTAAAAAAGGCTGTTTACGTGAGTGGTTCAATAAAGACGGGAAAGATATAACATTCCAGTTCTTTTTTGAAGGACAACCAGTTGCATCAATTGACAGTTTTATGAATCGGGAACCCAGCCTTTTTACAATTGAAAGTATTGAACCAACTACTATTCACACAATTGGCAAAGCAGACTTTGAAAAATTATTAAATATCTACCCTGCATTTAAAACCGGATTTCAGGATTTCATTTTTCAACGATTCAGAAATTATGGACAGCTTTTCCTTTCAAGGATAAAGGATACACCAACAGAACGATATCAGGATCTCATCAATAATCACCCGGAAATAATTAAACGAATACCACAACATTATATCGCGTCGTATTTAGGGATAACATCCATTTCGCTTAGTCGTATTAGAAACAGAAAACCAAAATGATTAATTAACAATTGTTATCGTTGAATGGAAAACCATTGAAGAACTTTGCTCAAAAAATATGAGACAAAACTTCTTCAAAACAGAATCGAAATCTACTTCATTTTTAGGTCTTGATACACGGAAGTGTAACGCATGCTGGAAATGCATAAATATATGTTCCAAAAATGTGATTGGCCGTATTAATCTGCCATGGCATAAACACGTTAAGTTTGTTAACCGTTCTGAATGCATTGGTTGTATGAAATGCGTTAATATATGTACCGCAAGTGCCATTTTTAAACTGTCCTAAAAGTAATTCAGATGAAAAAATATCTTAACAAGCTCATTATAAACTTTGGATTACTTTTTTGGGGGTTCGCAACAGTGTTTTCAGGACTTTTAATTCAAGTGCAATATCATATCGGTAATCATGGTAATGACATAACAAATAAATATTCATTAGGACTGGATTATTCTACATGGTCGGTGATTCATAAGATCTCAATTATTATGCTTTCTGTTTTGGCTGCTTTTCATATTTCACGGCATTGGAAATGGTATAAAACAGTAATTGCAAAAAGATTGGTAAATAAAAATAAACAAGTGTTTACATTATCGGTAATTTTTGTTGTTGTTGCAATTACCGGATTTATTCCATGGATTATAGATGTATTGGAAGGAAGTGAAGTGAATCGCAAAGCTTTCATCGAGATTCATGATAAAATTGCAATTATTCTTTCAGTATACTTTACGCTGCATATTATGAAACGATTGAAATGGTTCTTAGCTACAATAGAAAAAATAAATAAAAAAACGACACACAACCCACGGTCATAAAACAACTGGTTTCACTGGCATGCGGGGCTTAGTTCCGCATTAGCTTCTGTCCAGGTAAGCAGTACCAAACTCTGCAAACCCACCCCTTGCACCTAATTTATATCACCCATAATGAACATTTAAGGATAAAAAATATGTTGTATGTTAGTATGAAAGCTAAAACAGCTCTGGTATCCGGTAGTAGAGAAACATGGATACTATCGGAAATTATCGTTTGGAAAAAGAATAGATTAATAACGAACCAATGAATAAACCAACAAAACGAATCGTCAGAATAGCATTGCTGGTTGGAACAATCGCCTCCATGTTCTTTGTGCCGTGGATTTTAGTTAAGGCCTGGATTTTACCACTACCTGACACGGTTCAGGAACAATTGGATGAAGCTGTTGACCTTGGATTTGATGGCATTATTGTCTATGTTGACGAAGCTGGTAAGCAACCTGCATTTTTTGCTGCCGGATTAAACAACCGCGAAAACAAAACACCAGCCAACCCACACGCCTTATTCAAAATCGGAAGCATCAGTAAACTTTACAATGCTGTTGCTGTCGCAAAACTGGTACACAGCGGACGTTTATCACTGGATAAAACGTTGGCTGATTATTTACCCGAACTTCAAGGGCGGGTTGAAAATGCTGAGAAAATTACACTGAGAATGATGATTAAGCATCGCAGTGGCATACCTAATTATACCGCTACCCCGGGTTATTGGGCAACTCCGCCAAAAAGCAACCAGGAAAACCTCGAATTAATTCTTGATCTGCCCGCTGATTTTGAGCCGGGCAAAAAGTATGAATACTGCAATACGAACTATTTGCTCCTTTCCGAAATTATGGATACCGTTCTGGGGTATCCTCATTATCAGTTTATTCAGGAGGAAATTTTAAACCGGCTTCATCTGAAAAACACCTTCGCTTCGGTTAATGAAGTCAATACCGATAGTGTGATGAGCGGCTACCATGTTGGCTATCCCCTGGATTTAAAAACCGACGACCGGGGAATGGTAGCATCAGCCGAAGATGTCGGCATATTTTTGCGTGCCTTAAACGATGGAACAGTGTTTGATGAAGGAGAACAGGACATTTATTCGTCCATATATGAGTATGAACATAAAGGTTGGGTTCCGGGATATCAAAGCATTGCCAAATACCACAAAGACATTGATGCAGTGGTTATTCAATTTACGAATACAACTGACCCTAAATTATACAACTGGAATTTAGCTGATATTGAATATGGTCGTTTATTGAAGATAATAAGAAAGACCAGTCCTAAGGTTTTGTAAATTTTATTGCCGTCACAGCGTATTATTAACACCCGGCTATACACACAAGATTGTCCGGCAAGCAATGCACGGACTATACCTCATAATCCAAAATGACACCTTATCAGATTTACTGAATAAAAACCAGAACAATATGCCCTGAAACCAAAATTATTTAAACATAATGCTCCACGTATCCTAAAGAATTACAAAAGAGCTTTTTGTGGGGTTTATCCTCTCCCCTTATACCATGATATCACTTTTTTATGTATTTTAGTCTCACCATAATGAAAAGAACCTGTATCGTTTTGATGCGCTCTGATATAACCTGTCATGCAAAAGAATCATCATAAGACACAAAAATTAAAGCAGATAATACCTGGGCTTTACATCCCAAATAAATGCGTAAAGCCGAATGAATGTCGGGATATATACTAGTTACCACTCTACTAAAAATATAGTGCAGACAAACAAGAATATACCGTATTATTTGACAGCAGCAGGCCTTTTTATCTTGCTGAAATTTGCCTTTACACTTGCTGACAATAACGATTTGATTTTTCTTCTCAAACCGACCGACAAACTTGTTGGACTTTTAACAGGTTCGCCTTCTGTATATCTTTCGGATAGCGGATATTTCCACGAACAACTCAACATCATTATTGACAAATCCTGTTCAGGTTTTAACTTTTGGGTTTTAGGTTTTCTGCTCTTTACTTATCTGACCGTAAGGCATTTTGATAAAGCAATAATTAAAATCCTTTCCATTCCGACAGCTTTAACCGGAGCATATATCCTGACAATTTTTGTAAATACATCGCGGATTATTGCTTCAATGGTTGTACAAACACAGACAAAAAATATTTTCCAGAACCAGCAACATATCATACACGAAGCTATTGGAATAATTACAAACCTGACATTCCTTATTTTGGCTTATATTCTAATTGAAAAAAATTTTATAACTAAACGAAACCATGCGAAATTTACTTAACCCGAAATGGCTTTTTATTCTAAACACCTTACCGTTAGTGGTCCTGTTTATTCTTTTCTTTGGTCAGTTCAATATCATTAAAACTTTATTGGATGATAACAGTATCCAGCTTTGGAAAACTTTCGGACTGTCGTTAGGAATTCTTGGCTTACTTAATCTTTCTTATACGGTTTATTTGACTTTAAAAAAGAAGAGTATTTCTGTTTGGTATGGTTTAATTGCCCTGCTTTGTTATATACCTTACATTTACCTGTACGGCTATCATTTAGACCATATCTTTCCGTTTTCAATTCCGTCATGGATGCTTTCGGGTAACATCTATTTATTCGTTGGAACATTCCTGATGCCAACGCTTGTCTATTCTTTATTTGTTTTAGTTTCTCATTTCACACCTGAGAACAGGGAACACAAAGCCTGGGTTAATTTTCTAATTGCAATTGGGATTCCTGTTTCAGGGTACTTATTTTCACAAATCATACTTCCGTTATGGCAACGTGTTGAGGGTGATTTTTTTATTCATACGATTGTGGTTCTTGTTATTGCTGCCACATTAGCTTTTCTCTTTTTCTTAATCAGGGGTGTTTTTATACTTGCGTCTAAAAAGACGGAAATTTGGCAGAAATACCAGTTAGCCTGGAAAATTCCAATTGCACTGATACTACCATTGCTGGGATTATCAGTAAACAATGGTTACCTGTTTAATAGTTTCGGTCCGGGTGGATCCGGAATTTTTGGAGATTTCAATAATGCCTGGTTTTATATTCTGGCCATTGTAAATGCTATAATGCTTTGTTTACCGAACCTTGAAAATAAGTTATACCGATTACTTGTATTTATTGGCCGAAGCATAACATTTGCTTACACATTCTATTTCTTTTTGGTGTTTCTCCCTTTCCTGCCTCTATCAGTAGTTGCAATTATTGTGATCGGATCAGGTTTTTTAATGTTATCCCCTTTACTCCTTTTCGTTATTCACATCAACGAACTTTCAAAGGATTTTACCTTCCTGAAAACGCAGATTTCAAAAAAACTTATTATCGGAATTTCGATATTGGGCATTCTGGTCATTCCGGCAATAATTACCAAAACATACCTGAAAGATAAAAGCGTTTTAAATGAAACACTATCTTATTTATATAGTCCTGACTACTCAAAGCACTATGACATTGATAAAGTTTCGCTTCAAAAAACACTCAATGTTATAAAAAGTCATAAAGACCACAGAGTTAGCACGGGTGGAATTTTTGGCAACGGGATTCCCTATTTGTCATCGTATTTTAACTGGCTGGTCATGGACAATCTTACCTTGTCTGACGCTAAAATTAATACAATTGAAAAAATATTTTTCGACACCCCAACTTTTGAGTTACCGCCTGAAAATATCCAGAATTACAATGTTCAAATCAGTAATATCAGCACAAAAAGCACTTACGACAAAACTCAAAAAACGTGGAAAAGTTGGGTTGATTTAGAAATTACCAACAAAAACGGAAACCCCTGGCTATCTGAATATGCCACAACGATAGATTTACCTCATGGTTGTTGGATCAGCGATTACTATCTTTATGTTGGAGACGTAAAAGAGCCGGGTATTTTAGCAGAGAAAAAATCAGCAATGTGGATATTTTCAAAAATCCGAAATGAAAACCGAGATCCGGGAATTCTATATTATCTGACAGGAAACAGAGTTGCTTTCAGAGTATTTCCGTTCGCAAAAGATGAAGTAAGAAAAACAGGAATTGAATTCTTACATAAAGAGCCTGTAAAACTAAACATTGACCATAATGTCATTGAATTAGGAAACATTGATGAAACAATTTATGAAAACATTGAAACCGAAAATATGGCTTATGTTTCAGCACAACAAAAACAAGATTTGAAGTCTGTTAAACGCAAATCCTATTTTCATTTTTTGGTTGACGCATCTGAAAACCAAAACAATAAGTCAACAGATTTCATCAAAAGAATTGAAAAGGTTTTAGCAAACAATAAACCACTTTCGGAGAACGCAAAAATCAGCTTTGTAAATATTTACGTAACGACTACAACGTTAGGTAATGATTGGAAAGAACAATATAAAAATCAAACTTTTGAAGGCGGTTTTTACCTGGAAAGAGCAATAAAAACAACATTGGTTAATGCCTATCAGGACAAATCAGAAACATATCCTGTAATTGTGGTCGTAACCGACAGTATTCAAAATGCCGTTTTGGACAGAGATTTTGCAGACTTCAAATTCACATATCCTGAAAATGACTTATTTTTTTGCCTTGATAAGAACGGAGATTTAAGAGAACATTCCTTAATGGAAAATCCAAAAAAAGAACTGCCGGAAACATTAAGAGAATGTATGTTTTGCGAAACAGTTTTGGAATACAAGCTATCAGACAATTCAATTGCCTATTTAAGAAACAACCATGAGCCAGATATCATTTTGAAAAAGGATGTATTTGATGTCAGGCAAACGGATGTTAAAGAAAGGGATTGGAAAACGGCCTTGACCATGCAGGGACTATGGAATTCGCAAATATTGCATCCTGAAAACTCAGACAGGGAATGGTTGAATCTGGTAAAATACAGTTTTATCTCAAAAGTAATGACACCTGTAACATCCTATTTGGTTGTAGAGAATGAAGCGCAAAAGGCTATGTTAAAAAAGAAACAGGAACAAACTTTGGCAGGCAACAAATCATTAGACCTTGATGAAGACACGCAGAGAATGAGCGAGCCCGGTTTAATACTAATGATAATCCTACTCGGACTTGCTTTATGGTACAAAGAAAAAAGAAAAAAACGGTGGACAGAATAAAAAAGGTCGAGTGATAACATCAGAGATATAACATTGGCAGTAAGTGGTTAACAGAACGTTCCGGCCCTTTTCTCCGGTAGTTGTAACCTGACAGGAAAGCACTCCGCAGTCGGCTACTATTCTTATACTCACCGTTGCCAACAATTTTAAAATACATATGAACATGAAATTAAGATTTTCAATTACTTTAGGATTAATAATTTTTGGTTTTCAATCACTATTTTCTCAATCTGAGTTTTCCCCTTCACTAATAGTGAATCTACAAAATGATACTATTTATGGCGTTGGAAATGTTAGTAAAAATCAAGAATACTGTTTATTTAAGAAATTTGACGCCAAAGAATTTACTAAGTATTTTCCTAATGAAATTAAAGCCTTTAGAGTAATTGATGGAAAATATTTTGTGTCAAGAGAAATAAAGGAATCAAATGGTAAAGTGAACTGGTATTTTCTCGAATTTTTAGTGGATGGTGAAATTGATCTGTTTTCAATAAATAGTTCTGATAGATATTTTATCAAAAAGGAAAATGAGGAATTTTTAGAACTGGATGACAATAACAAATCTATCCAAAATATAGACGGTAAGGATTATATGGTACAAAATAAAAAATATCTTGGTTATTTAAGGGCATATATGTCTGAAGCCCCAGAGCTTTTTCCTGAAATTGATAAAATGGATAGATTAGACCAACGAGATTTGGTTAATTTATCAATTGATTATCATAATGCAATTTGTAATGACAACGAGTGTGTGAATTACACAAAAAATATTCCAAAGGTAACCTATAAATTTGAACTAATGTCTGGAGTAACATATCACAACAATTATTATACACCTCAAGTTGGATTTTTAGTGCATATATGGAGACCATTAAAAAATGAGAAACTTTATTTGAAAACGGGAATTATATATTCCGATAGACCATATTTGAAAAAAGATTATGATAAAGAAGATGAATATGATTATAGTATTAAAATTCCATTAAGTTTTCAATATGTTTTTGGCAAAAGAGATTTAAAACCAACAATTGCTTTAGGCTGGCCAACAGGGATTTTTCTAATTAGTTCATTCCAAGGTGGATTTATTTATTCATTTTCTGAAAAATTTGAATTGAGTTTTAACGCTTCAATTGATGGATTAATAGCACTCCCTATGGATTTGCATAAAGAACTATATAATAATTCCTTAGGACATTCTTTAAATATTGGATTGATTTACAATTTAAAATAAACTGTTGGCAACACATGGTATAGTGCATGCGGGTTTCAGTGGTTTGCAAGCGTTTGTGGCTCATAAAAAAGTCGGTGTAAACTGATAGGAAAGTAACTTCGAACTCCCGCACGACAGCATAACGTGGGAACGTAAAAGACTACGAGTTTTATTGCAAAGAATATTATTTTTAAAACGTATTGAGAAATTTATTGATTTTTATACTAATAATGAAAAAAATTAAGCCTTATCTAATCGAGTTCACAATAGTTACTGCTGGTGTTTTGCTTGCATTATTTTTGAATAACCTTAAAGAAAGTAATCATGCGCGAAAATATCACATTGCATCAATGAGAACCATAAATATGGAAGTGCTAGACAATTATTCTAACTTAAAAGGAGTAATTGAGAAACAAACTAATTTATTAGACTCTCTGACCAAATACACAGAATCTTCCAGAACACTTCTCAATCTATTCCAGGAAAAAGGAGGTTTAACAATTGCCACAGTAAGCAATGCAGGATTAGATTTTTATAAAAAAGACCAGATTAACTCTATTGACTTCAAGATGATGTCGAAACTTATCCTTATGAATTATTTATCAGGTATGATTGATACCAAAATAGAAAAACTTAGTGATTTTATTTATCCAAATATGTTTAACAATTCAAAAGAAAGTAAGCAGATGGTAAGCTTTTATTTAAAGGATGTTTTAGGCACAGAGAATCAACTTATTACTACCTACGAAGATTTTATTAAAGAATATGTTGAAAATTGAAAACGAAATAAATCTACATACAATACACGGCAGTAGCGCATCCCGATATACATCGGAACGACACTATACTACCGAAACACCAGTAAAAAAATATATGCAATGAAAAAGTTCCTTATAAGATTAGGTTTTAATGGGAAAACTGGATGGATAGTATTAACACAATACGTAAGGAAAAAAGACTGATTGCAATGCTGTTCGACTGATGTATTTGTATTACAGAGAAATCATCGTATATTTATCTCATCCCACGGCAAACATAGTATTATGCGATTACCTACAACTTCTGCATCATGGTGGGGGCCGCCAAAAAAATTTGACCGCCCGCAGGAAGAAAGACGGGTCAGCTGGCTGGAGCTCTTTTACGACCTGGTTTATGTGATTGCCATTTCGCGGATCACCCATCACTTTTCTTTGCATATCACCACCGAAAGTTTTTTTGAATATGCTGTTATGTTCATCCTGATCTACTGGGGCTGGGTGAACGGAAGCCTTTACCACGATATTCACGGAAATGATGGCTTAAGAACCCGACTCATGACACTCTGGCAAATGGTTATTATTGCTGCACTGGCGGTTGTTATCGATCAAACCCAGGAGAACCGTTTTTTTAATATCATGGTCGTTTTGATGATCATGCAGCTGTACATCACCTATATGTGGTGGAGTGTTGGGTTTTACGATAAATCACATCGGCGCTACAACAGGCCGTATACCATTCTTTACCTGATTTCGCTCGCTTTGATGGCACTGACACTGTTTTTAAATTCAGAATGGCAGAAGCTCCTTTTCCCGCTGATCATTGTATGCAATTATGCCCCTCCAATGTTCTCTGTGGTATTGCTGCACCGCGACAGATCAGATATCGCACTGTCATCAAGCATGTTCGAACGCATGGGATTGTTGGTAATTATAATGTTTGGTGAAGTAGTTCTGGGTGTGGTAAACGGCATTACGCAGACAAACGCCTTAGGGTTCTCAACCTGGCTTAATTTTACGCTTGAAATTGCAATTGTATTTGCCCTCTGGTGGATATTTTTTACGATCGTTGCACAAAGAGATGCTCAAAAAGGATTTTTAAAAGCCTCGTTACTTGAATACTTATTTATTCCCTTGCTTTTATCGCTTGGCCTGGTAGCTGTAAGCTTTACCGTATTCTTTGATACACACCACGAAATTCCGCTTCAAAAGCTTGGTTATGCCATTGCCACATTCCTGGTCTGCATCAGACTGATGATGCTATTTCTAGTATTGCCGGAAGGCATGCGTCCTCTGAAAAAGCCAATAGATTTTTCATTACTGATCACTGCTGCCGTATTTCTAATTTCAACATTTATCACGTTGCACATCAACAGGTTGTATTACCTGGCAGGTGTACTTATTGTTCTGGTGAGCGAAATCTTATTTCTGAATTTAAGGTATATGGCACTTCAGAGAAAGAAGGAAGCATCAAATTGAGTCTCCTTCCATTAAAGGCTGTCTCTAAACATAACATTTCGAACACTTTAGTTGGAAATATAACAACTATAGAATATCTTCGTATGGTGTTTGAAAAAACATAACCTGAAAATCATGACATGAACCTGTTTAAAAACAAATGTCATAGAATTATTAAGGGGCACAAAACATGCTAATTGCCTAAGGCTAAAGATGTGTCGGTCCCAGAAATGAAAGTGAGATGCTTAAATTTTAAAGAATCCGGCAGATAAATTACATGTAGAATATCAATGATACGATATATTACAAACTTAAGTTCCTGATAATATGAGAAAACGGGATTCAATCTGGCTTTTAGTCTTTCTATTACTATTAAGCTGTGAGTATATAAATACATCTGAAGATATTCAGTCTGAATTTATTCTTGCAGGAATTAATTCAGAGAAACTTGATACGCATACATATCCATCAGTACAAAAGATAACTTTCGAAAACGAAACTGCTGCCGGATATCCTTCAACAGTATATTCCGGTACAATATCACTCGACCTCAATTCTGATGGCACTAATGACATTAAATTTTATTCATATTATGGTTATGCCTGCTCAATGGCCGGATGCTTTAAACCAACAAAAGCCTGTAAGGTTTTGAATATCGGCAATAACGAAATTGAAATAAATCTAAACCCGTTGCACCTGAGAGACACAATAGACAACAAATTAGACTGGAAAATTCTGGGCCCCGATTCAGATGGAGAACACAAGTTAATTTCAGCTATACTGAGTTCTTATACTCCGAAATGGACAAATAGCGCAGAAATTGCCAATAATATATGGAATTCAGGTGATTTGTACCTGGCCATAAGAATCAGGAAAGGCGACATCTATAAATATGGATGGATCAGGTTATATATTACTGATTATTATGACTTAAATATCAAAGAAACAGCCTGTGAAAAATAAACCCTTAATTTAAAATCTATGAAATGAGTACTTCTGCAGGCATTTTTGAAAATAAATTCACATCTTTGTTTGATGTCTTACATGGAGTGAACTGTTATGACCATATTATTAGTACTGTTTTTTCTTATTCTTCCCTTAATCATTTCCTATTTAACTCAACGGTACCGCGTTCTGAATAAAATCGGTGCAGTACTTATCTGCTATGCCATCGGTATGTTGCTGGGGCATACGCCCATGTTCAACGAATCAACGTATGCGCTTCAGGACAATATTGCATCCGGAGCTATTCTGCTGGCGCTACCCATTCTTTTGTTTGACGCCAATCCAAGGCACTGGAAAGCAACAGCAGGCGTGACCCTGAAATCCATGATCATTGCTGTTTTGGCGTTGATGTTGGTAGTAGGAGTAGGACACGCCATGTTCGGATCAAAAATTGCAGAAGGCTGGAAAATTGGCGCCATGCTCATAGGTGTTTATACAGGAGGAACACCAAATCTGGCTTCCATAAAAACCGGACTCGATGTATCAAACGATGTATATATCGGCGTGCACACCATGGATACAATCCTGAGTGCCATCTACCTTTTATTCCTGATGACCATTGGGAAAGTCTGGTTCAGAAAAGTGCTGAAACACTATCCTGATGCCCAGACTACGGATCTTACAACGGATCAGAAACCCAAAACACTGAAAGAATGGTTTGTAACATTTGATTATAAATATGCAGCTCTGGGACTTCTTATCAGCATCGGTATTGCAGGTGTAAGTGCCTTTACCGGCCTTAGTTTGCACGAGAAATATCAGATGATCGTAATCATTCTGATGATTACGACGCTGGCCATTGCCATCTCCATGTTTAATTTTGCATCCAGCCTTAAAAAAGCTTTTCCTGCAGGTATGTACTTCATTTATGTATTCAGTCTGGCCATTGCCACCCGGGCTAATTTTTATGAGATTGCACACCTCAGCAGCACCATCTTCTACTATGTAGCCTTTGTAATATTCTCTACCTTTGTGTTGCATTTTATTTTTTCAAAGGTATTCGGGGTAGATGCCGACACCATGATGATCACCTCCACAGCGCTCATCTGTTCTCCACCATTCGTACCCGTTATTGCAGGAACACTCAACAATAAAAACCTGCTCATACCGGGAATAACAGTTGGGGTTATTGGTTATGCTGCAGGAAATTATCTGGGATTTTTATTCGCTTATATATTACATTAGAATGAGAATACTTTATTCATTGGGAATCGCTTTATTCAGGTTTTTCCTTGTCCTGCTTTCACCATTCAATCCAAAACTCAAAGGAATGATCGCGGGCAGAAAAAACTGGAAAGATAAACTTACTGCCGGTATTGATCCAAACGGCCAATACATCTGGTTTCATTGCAGCTCACTGGGTGAATTTGAACAGGGACGCCCTTTGATTGAAGCGTATAAAATGTCGCATCCCGGTAAAAAAATTGTGCTTACCTTCTTCTCTCCATCCGGATATGAAGTCAGAAAAAACTATCCCGGAGCTGATCTGATTTTATATCTGCCGTTTGATACCAAATCCAATGTGAAGTTCTTTTTAGATACAGTGAAACCAGAGAAAGCCGTTTTTGTAAAATACGATTACTGGTTCTGGTTTCTGACCGGACTGAAGAAAAGAGCTGTTCCAACGTATCTTGTTTCAGCCATTTTCAGGGAGAACCAGTTGTTTTTTAAGTGGTACGGAGGCTGGTATCGTAACATGCTAAAACAGTTTACAACAATCTTCGTACAAACCAATGATTCCGTTAAATTACTTGAATCCATCGAAACAGAAAATGTAATTAAGGCCGGAGATACAAGGTTTGACAGGGTCACATCGCTTCCCGAATCGCAATTTAGCGATCCTCTGCTGGAAACTTTTGCAAAAGATTCCAAAGTGGTGGTTTGCGGCAGCACCTGGCCACCCGATGAAGAACTGATATCACAATACATCAGAGAAGAAGTAAAAGACAGATATGTAAAGTTAATTATTGCCCCGCATGAGATTCATGATAAGCATATTCAGCAGATACAGGAAAGGCTGGAAGGCATTCCTGTTTGCCGTTACACAGATCCGGGAAAAGTCAACGTTTCAGAATCCAGGGTCATGATTGTGGATACCATCGGTAAGTTATCCTATATCTACCGGTACGGCGTTCTGTCGTATATTGGCGGTGGCTTTGGTGTTGGGATCCATAATACGCTTGAGGCAGCCGTCTATGACCTGCCGGTTATTTTTGGTCCGAACTACCTGAAATTTAATGAGGCCTGCGATCTGATTAATCTTAACGCAGCGTTTTCCATAGCCAATTACAATGACCTGAAACTTAAACTGGATCAATTGCTACATGATCCTGAACGATGCAAAAAGACAGGAAAAGTTGCCGGAAACTATGTCAGAGAAAATGCCGGTGCAACACAAACAATTCTACAAACTATTTAAGTCTGAACTGCTCACGATGGATCAGTATTAATTAATTATTTTGTTTAATTATTTCTTATTATAATTAAACATTCTTATATTTGCATAAGAATGTCAAAGACTTATACCATAAAAGATATTGAGGCCTTAACCGATATTAAGGCACATACCATTCGTATATGGGAACAGAGGTATAAAATTGTTCATCCTGACAGAACGGAGGGTAACTCGCGAAGATATTCAGATGAACAGCTGAAAAAAGTAATGAACATCGCGTTTCTGAATAAGCGCGGAACAAAAATTTCCCGCATTTCCAGAATGAGTACGACGGAAATAGCTGAGAAAGTCAGGAACTTCAATAAACCGGATTCTTCTGACATTGACACCATTGACCAGATAATTGGTGCAGTTCTTGATCAGGATGACATGTTACTGGAAGTTTTATTCAATCGATCCGTTTCAGCAATGGGGATGGAAGAAACCATTAACCTGATCATACGTCCGGTAATGAAACAGATTGGGGTATTGTGGCAAACCGGCACCATTGACACCACACAGGAACATTTTCTGTCGAACTTTGTACGGCAGAAAATCATAACCGCTATTGATGGCCTTCCTGCACCAACTAAAAAGCATACATTTATTCTTTTTCTACCTGATGAGGAACTTCATGAGCTCGGTCTGTTATTCTATAATTACATTCTCAGGAACATGGGATATAAAGTAATATATCTTGGGCAGTCTGTTCCGCTGGAAGATCTGAAAATATACCACCATATCCGCGATTTTGATCTGCTGCTTACGACTAAAACCTCTTATATCCTTGAAGAGGAACTTCAGAAAATTGTAGATGACATTAGTCAGACTTTTAATAAAAAAATATTGCTTATTTCGGGATTACAATTTGAAAACAAACAAATAAAGTTTCCTCCTAACACGAAATTTTTCAGGAGTGCAAACGAACTAAAGGGATTAATCAAACATTTACAGTAAAATCCAATTTACAACGAAAACCAAAGCCTCCCGAAAGGAGGCTTTATTTTTTTAATACTATTACACCTGTTGCATTGTCCGCTAAAGATTATGAATGAGATGTCCCTCTTTTTCAAAGGAGGACCGTATTAGCCTAATGCACGCTTATCTGGCTTAAAAAATTCAGTTTGATTCTTAGTTTCCTAATTCCGAGAGGAATTTTATTCTGATCATCCGAATATCCTCTTCCGAATATTCATCTTCACCCAACTCATCCAACGCAGCCTGAATATCATCCGATTCTGCATCTTCCTTAAAGTAAAGAAAGGCATCTTCCACATGATCTTCATCCATGACTTCCTCTATGTAATAGTTTATATCGAGTTTAGTGCCGGAATAAACAATGGATTCAATCTCTGTTAAAAGATCTCCGATTTCCAATCCTTTGGCGTCTGCTATCTCATCCAGCGGAAGTTTTCTGTCGATGTTTTGTATGATGTAAACTTTCAGTTTACTTTTATTGGCCACGCTTTTTACCACAAGATCACTGGGCCGTTCTATTTCGTTCTCCTCTACATGCCGCTTAATCAGCTCCACAAACTCCTTTCCGTAACGTCTGGCTTTACCGGCACCAACTCCAGGCATATTCTGCAATTCTTCTATGCTGATGGGATAATTGGTTGACATGGCTTCCAGAGAAGGATCCTGGAAAATAACAAAGGGCGGCAGCTGTTGTTTTTTGGAAATCTGCTTTCTGAGATCCTTCAGCATTGAAAACAGCACAGGGTCAACCGATGAAGTACCGGCACCACGCATACCCGGCTCATCGTCATCATCGCTATATTCGTGATCCTCCACTATTTTAAATTCATATGGGTTCTGTAAGTACTCTCTCCCTTTCGGCGTAACCTTTAGCACGCCGTAGTTTTCAATTTCCTTATCAAGAATTCCTTCTATCAGTGCCTGACGAATCGTTGCCGCGAATAACTTTGGCTCGGTGTCACCGGCAGAACCATAAATATCCAGTTTATGGTGTTTAAATGATTTTACAGCTGCATCGTCTTTCCCTACCAGTACATTAATGACATGCTCTGCCTTGTACCTTTCGTTCAGTTTAATAATGGCATTGATGACCTGAATCAGATAGCCCTGTCCGTCAATCTGTTTTTTCGGGTTGATACAGTTATCGCAGGTATGACAGTTTTCCTCTTCATATTTTTCACCAAAATAGTGCAAAAGAACTTTTCTGCGGCAAAGCGATGATTCAGCAAATGCAGACGTCTCAAGCAGTAACTGCTTCCCAATTTCCTGTTCAGCCACAGGTTTACCCTGCATGAACTTCTCCAGTTTCTGAATATCCTTGTAACTGTAAAATGTAATACACTGCCCTTCACCACCATCACGGCCTGCACGACCTGTCTCCTGGTAATAACCTTCCAGACTTTTTGGAATATCATTATGGATCACAAATCGTACATCGGGCTTGTCAATTCCCATTCCAAACGCGATGGTAGCAACAATCACGTCCACCTCCTCCATCAGGAAAGCATCCTGATTAGCGGAACGTGTGGCAGGATCAATGCCTGCATGATAAGGAAGTGCCTTAATGCCGTTTACCTGCAATGTTTCAGCAAGCTGCTCCACTTTCTTACGGCTCAGACAATATATAATTCCTGACTTACCATCGTTGTTCTTTATGAATTTAATGATCTCTTTCTCTGTATTAACCTTAGGCCGTATTTCGTAGTACAGGTTTGGACGATTGAATGAAGATTTAAAGACCTTCGCATCCAGCATTCCCAGATTCTTTTGAATATCGTGCTGAACCTTTGGTGTAGCTGTTGCCGTTAATGCAATGAGCGGCGCCGTACCAATTTCGTTTATAATTGGTCTGATCCGGCGGTATTCAGGTCTGAAATCGTGCCCCCATTCAGAAATACAGTGAGCCTCATCAATGGCGTAAAACGAAACGGTCACATTTTTCAGAAATGAGATATTATCTTCTTTCGTTAACGATTCCGGAGCTACATACACCATTTTGGTTTTGCCCGACAATATATCTGATTTAACCTGTTCGAGGGCGGAACGGGAAAGTGAGGAATTCATGAAGTGAGCCACACCATCTTCAGAGCTGAAATTACGCATGGCATCAACCTGGTTCTTCATTAGAGCAATTAAAGGAGATATAATAACAGCCGTCCCTTCCATCATTAATGCAGGCAGCTGATAGCATAACGACTTTCCTCCACCGGTTGGCATCAACACGAATGTATCGTTCTTATCAAGTACATTGTGAATAATCTGTTCCTGGTTGCCTTTAAATGTAGAAAAACCAAAATGAGTTTTTAAAGCAGTATAGAGGTCTCTATTTTCACTCATTCCAAAAATTTAATTAAAGCTTTAAAACAAAGTTAAAAAAACTATGGTTATATGCAAGTTTTCAAGATATTAATCGTCTTATAAATAATACCTTACATTAAGCCACTTTCAGCCTGTTTTTATTGAGATTGCCAAGCATCTTTCGGGCAAGTGCAACAGTTACTTTAAGTGTTTTCTGAGGTTTGGAAGGAATCTCAAACATCGCGTCCATCATAATTGTTTCAGCGATGGAACGCAGCCCCCTGGCGCCCAGTTTAAACTCAATAGCCTTATCAACAATATAATCCAGAGCAGCTTCTTCGAAAATGAGTTTTACACCATCCATCTCGAACAACTTGGCATATTGCTTGGTAATGGCATTTCTGGGTTCAGTTAATATTTGTCGTAAGGCATCTCGATCCAAAGGATCAAGATAGGTGAGCACCGGCAAACGGCCAATTATCTCCGGGATCAGCCCGTATGACTTTACATCCTGAGGCGCAATGTACTGCAACAGATTACTTCTATCTACTGTTTCATTACCCTTTGCAGCAGCATAACCAATTGCCTTGGTATTTAAGCGGTTTCCAATGTGCCGGTCAATTCCGTCAAATGCACCGCCACATACAAAGAGTATGTTCTTTGTATTAACGGGTATCATTTTCTGATCCGGATGTTTTCTTCCGCCTTGCGGTGGTACGTTCACAACAGAACCTTCCAGCAGTTTCAGCAGTCCCTGCTGTACACCTTCACCACTCACATCCCTTGTAATAGAAGGATTATCACTCTTGCGGGCAATTTTATCAATCTCATCAATAAATACGATACCCTTTTCTGCAGCTGCTACGTTATAATCCGAGGCCTGCAAAAGCCGTGTAAGTATACTTTCAATATCTTCGCCCACATATCCTGCCTCAGTAAGAACAGTTGCATCCACAATGGTAAACGGAACTTTAAGCAATTTGGCAATAGATCTGGCCAAAAGCGTTTTCCCGGTTCCTGTGGGTCCGACCATTAGGATATTGGATTTTTCAATCTCCACCTCGTTATGCTCAGATTGCATTATCCGTTTATAATGATTATACACAGCAACAGATATATATTTTTTTGCTGCTTCCTGCCCGATCACATAACCATCAAGAAAACCTTTAATTTCAGCAGGTTTTGGCAGGTCCTCTCTGTGAAGATCGAAATCGCCTCCCGAGTTTACCTCTTCTTTTATTATATCGTAAGCCTGTGTGATGCAAAAATCACAGATATGTCCGTCGACTCCTGCAATCAACAGATTTACATCTTTCTTCGGTCTCCCGCAAAAAGAACACTTCTCTACTGCCATAATCTAATTTTCCTGTTTATTACTTCTTATCCTTTAAACGAAATAAAACTTCGTCAATCATTCCATATTCCTTTGCTTCCTGAGATGTCATCCAGTAATCACGATCGGAATCTTTCTCAATCTTTTCGTATGGATTTTTAGAGTGATCTGCTATGATCTGGTACAACTCTTTTTTAAGCTTTAGTATTTCGCGGGCGGTAATCTCAATGTCCGATGCCTGCCCCTGTGCTCCTCCCATTGGCTGGTGGATCATGATTCTGGAATGCTTGAGGGCAGAACGCTTGCCATCTGATCCTGCTGTAAGTAAGACTGCTCCCATGGAAGCTGCCATCCCGGTACATATGGTTGCAACATCCGGTCCGATAAACTGCATGGTATCGTAAATGCCTAATCCTGCGTATACCGATCCTCCCGGAGTATTCAGATAGATTGAAATATCGCGTGTGGAATCGGTAGAATCCAAATATAATAACTGTGCCTGAACCACATTGGCGACATATTCGTCTATTGGCAAGCCAAGAAAAATAATCCTGTCCATCATTAAACGTGAGAATACATCCATAGATGCCACGTTCAATTGTCTCTCTTCAATAATTGTGGGAGAGATATAACTACTGGTAACATCTGAATATTGGTCGAACGCCAGTCCATTCATTCCAAGATGGCGGGTAGCAAATTTTCTGAAATCGTTGTTTTTATCCATTTTTTATCTTTTTTCCGAAACTCAAAGTTAACTATCTTTTCTCAGAAAAATAAAGGGTGCTCTTATTTAGAACACCCTTTAAGATTAATTTGCATTTAAATGCTGTGTTTTTATTTTACAAGTTCGTTAAAAGCATCGAGAGAGATCTCCTCCACTTCCAGCTTAACCAACTCTTTTACCTTATCGAGTATTTTGTTTTCAAATGCCCTTTCGCTGATATTTCGGCTCTGATCCTCATTCTTCAGGATCTCTTTGGCATAATTTTCAAGATGCTCATCCGGAACATTGGTCATGCCGTATTGTGCAAACTGTGACTGAGCTACCTTCTTAGCGTAAGTCATGATATCAGCTTCTTCCAGTTTAATTTCATTGGCTTTAGCGATAGACCCTTTCACCATATTCCAGCGCAGATCATCAAGGAACATCGGAAATTCTTTCTCCAACTGCTCATCGGTAAGTTCTTTATTCGTGGCCACGACCCATCTTTTCAGAAAAGCTTCCGGTAATTCTATGTCCTTTACCTTTTCTACCAGCTTGTCTTTGGCATCCAACAGGAATTTGTAATCACTGTTACTTACCAGATTTTCCTTTATCTCGTCAGCAATACGCTTGCGCATATCTTCTTCAGTGGTCACCTCATCTTCAGGATAGATCTGTTTGAAAAGTTCTTCATTAATTTCTGCCTGCTCAAAATGAGAGATCTCATTAACGGTAAAACTGAAATCGCTATTCAGATCAGCAACTTCTTCCTTTTTGATGTTGAGTAAAGAACTGACTTCTGTATCGTTCTCAAAAGCCGTTTTAGGATTGAACCTGATCGTTTTTCCTTTAACCTTACCCAGAAATTCCTTTTTCAGCTCCTCAACAACTACTCTTTCTGGTGAAAGCACCACGCTTTTGCCCTCTATGCCTCCTTCGAGCGGATTACCTGCATCATCAAGCTGAACCAGATCACCTTTCAGCAGATCCTTTTCTTCTGCTTCTTCCACGTCAACCTGTTTGCCAAAACGTGAACGGTAATAGTCAACCTGTTTATTGATCAGTTCATCGTCAACCTTAATATCGTAGTATTTCAGTTTTTCTCTTTTTGTAAGTGATATTTCCACCGCAGGAGAAATACCGATATCAAATTTGAACTCAAAAGTATCCTGATTGTCAAAATCAATAGTTTCCTGATCTTCACTTGGCAACGGATCGCCCAATACCTGAAAATCAGCTTCTGACAAGTATTTGTTCAGCTCGTCAGACATAAGCTTGTTGACTTCGTCGAACAAAACTGCCTTACCATACATCTTTTGAATAAGCGATGCAGGCACTTTACCCGGTCTGAAACCCGGCACATTGGCTTTTTTGCGATAGTCTTTTAATACACGGTTTACGTTCTCCTCGTAATCAGATTTTTCGACGTTGAGTGTGATCACTGCATTAACGTCATTGATGTCTTGTTTTGTGATATTCATCAGATGATAGTTATTATAAACAACCGTAATGTAAAAAAACCGCCTGATAACCATACAGGTAAGGCGATTTTTTCATGTGCGGACGAAGGGACTCGAACCCCCACACCTCGCGGTACTAGATCCTAAGTCTAGCGCGTCTACCAATTTCGCCACGTCCGCAAATTTTCGGAGTGCAAAGATAGATTTTCTTTGCTGAAATATGCAAATTTTACTGCACTTATTTTTCGAAATTATTCCGGATTCAAACCGGTGTATCTGACTGCTAACCAAAAAACTGACCGCTGATAGTCATATAAATAAACAGACCCACAATGTCGTTCATGGTCGTTATAAACGGCCCGGTAGCCAATGCCGGGTCAATTTTCAGCTTGTGCAGTGTTAACGGAACGATTGTTCCGGAAAGTGATGCAAAGATAATAACAGAAAATAATGAGATACTGACTGTCAGTGCAAAATCAATTCCTTCATTAAAAAAGAAATTGTAACTGAATATAAGCGATGAAAGAATAATGGCGTTGATAAGAGCCACAGATAACTCCTTGAACAACTTTAAAAAGGTGCGGTCGAAAATATTTACACCTGCGGCAATATCTTTAACAATAATAGCTGAAGATTGTATCCCTACATTACCTCCCATAGCCGCAATCAATGGAATAAAAAATGCCAGGCGATGATCAAGATGAAGATTCCCTTCGAACAGACTAATTACAAGTGCACTACACACCCCTCCAAATAATCCGATCAACAGCCATGGAATTCTTGCCTTGGTCAGTCGTATTACTTTATCCGATGCTTCCACATCCTGAGAGATACCCGATGCCATCTGATAGTCCTTGTCTGCTTCTTCGCGGATCACATCCACCACGTCATCTACCGTAATCCGTCCAACCAACCGGCCAATACTATCCACAACAGGCAGGGCTACAAGGTCGTAACGTTCTATAATCTGGGCGACCTCTTCACTTGGGGTATCGGTCTTTACGCTTATCGGATCCTTCTTCATCACATGCCTGACCTTTGAAACAGAAGGGCTGAGCAACATTTTTTTCAGGGGTAATACACCGGTGAGTACATTGGCGTCGTTTACCACATAAATGTAGTATACCTCGTCCACCTCTATCGCCTGTTTCCGCATCTCCTTCAAACTGGTGGGCATACTCCACTCCTCGTTGACCGCAATCAACTCCTTGGCCATCAAACCACCGGCAGTATCCTCATCGTAGTTCAGCAGGTCCACAATATCACCGGCCTGTTCCAAATCGTCGATATGTGAAAGGATCTCTTCCTGCCTGTCCTCTTCCATCTCGCCGATAATGTCAGCAGCATCATCGGAATCCATATTGTCGATAAACTGTTTGGCGATCACCTCACTTGGCAGAACCTTCAGGAATTTCTGGCGATCGTCATCGGTAAGTTCAATCAGTACGTCGGCAGCCTTTTCTCCATCAAGCAACAGGTAAAGAAATTTGGCTTCTTCAATATTCAGTTCATCATAGATATCTGCAATATCAGCCGCATGCAACGACTCCATCATCTGAAGCGCCTGTTGTTCGTCGCCCGCCTCAATAATCTCTTTCAGTTTATCAATGTATTCCCTGTTTAATTCCATGCTTATTCCTTTTTAAGCCTGTTTTTCGACCTCGGTCGTTAAAAATACAAAATCATTTACAGTTAATTGCTCGGGGCGAAGATTAAAAATTTCATTTTCTGTTATCCGGTTATCCGGTTTAAAGAATGATTTTAAGGAATTTCGCAAAGTTTTTCTACGTTGATTAAAGGCTGCTTTTACAACTTTCACAAATAATTCTTCTGAACATTCCAGTGCTTTTACATCATTCCGGGTCAACCGTATAACGGCTGATTTAACCTTGGGAGGCGGCGTAAAAACCCCTTCGTTTACCGTAAACAAATATTCAATATCGTAATATGCCTGAAGCAGCACACTCAGAATTCCATAATCCTTATTTCCCGGACCTGAGGCAATCCTTCTGGCTACTTCCCGTTGCAACATACATACCACTTCGGGCACGCTGTCTTTTGCGTCAAGCACCTTAAACATAATCTGTGATGAAATATTATAAGGGAAGTTTCCAATAATAGCATAAGGTTTTTCGAACAGTGTAGAAATATCCAGTTTTAAAAAGTCATCGCTTATGATGTTTCCCTGCAGATCCGGATAATTTTCTGACAGGTACCGTACCGACTCACTATCGATCTCTACAACTTTCAGGATACGTTTACCCGCAAGGAACTGCGTTAAGACACCCATGCCCGGACCTATTTCCAGCACCGGAACATCGGCTGTTGAGTTCAGACTGTTAACAATGCGTTCTGCAATGCTGATATCATTTAAAAAATGCTGACCCAAATGCTTTTTTGCCCGGACTTTCTGCATTATCAGTTATTCGATTAGGACGATTAATAAGAATTCTTAATTTTGTGGCGTGGTGTACCTTGGCAAAGGTATACAGATTATTAACTAAAGCTGTATAATTTTGAAAAAAAGACTACTGAATGCACTTAAATTCATCATATTTCTGGGAATAGGTGCCGGTCTTCTGTGGCTCTACTACCGCGATGCCAACAAGGAACAAATGCTGGCAATTATAAAAAACGAGTTTAAAGTTGGGTGGATTATTGTTTCATTGCTTCTGGGGCTAATAAGTCATATCAGCAGAACCATCAGGTGGAAACTACTCATTGAGCCAACCGGATCGAGCCCGAAACTTAAAAACACCTTTTTAGCTGTAATGATAGGATACTTTGCCAATCTTGGGCTTCCCAGAATGGGAGAAATTGCACGTTGCGGTGTGCTCAGCAAATACGAAAAAATTTCATTTTCCACACTCGTGGGAACTGTGATGTTTGAACGTGCAATAGATATGATCATCCTGCTGATTATTACGCTGATTGCAGTTGTTTCACAACATTCTGTGTTTATCCGGTATCTTGATGCCCATCCCGCAGTAAAAGAAGCAATTTCGGGATTTGTATCTTCTCCATGGCTATGGGTATCCATTGCGGGTGTAATTCTTGCATTTGTAGCAGCACATTTTTTCCTTAAAAAATCGAAAGGCTATACCCGGATCAAACAAATTATGCAGCAAATATGGGAAGGTCTCAGCTCTATAAAAAAGATGGAAAAAAGAGGGTTATTCATCTTCCATTCCATTTTTATCTGGGTATGCTACTACCTGATGAATTATGTATGCTTCTTTGCCTTTGATTTTACATCGTCGTTTGGTCCGATGGTCGGATTATTCGTATTTGTAATGGGCAGCTATGGGATGGTAGCTCCGGTACAGGGCGGTTTTGGTCCGTGGCACGCGCTCACCATTTCAGCACTGGTTCTTTTTGGCGTGAAAGAAACACCTGCCGAAACATTTGCCCTGGTTGTTCACTCTTCTATGACCCTTATGATTATCATCGTAGGGTTTATTTCAGTCATTGTACTTCCACTGGTGAACAATAAAAAGACAAAGGAAATTGCAACGGCTTAAAACCAGCAGCTATTTAAAAATCTTTATCGCTATTCTTGCCTGGTCGTTTCTTGGCTATAAAACGGCGACCTTTCAGCACTGGGGCCAGTTAAATCTATTCGACAAAACCGTCACCCAAAGCACAATGCTTATACTTGTGGTTCTCCTTATGCCCCTGAATGTAATACTGGAAGCATGGCACTGGAAGTTTTCTGTTTCAGGGATCAAAAAAATAAACCTTCATTCTTCTCTTAAAATGGTTTTAGGCAGTATGATACCTGCCATGATAACGCCTCTGAAAATTGGAGAATGGCCTGGCAGAGCGAGCTTTTTTCCTTTGGAACACAGAGGTGAAACAACCATTGCCGCTGCGTTGGCCGGCATCGTTAAAACCATAACACTCAGCCTCTGGGGAACCTTATCCCTTCTGCTCGTTTTGTTATATCATGAAAATCGATTCGGTTATCTTTTACCGGTTGCAGGAATCACAATTGTGCTACTTTTATTTTTTGTTTTTTTCATTTCAGGCAAATCCTTCAGACGGTTTATAAACCGTAAATTTCTTAGCAGGTTTAATAAAGGAGAGAATAGGCTGGATTGGCTAAATTCAGGTTTTACTGTTAAAAGCATTGCCATTGCCAGCTTAAGGACGTCCGTGTTTTATATTCAGTTTGGTTTAATGATCCTGTTTTTTATTCCCCACACTAACCGTTCAGAAATCATCTTTTATATTCCGGTTTATTTTATGATCCTGACTTTTCTTCCGGCGTTCTCCATTGCTGATCCGGCCCTGAGAGGTTCCGTGGCAATTATATTGTTTTCAGGATTGGCAGAGAATGTTCCTTTGATTGGAATAGCAGGTGTTATGCTTTGGTTTATAAATAACTTACTCCCAATGATCAGCGGTTCTGTTATCTGGTTCAGGAAACCTGAGTTTTCTTATCAAGTTGTTCGTAAACGGAATTCTTGCTGATAAATTCAGGAACAATTTTTTTCATCGATTTCACGATATCCATTGTACTTGCCTTTTCTGTTACATCATAAAGTTTATGTAAATCGCCTTTTGCTTCTTCAAAGGAGTACTCCCTCACTTTGGCTATCATAATCCTTGAATGATAGGTTGGAAGGGTATTTTCACTTACATTGAGCAGTTCCTCAAAAAGTTTTTCACCAGGTCTCAAACCCGTATATTCAATTTCGATATCCCTTCCCAATACCAACCCGGACAACTTGATCATCTTTTTAGCCAGCTCTGCAATTTTGATGGATTCACCCATATCAAAGATAAAGATCTCACCACCCTTTCCCATTGCTCCGGCTTCGAGCACCAACTGACATGCCTCGGGAATCGTCATAAAAAAGCGTGTTATCTCAGGGTGTGTTACGGTCACCGGTCCTCCATTTTCTATCTGCCTTCTAAACCTGGGAATAACAGACCCATTCGATCCCAGAACGTTTCCAAAACGGGTGGTGATATAACGTGTTTTACTGAGCTTGTTCAACGACTGTATGTAAATTTCAGCAATCCGTTTGGATGCTCCCATTACATTGGTTGGGTTCACGGCTTTATCCGTTGAGATCATCACAAACCGGTCCACACCGTATTCATTGGCAAGATCAGCCAGTATCTGTGATCCAAGTACATTATTTTGCACAGCTTCTACCGGATGAAATTCCATCATCGGGACATGCTTGTATGCCGCCGCATGATATACCACATTAGGTTTGTATTTGGCAAAAATCTTGCGCATCATGGGTTCACGGGTAATATTCCCGATAACAACTTCAAATTTTTTAAACCTCAGCTGTTCTTCCAGTTCAAGCTGAATATCATATAACGGTGTTTCTGCCTGGTCAACCAGAATTATCTTTTCCGGATTGAACCGGGTCAGTTGCCGAACCATTTCACTACCTATGGATCCGGCAGCACCGGTTACCAAAATGCACTTCCCATTAACCTGCTCCGAAATATTGGATTCATC
Source organism: Quyinboa mangrovi (assembly GCF_042219825.1). Taxonomy (NCBI): domain Bacteria; kingdom Pseudomonadati; phylum Bacteroidota; class Bacteroidia; order Bacteroidales; family Quyinboaceae; genus Quyinboa; species Quyinboa mangrovi. The sequence goes on from NZ_JBHJHQ010000010.1 coordinate 208,425, forward strand.
CAGTTTTATCGGATCCCGTTCCAACAGATCCTCGATTCTTATTTTTCTGATTTGGTTGTAACTGAGCTCTCCCTTGGCCCAGTCACTGGCTTTTGGAACCGTAAGTGTTTTAATATTAAGTGAAAGCGCTTTTTCTATCAGTTCCTTTTTCAGGTGTTTGTCAATAGTATCGTCAGCGAATAAAAGCGTATTTATGTCGTATTCTTCAGCAATAGATTCAAAACTGGAGTGATGAAAGATCTCAACCCCGTCAATTTTCTTTCCTACATTCCGGCGATTATGGTCAATAAAAGCCACAATATTGGCAGCCCCACCCAACTCACGTTCATAGGTCTGTTTTACAATAACGCCTGTCTGCCCGGCACCAAATATCACTACATCCTGATGCCGTTCCTCACTTGCCATAAGTTTCCAGTATACACCTTTGACCATGACCCTTGTTGAGATCATTAAAAAGGCAACCAGTAAAAAGTCAATCAGAATTACTGAAAAGGGAAATAGAAATTTTCCTCCGAAGACTCCGTTGGAAAGAACGTTTAAAAAAAGGATTGAGGCTGAGCCGATCAGCAGTACAAGCAAAATACGCTCGGTATCGCGGAATGTGGCATATCTGACTATGCCTGCATAAATTTTTGAAATAACAAAGCTGATGGCCCTGATCCCTGTTACAACAAGGATTCCATACAACATATATGAATCCTGCTGATCCGGAATCTGGAAATTATAGCGCAGCAAGTATGCAAATGTAATTGCAAAAACACTTAAAAAAACATCAAAAACAAATACAATCCATCGTGGTGTATTTGTTTCTGAAAGGTTCATATTACCGGGTAAAACCATCATTTCCTTTTAGTGAAACAGCGCTACAAAAGTAATATTAATCCGGTTAAACAGGTTATTCTTTAACTTTTTCACCCGATTTTACCTTTTCTCCAAAGCAAACACCCATCCTGCGCCCCTGCTCCACAAGCGGATCATCGTGTTGAACCAAATGGAGTTTGCCTGCGACTTCACTCAATGGCACAGAAGTAATTTTACCGTCTATCAGAGCAACCATTTGTCCGAATTTCTTTTCATGAATCAATTCAGCAGCATGGCCTCCGAATTCGGTTGACAGAATCCTGTCATATGGCGTAGGCGATCCTCCTCTTTGAATATAACCCAACACGGTTTCCCTGGTTTCCAAATGAGCTTTATCTGTAATCTGTTTTGCAATATAGCGTCCGGCTGGTTTCCCATTGGGCGTTTTAATACCTTCAGCGACGACCACAATTGAATATGGTTTTCCCTTTCTGGAACGTTCTTTCAACGTTTTACAAACGGTATTTATATCGTACTGTATTTCCGGCAAAAGAATAACATCACCTCCTCCGGCCATTCCTGAATGCAAAGCTAACCATCCGGCATGGTGACCCATAATCTCGATTACCATTACTCTTTTGTGTGAATTGGCAGTAGTGTGTAGTCTGTCAATGGCATCTGTAGCTATATTAACGGCAGAATCAAAACCAAAGGTAACATCCGTTCCCCAAATATCATTATCAATTGTTTTGGGAATTCCAATCACGTTTAATCCTTCTTCGGCCAAAAGGCTGGCTGTTTTTTGAGTTCCGTTACCTCCGATGCATACCAGACAATCCAGGCCAAGCTTTTCATAGTTCTGCTTGATGACCTGAGGTTTATCTGCAACAATGTCATCTTCCATCTTCTTAAAAGGTTTTTCCCTGGAGGTTCCCAGAATCGTACCTCCAAGTGTCAGAATACCTGACAACTGCTTCTCGGTAAGTTCAACATAATCATGATATAATAATCCGCTGAAACCATTTGAGATTCCGATAACTTCCATGCCATATTCTACAATGGCAGTCTTTCCAACACCCCTTATGGTGGCATTAATTCCGGGACAATCACCACCTGCCGATAAGATTCCTATCCTCATAACTTATTATTTTAACAACACAAATTAACAAATAATGATTTATCTTCAAAACTAATTATTATGGTTTTTTGTGAAACCTTATTTAATTAAATTGCACTAATTTAATTCTGCATGCAACGGTTTTGACTATATCAACCTCTTTTGACTGAATTAATCGAATGAAGGAACCTGGTGACAAAGAGAAATACCTTATTGAAGGGGCATTAAAAAACGACAGGAAAGCTCAGTATGAACTATTCATGTCGTACAAAGATGCCATGTATTCTATTTTGTACCGGTTTTTAGGAAACGCTCAGGACGCTGAGGATGCTTTGCAGGAGGGATTTATTAAAGTCTTTACAAAGATTGAAAGCTTCAGTGCAAAATCAACACTCGGAGCCTGGATGAAAACGATCTTTATCCGTACAGCTTTGGAAAAAGTAAGAAAGCGCGTATATGTTTCTGACATAGAGGAAGCTTATTCGTACGAACCATTTCATCCTGATGATGAACTGACGGGTGAAATGCTTGAAAACGCCATACTTTCACTGGACGAAGGTTACCGTACAATCTTCCTGCTGGTGGAGGTTGAAGGCTATAAGCATAAAGAAGTTGCCGAAATGCTGAACATCAGTGAAGGAACAAGCAAGTCTCAGCTATCGAGGGCCAAAAAAAAATTACAAACAACGCTTAACGATTTGAATAATATTGAAAGGTTATAACAACATAAAAGATAAACTGTCGCAACTGCCAACTCATTCTGTGGATGAAAAGTTGTGGGAAAGCATTGAAGAAAAACTGCCACTTGCAATTTCTTTCGATAAACTGCCTGAACACAAAGCACCGGAAAATATATGGAATAACATTACTGAGGCTCTACCTCAAAGAAAGACCCGCAGGTTAGTGCCTTACTGGGCAGTTGCAGCTTCCGTAATTATTCTTTTTTCACTAACATTGTTATTAAGAACAGGATCGCAAAACGAGCAGATTCTGGTTGCTGAAGAAATCATAACTGAAGATGTAATACCGGAACAGGCTCCGGAAATGAACAAGGAAATAACCATCTATTGTGATCAGTATCCATCCGTTTGCAGTTCAGACAAATTTGCAAAGCTTAAAAAACAACTGGATGAACTGAAAGCACAGAAAAGTGAATTGAATACATTGAAATCATACGATTCTGATCCTCAGATTGATGTTTACATTGAACACATCAATCTGGAACTGTCAACCATTCAACGCAAATTAATAGCTATGTTCTAAATGAGATCTGTTGTTACTGCCATATTATTTGTAATTGTATTTGCTGCATCAGCACAGGAAACCCGTGTTTTGATAACTGAGGACAGTTCGTTGCAAACCAGTGAATACGACCGGCTTTTCAACCTGCTATCGAGCGACAAGACTCAAATTAACAGTTTATTTAAACTGAATGCGGTAGATTGGGGACAATTGATCCCTTCTTTCGTTTATGAACAACGTATCTATAAGAGTTTTACTGTTGAACCGGGAGTAAGAGTCGATGGTTTTGGTGTATCACAACAAAATGGATTAAAGTACATGGTCACCCCGGAGGTACGATTAAAATACTACCATAATTTCAGGTTCAGGGAACTTCGCGGTAAAAATACCAACGGTTTTTCCGGAAACTACTTTATGGCAGGTATTGCATTTCCTTTTGGCGATACACCATCTTTGCTGGAATCGCAATTGAACCGGCAGTATTTTTATGAATATGACCTGAGCGAACTTCCGGTTAACGAGATCCAGGCATTAGGACTATTGCAACTTGGGTATGGCGTTCAGCGAAGGTTTCTGGATATCGGCTATTTTGACATGTCGTTTGGCATAAACATGCAGATATACCACGATTTGATCCCCAAAAACAAATTGCTGCCTTTTATTAAAATTGGTATTGGCTTCGGGATCACACCTAAAAAAGCAAAAGAACTGACAGAGTGAGATTAAAATTATACATAGCGCTTATTTTGGGCATTTTCATGCTTTCGGTTCAGGCCCAGACAAAGGTTAAGGTCCTGACCCGGATTATTGAAAAGAGCTATACTTACTCCGATGAATTTTTGCTGGAAATTGATGCTGAAAAGGCTGATATCACAATAGAAACTATTTCCGGCAATACGGTTGAACTTCAACTGAAACAGATTGTAAAAAATTCAAGTCAGGAAATTGCGGAAGATCATTTGAAAGCTCAGAAATTTGTGGAGAACAGCACAAAAGAGCGGCTGTTCCTTAAAAACTACATTCTTTTTAACGACGCCAATGATAAATCAGGATCGATATTTAAAAATGAATACATTCTAAAGGTTCCGGAATGGTGTCACGTCAAAATAAAAAATCAACTCGGAAATATTGTTTTAAAAAAATTAGACAAAGGCATCATGCTTGATCTTGAATATGCCAAAGCAGAACTTGATGATTGTACATCGCAACTTAACGCAAACATTTCGCTTGGTGAGCTTACTGTTATCAAAGGCACGATAACAGGAAGCATCAATACACGAAACACACGCATCAAACTGCAATCGGTAAGCGGGGATATATCAGGAACCACAACCCTTGGTAATATTTCGCTATTTTTGAACGGGAATCCTTTGGTAACAGATCTGCAAACCAACTATTGCGAAACAACAATCATTAATAAATCGGAAGGAAGCTACTCTTTTGATCTTGAAACAAAAGGAGGAAAAATTAACAGTATAGAACATGAAGCTAAAAAAACCGATCTGGGCGAAAAGCTTGTGATCGCACCTGAAACTGATGGTGTTTTACCTCAGATTAAAATTATATCAACGGACAACGACATTAATTTGTATTAAGATGAAGCAATTAATTTATTATATAAACCTTCTTGCAATACTCGGTTTTATTTCATGTGCGCAAAGTGATCCCGGAGAAACAGCGTATTACATGGATGGAATTCCAACGGACAACGAAATGGTATTTGACCAGTATGTGTCAGTAACACCGCAAGGAAATGTGCCATCAGGAGACACCTTATGGCTGAATCTGACTATTAACAATGAACTATTCACAGATAAAATATCAGGACAGGGTGTATATATTCCGCTGGATCAGGCCAAATTTACCTGCCAGTTCAAAATCACAGACCTCATTGAAACAACCTCCCCTGCATATAACATGATCATTAATTCGGGGAAGCTTGTATCGAAAAAAGGTGACCTGATAACTGTATCATTCGGCTATCCGGACAAGCTTCCGGAACTCCAAATCGGATTGCAGTTTCCGGATATCGGTAAATATTCCATCAACTTTATTAATTATCCGAATCCCGATAATGAGGAACAGCTTCGTAATCCATGTACAGACAACTGCGAAAATTATTGGTATGATCTGGATTTCTATTTAAATAGTGATAAGAGTTTCGAATACCAGGCATTTGTTGAATATCATTTTAACATCACGGACAATGTCAATTCATATGACAACAAAGATTTTTCAAATGCCAGTATTTACGATAATGCGGTATATACATTTATAGTGAAATAAATATGGTAAAAAGGTTACTCTATATAGTAATACTGTTTACAGTTCTGATTCCGGTTCAGGCGCAACTGATATATAAACCTGTTAAGCTTGATATTGGGATGGCATTTGGGGAACTGACCGGTCCGCATGCCGGGTTCATTACGCCTTATGCCGAATTAAAACTGAACATGACCAACAGAATTACCATTGGAGGCCGATATGAATACGTCTACTTTTCTCAAAAAGATCAATCCATTATAAATTCAGCAACCGCTAATGGCCTTTACTGGAGAAATATTGAAAGCGATGGCTATATATCCTCTATCACAGGAACATGTGATTATTATTTTAACACCCATAAATTAAGACCATTTGCCGGAGTGGGCCTTGGTTTATATTATGCATCTCTAAACGAACAGAATGTATTTATTAACAACGACGAAACACTGCTTTTGCCTGGTGCCATGCTCCGCATGGGTTTCAGTGTGGAACATATTCGTTTTGGTATAGAATACAACCTGATCCCAAATGATGTAACTAAACTCAATTATCTTTCTTTCAAACTTGGTTTTGAAATAGGAGGAGGGAAAAAAGTATTTATTAAACCGTAAGATTTAAAAATATGAGAAAGTATGCTTTTCTGCTCGTAGTGGTAACTACGTTATGGGGATTCTCTGCGGATAATTTATCGAATTACAGTGACTATTCCCCGGTATTAATGGAACGTTCCAACCTGGAAAAATCGATCCATTCAGTTGATCCGGTAACAATGGAAAATCCGGGAAAGATCTACATCAAGGATTCCCTGCTTTTCATCGTGGAGAAATTTAAAGGTGTGCATATCATTAACGATTACAACCCTTCAAGTCCGGCTAACCTGGCCTTCATTACTATTCCGGGCGTTGTTGATATAGCCGTTAAAGGCAACATTCTGTTTGCTGATAATGCTGTAGACCTGGTCTCAGTAAATATTTCTGACCTGAATAATGTGCAGGAAGTAAAACGGGTCAGAAATGTATTTCCTGAACTGTATCATCCTGAACTGAGGTATATACCGGATCAGTTCAGGAAAGGACACCGCCCTGCCAATACCGTAATTGTTAACTGGATAAAACGTGAGTCATGAAAAAGCAACTATACATCATAAGCATAGTATCGATAATAATTTTCGGTTCATGCGAAAACAGCGATATTAACTTTACCTACAGCGATTCTGAATATAGTACTGATGGCGGAACCGGAACCGGTGGAAGCATGGCACGATTCACCATTATTGGTGATCAGCTTTATACGGTTGACGGATACAGCCTCAAAACATTTGATATCACAGATGAAGGTACCATAACTCAGAAATCGAACTGGCAGCTTGACTGGGGAGGAGGCATCGAAACAATTTTCCCGTATCATAACAAGATTTTCCTTGGAACCACAACAGGTATGCATATCATCGATGTGTCCAATCCGGATCAGCCACAATACCTGTCGAAATACGAACATGTGGTAAGCTGTGATCCCGTGGTTGTAAATGGTAATTATGCCTATGTAACCCTGAGTTCAGGAAGTAACTGGTGCAACAGATCTGTAAACCAGCTCCAGGTGATTGACATCAGCAACATCTATAATCCTAAGCAGGTAAGAACCTACAACATGAGTAATCCTAAAGGTCTGGGCACGGACGACGGACTGCTTTTTGTTTGTGATAACGGCCTGAAAGTGTTTAAAATGAATACTGCTACAGATCTGGTCCAAATCAATACGTTTACGGATATCAACGGGGCTTACGACGTAATTCCTTATGATGGCCTGCTCTTACTGATCAGTACTGATGGACTAAGGCAATATTCATACGAAAACGAAAGCCTTGTTTTAATCAGTTCAATACTTATTAACTAAAAACGTAAATCATTATGAAAAATCTGATTCTAACAACAATATTATGTTTATTCATCCTGCCCTTACACGCGCAGACCGAATCTGATAATGTGACTCAAAATCTGGACTGGCAGTTCAGCATCGGAATAGTACCACAATATGCCATCATAAGTGGCATGCGCCTCGACTTCGACCTTAAACTAAAGCAGACGCAATATCTTACGCTTGCACCTCAGATGTATTACAATGAAAATTACACCTTGTTTTATCCTGAAAGCACAGATATGAAGGGTGCCGGATTAAACGTTAATTACAGGTATATCTTTTCACAAAACGGAAAGCCGGAAGGACCATATGTTGGTGCCGGATTAGTTTATAAATATTATACCTTAAAATACTGGGGCGATGAATGGGTAGATTATGTTGAACTCGGAAATACTTATTCAGAACAGGTTAATCATGAGATCAACCAAAGGTTTAACCAATTTGGTTATGACCTGCTAATCGGTTATCAGGGCACACTGGATCGCTTTTTCTTCGATATGTATCTTGGTTGGGGATTCCGTTTAAGTGATTTTGATAAAGACAAATCAGGAGATGATTTCTGGAGCGAAACAGTTTTTGATCCGGGGTATTCAGGCTTTCTTCCGACCATAGGTTTCAGGGTTGGACTATTCCTTAAATAGCATAAATAAAAAAGGAGGCTTAAGCCTCCTTTTTTATATTATCCTAAATTACTGATTCGCTTTAGCGCCTCTTCATTTAATATCTTAACCTTTCTGCCATCCACTGAGATGACCTTCTCTGTTGCAAAATTTGAGAGTGTTCGGATGGCATTTGATGTTGTCATATTTGACAGATTTGCCAGATCCTCACGTGAGAGATAAATATTAAGCGTCACTCCATCACTTTCAAGACCGTACGTTTCTTTCAGGAACAGAAGGGCTTCTGCCAATCTTCCACGTATGTGCTTCTGGGTAAGTGATACCGTCAGGTTATTTGAAAAACCTAACTCTTTAGCTAAACTCCCAAGAAAGAATAAGGATAATTCTACATTATGATGTAAAACCTCCATCAGAATATCCTTGTGAATGGTAATGATTACTGACTCCTCAATACAGATACTGCTGGTTGTATACTCCTCACCCGCAAATAAGGCACGCTTCCCAAAAATCCCAGGCGCTTTCACCATACGAACAATCTGCCCGCGGCCACCTACACCTTCCTTAAAAATCTTTACTTTACCTTTTACCAAACAGAGTAAATAGTCAGGCTGCTCACCCTCCTTGTAAATAATCTGATTTTTCTTAAAATGATGAACCTGATAGTTTTCACTGACGAAAACTTTCTGTTCTTCATTTAATAATTCCCATAGTTGCTTCACTAATGAAATTGAAGCTTCATGTAAAATGCTTCTCTCTGCCATTTTACTGCTTTACAACATTGTTATAAAACACAAAGGTATTAAAAAATATTAAATAAAAAAGCAGGTCCTAAAAAGAACCTGCTTTAGCCCCTAAAATAAAGATTATGAACCTAACGGATCACTATCTCGCGAACAAAAGTTCACGATATTTTGGTAAAGGCCACATCTCATTATCCACTATCAGTTCCAGCTTATCGATATGATAGCGGATCAAATCAAGATATGGTCTTACTTCCTTGTCATAAGCAAATGCTTTCTCCTTTTCACCTTCAATACTATTACACTTTTTGCGAGCATCAATCATGTTTTTGACTTCAGCCTTTATGGTAGAAATATGTACTGATATTTCTTTTATCAATTCCATGCGGGATCCGGCAAGTGATGCAAACTCCCTGGCATCAAAAATCTCTTTCAGACCTTTAACATTTTTAATCAGACTGCTCTGATATGCAATTGCGGTTGGAACAATATGATTAGCAGCCAGATCACCAAGCACACGCGCTTCTATCTGTATCTTCTTGGTGTATTTTTCCATTTCAACTTCAACACGGGCCTCCAGTTCTTTCTCGCCCATTATACCGCTATCAACCATTACTTTTTTACCCTGATCAGACAAATACGTCATCAGCGACTCAGGCACACTGGTAATATTGGTAAGACCTCTTTTGTGAGCCTCTTTTAACCATGCTTCAGAGTAACCATCACCATTAAATTGAATCGGCTTCGATTCAAGGATCAGCTTTTTAATCATTTGAAGAATTGCCTCATCCTTTTTGATTCCCTTTGCAATAAGTTTATCAACATCTTTTTTGAACTCTTCAAGTTGAACGGCCACAGCAGCATTAAGTGCAGTCATTGCCGGAGCACAGTTTGCAGATGAACCAACCGCCCTGAATTCAAACCTGTTACCAGTGAATGCAAACGGAGAGGTTCTGTTACGGTCCGTATTATCCAGTAAGATTTCAGGAATTCGTCCAATGCCAAGCTTTAATGCTGTTTTTTCTTCGGGTGACATTTTTTTGTTGGTCACTTTTTCCTCAAGATCTTCCAGCATACCTGCAATTTGTGATCCCGTAAATACAGACAGAATAGCAGGAGGAGCTTCATTTGCTCCTAAACGATGGCTATTTGCCGCATTTAAAATAGATGCTCTCAACAAATCCTGATTTTTATAAACAGCTGCCATGGTGTTGACGAGAAATGTAAGAAACTGCGTATTGCTCTTTGGATTTTTACCCGGAGAGAACAGGTTAATCCCGGTATCTGTTGATAAAGACCAGTTATTATGTTTACCTGATCCATTAATTCCCTTAAACGGTTTTTCGTGGAACAGAACCTGGAACTTATGCCTTCGCGCAACCTTTTTCATGATATCCATCAAAAGCTGGTTGTGATCATTTGCCAGGTTCGTTTCTTCAAATATTGGGGCAACCTCAAACTGGTTTGGTGCAACCTCATTATGTCTTGTTTTAACAGGAATACCAAGTTGGTGCGCTTCAATTTCAAGTGCCATCATAAACTTGGCCACTCTTTCAGGAATTGACCCAAAGTAATGATCATCAAGCTGTTGGTCCTTGGATGATGAATGTCCCATTAAAGTTCTTCCTGTAAGTACCAGATCAGGCCTTGCATTGTATAATGCTTCGTCAATCAGAAAGTACTCCTGCTCCCAGCCCAGGTTAGAGTTTACCCTTGTCACATTTTTGTCAAAATACTGGCATACATCTACTGCTGCCTTATCTACTTTAGCCAGAGCTTTTAACAGAGGAGTCTTATAGTCCAGTGCTTCTCCTGTATAGGAAATAAAAATTGTAGGGATACACAATGTTGTACCAACAATAAAAGCAGGTGATGACACATCCCATGCAGTGTATCCACGAGCTTCAAAAGTTTGACGGATCCCACCGGAAGGAAAAGAAGATGCATCAGGTTCCTGCTGAGCCAAAAGCTTTCCGCTGAAGTTTTCAATCATTTCGCCTCCATCTCCAAATTCAATAAAACCATCGTGTTTCTCAGCAGTACCATCTGTTAACGGCTGAAACCAGTGCGTATAGTGTGTGGCTCCCTTTTCAATGGCCCAGCCTTTCATGCCGGCAGCAACAGCATCGGCCATTTTCCGGTCAATTGGTTCACCTTTATCAATAGCTGCTAAAACAGCCCGTAGAGCATCTTTGGGTAAATGTTTCCGCATCGATTCAAGATTGAAAACATACTCTCCATAGTAATCCGTAACTTTGTTGGATGGAAATTTTACATCCATAGGCTCCCTTCTGAACAACTCGTCCAAAGCCTGAAATCTTAAAACTGCCATAATGTTCTTTTAAGTCAATTAATAATCTATTTTTTAGGGACGAATTACACCCCATTTTTATGCAGTGTAATCCGGATGCAAAAATACAATATTTTACAATACACCCCCTTACAATTCATATCATTAATCAAATAATTTGCACTATTTTTAAATCTACCCCCTTCAAAAAAACAAGACCATACAGAAAAACATACGTAAAACTGGCTGTTATTAAATTTTTCATTCTTTCTATCTGGAGTGGTTTAAAGAGTGATCCTTATGAAAATGTGTAATTTTGTTTGAAGATTCCGATTATTGTGAATAATTTAAAGCACGATAACATAAATTTTAAAGGGTGGAAATTTGATATTTACTGAAACAACAACTACTTTTCTTCCAATTTAATTTTCCTATGGACAAAGAAAAAATCATACAAAGCATTACAGATTCAAAAGAATCGAAAGTCAAAATAGCCGTAGCAGATATCGATGGTGTATTACGCGGAAAATACATTCATAAACATAAGTTCCTCGATTCTCTGGATAAAACAATTGGCCTTTGTGATGTTATTTTTGGATGGGACTCAGGTGATGTGTGTTATGACAACTCGGAAGTCACCGGATGGCATAGCGGTTATCCGGATGCAAAAGCCAAAATAGATATAACAACCTTTCGCCAAATTCCATGGGAAGGTTCTACGCCATTTTTCCTGGCAGATTTTAGCCAGGATAAAAAATATGCTGAAAGTACCTGCCCCAGAAGTCTGCTGAAACGGGTAAACGAAGAATGTGAGTCCATGGGATTTAAAGCCATGTTTGCGCAGGAATTCGAATGGTTCAATTTCAAAGGCAAACCCGATGAAATGCCACAATCAGGATTTCAGCAACCAGAACCTGTTACACCCGGGATGTTTGGCTATTCGGTTCTGCGAACATCGCTGAATCAGGCATACTGTAACGACATATTTGAAATGATGGAAGCCTTCAATGTTCCTTTGGAAGGCATTCATACAGAAACGGGTCCCGGTGTTTATGAAGCAGCTATTTTATACGATGATGTCATATCTGCTGCAGATAAGGCCGTACTTTTCAAAAGTGGCGTCAGGGAAATAGCTTACCGGCATAACATGATGGCATCATTCATGGCAAAATGGAACATACACCTGCCGGGATCAGGTGGACATATACATCAGAGTTTATGGGACAAAAAGGGTGAAACAAACCTGTTTTTTGATGGGAACGGATCGAATGGAATGAGCGAAATCATGGAGCATTATATTGCCGGTCAGCTGGCCTGTTTACCTGATATACTTCCCATGTTTGCCCCAACCGTTAACAGTTATAAGCGGATCAGCCATGGCGACTGGGCACCTTCAACTGTTACCTGGGGAATAGATAACCGCACAACAGCTGTTCGGGTCATTCCCTTAAACAAAACAAATACACGTATTGAATCCCGCGTTCCGGGTGCCGATACGAATCCCTATCTGGCCATCACAGCAGCTCTGGCATCGGGCTTATATGGTATCAAACACCAGTTAAAACTTAGTATTCCCCAATCAGTTGGGAATGCATACCAGGATAAAAATCGTGAAGAACTACCTGATAGTCTTTTAAAAGCAACTGAAAAAATGACCACTTCAAAAATAGCCAAAGAACTTTTCGGCGATGCCTTTGTAAATCATTTTACGAAAACACGGGAATGGGAATGGCGACAATTCATGAATCAGGTCACAGATTGGGAACTGAAACGTTATTTTGAGATTATTTAATAAAAATCAATGCAGAAGATAGATTATATACAAATTATAAAACATGCCTGGCGCGAATTCGATGACCGCCATGAAATCCGTGGCATTTATGATGTAAGCGCCTATGTTTCAACAAATCAGGTATATAAAATTTCGTTTTACAAACGCGAACCGGTTTTTGCTAAACTTTCGGATTACGGACGTTTTGAGGATTTCAGGGAAGATCATATTATCATTAACAATCTTGCCAACAATCTTGAACGACCCTATGAAAATTTTCTGGCCCAATCGCTGGTAAAAAAGAATGAACTATTCATTTATCTTTTTCATCAGGAACATCACAGCGCATGGGTTGTATTCTACAATCCTATCCGAACTATGCATAAGCTTCCCCGCAGGCTGGACGAAAAACAGATCCGAAAGATGGGGAGGGAGCTTGCCAGATTTCATCTGGCCTGCACTAACGTGTGTAACCAATTACCAAATCCCTCAAAAACCACCGTTACCGATATTCATAACCTTTTAAAAAGGATTAACAGGGACGAAATCAAGATGTGTGAGCATCACAAAGACATGGTAAAGAAGCATTGCGAATATTATCTGAACAATGCTGATAAGGTTAATTATACAACCGAATTCGAAACGATCCCCGTATTCGTTGATTGGAACATTGGAAATTTTTCCATTAGTGGCGATGGCAAGTTTTATTCACGCTGGGATTACGACTGGTTCAGAATGTCGTCTCGCGTGATGGATTTCTACTTTTTCAGCAGGGTTGTTTCTGAGGTGGGTGATCGCACAGTTTTTAGTTACCTGGTAGACACATTAATGGAAGATCGCTTTATAATCTTTCTGAAGGAATACCATAAAGTCTTTCCTTTAACGGAACCGGAAGTAAGATTTATAAAAGAAGTCTATCGGTTTTTTATTCTGAATTATGTTATTAAGGATGGCCCTTACTTTTTCAGAGAGATATATTCATCGAAATTAATCAACGAAGCATATCAAACTTATTTCCCTGCGATGGACGCCAATTATAAGGTAGAAAAAATTTTAAATGCATTAAAAATCTGATTCAAATGAGAACGAAGAGTTTCCGTAGTGTTGTAAAAAACTACAAGGCAGTATTTTTTGATGCTTTCGGGGTATTGAAAAACCATAAAGGTCTGATTCCCGAAATTGAAAGAACATTTGAATATTTAGAACACAAAGGAATTTACTACTATGTTTTAACCAACGATTCATCACGAAGTCCCGAAGAACTTGCAAACTGGTACCAGAATCACGGAATAAAACATATTACTACCGACAAGATCCTTTCGTCGGGAATGCTGGCTATGGAATTTTTCAAAACCAAACTAACAAACGGAAATTCGGTAGCATACCTGGGCACACCAGCCTCAGCACATTACATTGAATCAGTAGGTTTAAAGACTGTACCTGTAAATGATGTTGATTTGGACAACCTGGATAAGATTGAATCATTTGCTTTTCTCGACGATGAAGGTTTTAACTGGAACGATGATATCAATAAAACCATAAACCTGCTGCGAAAGAAAAACATGACAGTAGTGGTTGCCAACACTGATATTAATTATCCGGTCAGCAGAAATGATATTTCTGTTGCCATTGGTGCACTTGCGGATATGGTAGAAAATATTATCGGTAAAAACTTTATTCGTTTTGGCAAGCCCGATGCCCAGATGTTTCTTTTGGCATATGAACGGGCACTACAGGATATTCAGGTTAAGAGAAAAGAAATCCTGATGGTGGGAGATACACTCTATACTGACATCATTGGCGGCAACAAATTCGGACTGGATACGGCTCTGGTTTTATCCGGGAATACACTTCCGGAAATGGCCAGCATAAGAATAAGCGGATCCGGAATTATTCCAACCTACATTTGTGAGTCTGCAGTTATAGATTATTAGAATCTGAGATATATGACAAAAACAAAAAGCTGCCTCAAAAGGCAGCTTTTTTACTTTTATATCGACTAATAACTTAATTACAATCCTTTAACCGCTTTGCTGGTAGTTTTAATAATTACAGCAGCAATTTTGTATGGATCACCATTTGAAGCAGGACGACGGTCTTCTAAACGACCTTTCCATCCATTTTCAATTGTTCCAACCGGAATACGAATTGAAGCACCGCGGTCAGAAACACCATAACTGAAATCAGTAATTGCAGCTGTTTCATGTTTACCTGTCAAACGTTGATCGTTGTGCGCACCGTAAACATCGATATGCTCTTTAATGTTTTTACCAAATTCTTCACAAATTGCAGTAAATACATTTTTGTCTCCACAAGATCTCATTAAACCGTTAGAGAAGTTAGCGTGCATACCTGATCCATTCCAGTCAAGATCTTTACCTAATGGTTTTGGATGCCAGTTTACAACAACACCATATTTTTCTGCAATTTTTTCCAGGAAATAACGTCCGAGCCAAATCTGATCCCCGGCACTATGTGCACCTTTTGCAAATATCTGGAATTCCCACTGTCCGGCAGCAACTTCAGCGTTGATACCTTCAATATTCAAACCAGCTTCTAAACAAACATCAAAATGCTCTTCAACAATTTCGCGACCAAATGCATTCTGAGCACCAATACCGCAATAATATGGTCCCTGGGGCGCAGGATAACCATCAGCAGGAAATCCAAGAGGTTTATTGGTTTGCGGATCCATCAGGAAATATTCCTGCTCAAATCCGAACCAGAAGTCTTCATCGTCGTCATCAATATGAGCACGACCATTAGACTCATGCGGAGTTCCATCAGCATTCAGCACCTCAGTCATAACAGCGTAAGTATTTTTACGTGTTGGGTCAGCGCAAATTGCCACTGGCTTAAGTAAAAGGTCAGATGAGCCACCAGTAGCTTGTTCTGTAGATGAACCATCGAAGGACCATACGGGGCAATCCTCCAATTTACCGCTAAAGTTTTCTTCTACTCTCGTTTTAGCCCTTAATGACTGAGTTGGCTTGTATCCGTCAAGCCAGATATACTCCAATTTTGTCTTCATAATCTTTTATTTTATGTCATTTTAATATCTGGATGCAAAAATAGATATTTTTTTGTAAATACATAAAATTTAAAATACTTTATGCAAATTTCAAGGTTCAAATTAAAAAAACTGTCTTTAATCCGCCATACACCCTATATTTTTTAAGCAGCACTCATTCTTTAAATACAGTTTTTTCAAATTCTGCCAGGTATCCATTACAATGTTAACCATTAAAACCACGACTATATCAATGTCATTTTTCAAACTTTAAAGCAAATTAATTATCAATATGTCACCAAAATACATCTTTCTGATAGACTGAAGAATCAAAACTCTTACATTTTTCAACTCCCCCATTATTTTGTAAGAATAATGCAATCTTGCATGCTTTCAAAACAATATATCACGATACAATTAACACAATAGAAACAAACATATACCTAATTCATAATTTAGAGTTAATTTAACATGTATTTCTATTGCATTTAATAATATTTTTTGATAATTTTGAGCAACACTTAATACTGACGCACATGCATAGATTATACCTTATTATTATTCTCTCATTAATAGCTCTATTGAAGGTTTCCGGCCAAATTAACTTTAATGCATTTATGTACAATGATCAGGAAACTGTAAAATTCATTAATCTAACACAACATGAAAGCTCAGATCCATACATGTTGTTTTACTGGAAATTAGGTGATGGAAATGAAGGATTTGCAGGCAGTGAACTTATACATTTCTATGAGGCTGCAGGAATGTACAAGGTGACACTTATTGGCATAAAAAAAAGTGGTATAAGAGATACATTTCAACAGGAGTTTAAGATCCCGGGTGGTCTGGAACTTTTATCCGAAGAAACTGAAATTAAAAAACGGAGTATCGCACAGGACTTATCAAACCTGAAACAGATTGACCTGATTAAAGAAGAGAATAATGAAACAGATCTCTGATTGTTAATCCATCTCTTCCTTCAAATCAATATCTTCCATATTTTTATCGTAGAATTTATACTGGAGAAATGCAAAAGATTCTATAGGCTTAACTTTAATCTTTGATGTATATTTTTTTCTCCAGTTTCTGAGGACCGAAAAGAATCCTTTTGTAATGTATGCATAAACATACGGATGAATTTCCAGCTGAAACTCTTTTACTTTGAGCGTATTTACAAGATAATCAATTTTGCCTTCCAACTGGTCCACAAATAAGATAGATGGCCTTATCTCTCCTTTTCCAAAACAACTCGGACATGTTTCGTCAGTTTCCTTATGCATTTCAGGTCTTACACGCTGACGCGTTATTTGCAACAAACCAAATTTGCTTAAGGGCAAAATCTGATGCTTTGTACGATCCTGAGCCATGGCAGTCTTGATACGCTCAAAAACCTTCTGCTTATGTTCAGAACCGTGCATATCAATAAAATCAACCACGATAATACCGCCCATGTCTCTTAATCGCAACTGACGTGCAATCTCATCTGCCGCTGCAAGGTTTACCTCAAGGGCGTTTGTTTCCTGATTCTGTCCGCTACGGGATCTGTTACCACTATTGACATCTATGACATGCAATGCCTCGGTATGCTCGATGATAAGATATGCACCGTTTTTAAAGGAGACGGTCTTTCCAAAAGAAGACTTGATTTGCTTGGTGACACCAAACTGATCAAAAATGGGAGCATCTCCCTTATAGAGCTTAACAATCTTTTCCTGTCCTGATGATATTATGGAAACAAAATCCCTAACCTCGTTATAGACAGCTTTGTCATTTATATAAATATTGGAGAATTCAGGATTAAGAATATCCCTCAGGATTGCAGATGTTCGACCAACCTCTTCATAGATACACTGTGGCGATTTAGCTTTGGTGAGCGCCTCTACAGTTTCTTCCCAACGTTTTACAAGCGTTTTCAGCTCTTTATCCAAATCCGCCACCTTAATACCCTCGGCAACTGTCCGTATAATAACACCAAAATTGTTGGGTTTAATGCTTTGAACCAGTTTTTTTAACCGACTTTTCTCCTCCACAGAATTAATCTTCTGTGAGACCGATATCCGGTTCGAAAAGGGCATTAAAACCATGTATCTTCCGGCTATTGATAATTCTGACGTAAGACGCGGCCCCTTGGTAGAGATAGGTTCTTTGGCAATCTGAACAACAATCTCCATTCCATTCTTCATCACAGAGCCAATGGAACCATTCTTATCAATATCTGATTCGTTTCTGAATTTCTGAAGCGACGGACCTTTTTTAGAGCCTGACTGCAGGGAGATAAATTTTTTAAGTGAACTGAACTGAGGTCCGAGATCGAGATAATGCAAAAATGCATCTTTTTCGTAACCCACATCGACAAAAGCAGCATTCAATCCAGGCATGATCTTTTTAACCTTTCCAAGGTGTATATCTCCCACCGAGAATTTTACATCTCTTTGTTCGGTACTGAGTTCAACCAGCCTTTTATCTTCTAATAATGCTATTGATATGTCTTTTGACGATACGTCAATTATGAGCTCACTGTTCACGTTTTAATTTTTCAGCCGTTTTAACAAATGGTTCGACTACTTAAAAAAAGAACAAACTCTATGCATAAAGTTTGTTCTTAAGATCTTTATCTCACATAAGAGAAATAACAGGAGTTATTTCTTCTTCTTATGTCTGTTTTTTCTAAGTCTTTTTTTACGCTTATGCGTAGACATCTTATGTCTTTTCCTCTTTTTCCCGCTAGGCATAGCTTATACTTTTAACTTGAAATAATTACTTTACTGTATCTTTAACCTGTGTAATGAAAGTCTTTGCAGGTTTGAAAGAAGGTACATAATGAGCAGGAATCTTAATCGTAACACCTTTTGAAATATTACGGGCAGTTTTCTCAGCTCTTTTCTTAACGATAAAGCTACCGAATCCCCTTAAATATACGTTATTTCCGTCAGCCAGGGAACCTTTTACAGTTTCCATAAAAGCCTCTACAGTTTTCAAAACTGTCATCTTCTCAATCCCTGTATTTTTTGAAATCTCGTTGACAATATCAGCTTTAGTCATCTTTAATAATTTTATTTAGTTATACTTACAGATTCCTGTTATTTTTGAGCATGCAAATATATATCTTTTATCCTACAGCACAAAAAGTAAATCCTTATTTTTTTACAAAAACAAAAAAATCAGCCATTTAGCCTACTTTCTTTGCTAAAAATATTTAAAATCACAGATAATATTATATAAAACGGAATAATTACCGTAAAACTCTTCAGTCCCCAAAACATAAGTGCAAAAAGACCAGCGATTAGCAAAAGAAACCGATACCAGTTTTCACTGAAGCGAAATGATTTAAATTTTAAAGCAAATAAATTAATTGGTAAAACCAGCATGATGGCAGAAAACAAAAAAACCACAGCCAGCAAGCCCTTCAAAAACATGCCATTATCTGCAAAAACGGCTCCCTGTGATTTAATAAATAAAATAAATGCAATAACAAATAATGTATTCGCCGGTGTTGGTAATCCTATAAAATGTGATTTCTGGTTCTTGTCTATATTGAATTTTGCCAGTCGTAAAGCAGAACCCACCGCGATTAACAACGGCAAACATATGACTGCCAAATCTATAAACCTCATAAGTGATACCTGGTCAATGTCGTGCAAGCCAATTACACTGGCAGTAAAAACTGTTGCTGCAGCGGCAGGCACAACCCCAAAACTTACCATATCCGACAGGCTGTCGAGCTGAACGCCAAACTCAGAAGTTGCATGCAGTAATCTGGCTGCAAAGCCATCGGTAAAATCAAAAAATGCAGCCACCAATATTGCAATCATTGCACTTTTAAAATCGGTATTGAACACAAAAAACAATGCTGTAATACCTGACAGCAATGAAAACATGGTTAGTATGCTTGGAATACTTTTACGTAACATTTTCAGAATTTTGTAATTTGGCTTATGCCTCCTTTAACACGATCACCAACAGCAACATCCAGCGGTGTACCTACCGGTAGTATCAAATCTACCCTTGACCCGAACTTAATAAAGCCCATGTCCTTATTCTGCACCGCTATTTCACCTTCTTTGGCATAGGTAACAATGCGTCTTGCCATAGCACCTGCAATCTGACGAATCATAACCTCCCTGCCCGGTTCAAATTCCAGTACAATCGTGGCGCGTTCATTCTCGGTGCTGGCCTTAGGTAAAAATGCTGCATAAAATCGTCCTGAATGATGCCTGTAATAACGCACGAGTCCGTTTATAGGCCACCTGTTAACATGCACACTTGAAATGGACATAAATATAGATACCTGTAACCGTTTATCCTTGAAATATTCAGGTTCAAAAACCTCTTCGATTACAACAACTCTTCCGTCAGCAGGCGAGATAAGTTTTTGTTCGTGGTGCACAAAATCCCGGTTTGGATTTCGAAAAAAAAGAGATACAAATATGAAGAATAGTATTGATGCCGTTGTGGTCAATGATTTAGCCACCTCATTGGATGAATAAATGGCAATGGCCAGATTGACCATTAATAGGATCAACAAAAACACCAGTAAAATAGTCCTTCCTTCTTTGTGAATCTTAATCATTCCTTCACTGAATTATTACCAATAACATTGAAACAGCCGGTAATGCAAAAATAAAACTATCCAGCCTGTCAAGTATTCCCCCGTGCCCCGGTATAATGTTACCAGAATCTTTTATACCTGCTTCTCTTTTGAACCTTGACTCAACAAGGTCTCCTAAATTTGCTGCAATTATAGCAATTAAAATAAATATCTCAAACTCAACCAATTCAAATCCGTTTACCCAATTGAACCTGTGAACCAGAATCCCTGCAATAACAGACATTACAGCACCACCAATCAGCCCTTCCCATGATTTTTTAGGCGAAACGGAAGGCATTAGCTTATGCTTACCAAAAGATACCCCGAAAAGATATGCAAAAGAATCATTTACCCAAATGATAATAAACAACAAAAGCAGGTTGTTTGATGTAAATCCCCACTGGTTTCCAAACCATACCGGAATAAGCGCAAAGGGAATACCTACATAAATGATTGAAAATGTAAGCAGAGACTTATTCGGTTTCATATGAGGACGTGTAAATAAGAAAAGGGACAGCATGATTACAATGGTACCAGCTCCGCCAGCTAAAAAACTTACTATATCCGGATCATGACGCATTAAATGCATGGCCACAAAAAGCACAAGTGCCAACAATGAAGTTGATATAAACGTTCCCCGGGAAAAAGTTTCATCAGACATTTTCTGAAACTCCCATATCCCAAGGATCATAAGCAAAGGAAAAACAATATAGCCTACCTGATAGTACCGGGTGGCCAAATAGATAATCGCAACATATACGATACCGGAAAGTGTCCGGACCAATAAATTTTTCATTTGCTAAGCCTGTTTTGAATGGTTTGAAATCATTTCATTATCAGGCAACAAAAATACAATTAGTTTTTTTGGTCCGTGCGCTCCAAGCACTAAAGTTTTTTCAATATCTGCGGTTCTGCTGGGGCCTGTTATAAGTGAAATCATGGATGGCAGGGCTTCATGTTTCATCTTTATTGCATCCAAACCATCTTTAATAAAAGGAACTAACTGACTGGAGTAAGCAACAACAAAAAGCACCGGAGGGAAAACGTGGTTTCTTCTGTTTCCACCACTTTTTGAAGAAACCAATACCGATCCGGTGGATGCAATC
This sequence comes from Quyinboa mangrovi, assembly GCF_042219825.1. Taxonomy (NCBI): domain Bacteria; kingdom Pseudomonadati; phylum Bacteroidota; class Bacteroidia; order Bacteroidales; family Quyinboaceae; genus Quyinboa; species Quyinboa mangrovi. The sequence goes on from NZ_JBHJHQ010000010.1 coordinate 229,892, forward strand.
AATGCTTCACAAGGCACTATAAATGCATCATCATTATCAGCCGTTGATTTATATGATAATCCGGTTTGACTGGCTAAAGTTTCTGAACTACATGTAACGTCAGCTATTTCTTCCTCACTCAAATGAGATTTAACCTTTTCAACCAGTTCTTTATAGGACGATAACTTATAAAAAACCCCACTGACTTTCTCAATCTGTTTTTTAAACTCTGCACTTAAATCTTCATCAATTGATACAAGCTCATTCTTATTCCAGTCCGGTTCCTCAACATCAAAAAGCTTTTTACCGGATGAAACCTGACGGATACGATTTAATATGCTGTCTTTGGAACTCATCAGGATTCAGCAGTTTTCTCCTTTCCTTCCTCCTTACTTTCTTCAAGTCCCGGTGTTTCTTTAACTGTACTGTCTGTTTCTTTTGGAGTCTTTTTTGCAGCAGAAGCCGTCTTCAATTTTTTTGTCTTAGAAGTGCTTTTACTTACACCATCAATTTCCTTTTTTGGTGAGGAATACTTCACCATTTCTTTTTTCCATGGGCGTTCTCCAAATATCTCCACCATATCTTCAGTAAAGATTACTTCTTTCTCAAGTAACTTTTCTGCCAGCTTCTTGTGTCCTTCTTTATTTTTGGTCAAAATATCCTTTGCTCTCTGATATTGCTCGTCAACCAGCTTTTTAACCTCAACATCTATTGATTCAGCCGTTTTCTCACTATATGGTTTTGTAAAGCTGTATTCACCACCCATAGAATCATAGTAACTGATGTTACCTATAATATCACTCATTCCAAGATAAGAAACCATGCCGTAAGCCGATTTGGTAACACGTTCAAGGTCGTTAAGCGCTCCTGACGAAATCCGGCCAAATACAATATCCTCTGCAGCGCGTCCTCCCAAAGTAGAACACATTTCGTCAAGCAACTGCTCTTTGGTGGTTAACTGACGTTCCTCCGGCAGATACCAGGCAGCACCTAAAGCTTTCCCACGTGGTACAATGGTTACCTTAACCAATGGATGCGCATATTCAAGCAACCAGCTAACTGTAGCATGACCTGCTTCATGATATGCAATGGCTTTCTTTTCATCCATTGTGATGATTTTGTTACGCTTTTCAAGACCACCTATGATCCTGTCAACGGCATCAAGAAAGTCCTGCCTTTGGATTACTTTTTTCTCCTTACGTGCTGCAATCAACGCGGCCTCGTTACATACATTGGCAATGTCCGCACCCGAAAAGCCAGGTGTCTGTTTAGCCATTAATTCTGAATCAACTGATTCATCAATTTTTAACGGACGTAAATGAACCTGAAATATTTCTTTACGTTCATTCAGATCCGGTAATTCCACATGAATCTGGCGATCGAAACGCCCTGCCCGCATCAGTGCCTTATCCAGAATATCTGCCCTGTTGGTTGCTGCCAGAATGATAACACCACTATTGGTATCAAAACCATCCATTTCAGTCAATAACTGGTTCAGTGTATTTTCGCGTTCATCATTCGAACTCATATTTGGTGTTTTTCCCCTTGCACGACCAATGGCATCAATCTCATCGATAAATACGATACAAGGTGCCTTCTCTTTAGCCTGTTTGAACAAATCACGCACCCGTGACGCACCAACACCTACGAACATTTCCACAAAATCGGATCCTGAAAGAGAAAAGAAAGGTACGTTAGCTTCACCTGCCACCGCACGTGCGAGTAATGTTTTACCGGTTCCGGGAGGGCCTACCAGCAGGGCTCCTTTAGGGATCTTACCACCCAGTTCCGTATATTTCTGCGGACTTTTCAGGAACGAAACAATCTCTTCCACTTCCTGTTTGGCTTCAGCAAGCCCCGCAACATCATTAAAGTTAATCTTGATATTTGATTCCCGGTCAAACAATTTAGCTTTTGATTTCCCTACACTAAAAATTCCGCCTGGTCCGCCACCAGCCTGTGACGACATACGCCGCATAATGTAAAACCACAGAACTATTAAGACAATGAAAGGCAGAAAACTCAGAAAACTTCCCCAGTATTCAGGCTGCTCTTCGTAACGTATATCTGTTAATTTATCGTCTTTATTCTGTTCGTTGGCAGCATCCACATCGTTGGTAAGAATTTCTACACTCGGAATCTTTACTGTGTAATGTGGTCCGGGCGTTTTATCATTGCCATCTTTGATATATTCGCTGATCTTTTCAGGCTTCAGATAAATCTCTGCTTTATCCTGATTCGTGATAACATCTATTCTTTTAATGGCATTATCTTTAAGAATGGTATTTTTAAATGTACCATAAGCCATTGAATTTGAATCGGAGCCATTCCCATATACACTTAATACCACAAGAAAAATGGCGATGAGACCATAGATCCAGTAAAGATTAAATTTAGGTTTCATCGGAGGCATCTTGTCTCCGGGTTTTGGCCTCGACCCGCCAGCTGAAGGTCTTCGTTGTGAATTATTATTTTCTTCCATAATTAATAAATATCCTCTATCCATGTTATATCTGCATCTGCCCAAAGAGATTCAATTTTATAAAATTGGCGCGGCTCTCTTTGAAACACATGCACTATTAAGTTACCGTAATCTACCGCTATCCATTCTGAATTTTTAAATCCGTCCTTATTGATGGGCTTATCATCAATTTGCTTACGGACATAATCTATAACAGAATCTGCAACTGCGTTCACATGAGTTGTAGAATCACCTTCACAAATAACGAAATATGAACAAACAGAATTTTCCAGTTTAGTCATATCCACCACCGCAATTCGTTTTCCTTTTTTTTCCTGTATCCCTTCTACTACTTTTTGAACAAGCAAATCAGCCTCTGCCATATAAAATTTAGAATTTAACTCCTTTATTAACAAATTCCATGCAAAGATAGTTTTTATGACAAAAAATAGTGGTATTAAAATTCTTTAAAACCTATTTAGATTGGTAGTCGTATCAAATTAGCTTAATTTTGCAACCTGATTTTTTAAGAAAAGATGGGAATAATTGAACTTGAAAACATGGAGTTTTTCGCTTTTCACGGCTGTTTCAGGGAAGAGCAGGTGGTTGGAAACTCCTTTATGGTGAATGTAAGGATGGAAGGTGATTTCAGTGTTCCTGCTGAGAGTGACAATATTGCAGATGCCGTAAACTACCAGATCATTTTTAACCTGGTGAAAGAACAAATGTCTGTAACTTCACACTTACTGGAACATGTGGCAAAACGAATTCTGGATGCGATTTATGCAAAATATCCTGATTTAGTCAAAGCTTCGGTCAAAGTATCCAAGGTAAATCCACCACTTGGTGGTCAGACACAACAGGTTAGCGTAACGCTCTCGCGTTAAAAAATTTCGAGAAGCTCGTCCAGTTTTTTTATGGTCCAGGTGGCCAAACCATGATTTTCGGGTAGTTTACTGTAATCAAAATACACCTGATCCATGCCAAAAGATTTGGCACCTTCAATGTCAGCCTCAATATTATCGCCAATCATCACACTTTCTGACTTTCTGGCATTCACCGACTTCACCGCATATTCAAATATCACACGGGATGGTTTCTGCGCCTTCACTTCTTCTGAAAGAACTACCTTTTTAAAGTATGGCGCCAACCCCGTTAAATCCATTTTCCGGTTCTGGACTTCAACAAAACCATTTGAAATAATGTACAAATTGTAGCTTTCATGAAGCTTTTTTACCACGTTCAGGGCATTGTCCACCAGAATGTTTTTATCGGAACAGAACTGTAAAAAATCTTCTGCCAGTGACGTTGTCAGATCCTCATCACGAATATTCTTTACAGCCAGTGTTTCCCTGAAACGCCCGTATTTAACATCATCCTTCTTCAGTTTATTGACTTTATATTCGTTCCAGAGCCTGATATTAATCTCAGAGTATGCTGCAAAAAATTCATCGAAATTACTGAACCATTTACTGAGTTGATGCTTGTCAAAACACTCTTTTAGTGACATTAATGCGCAGGCATCAAAATCGAATAATGTATTATCCAGATCAAAAAAAAGATGTTTGTATTTTTTAGTCAACTTCATGTTTTTTTGCTTTTCCTGCACCTTCAACGCAAATTACAATTTCTCCTTTGGGCGGATTGTTCTCATAATATTCCCTGACCTCATCCAGCGTACCCCTTTTTACCTCTTCGTGAATTTTGCTGATCTCGCGGGACACCGAACATTTTCGGTCAGAACCGAACACATCTGCCATTTGCGATAATGCTTTTACAAGCCTGTGCGGCGATTCATAAAAGATCATTGTCCGGTCTTCTTCCGAAAGATTGGTCAGCATTTTCTGCCGTCCTTTTTTTTGTGGCAAAAAGCCTTCGAAGGTAAACCTGTCGTTTGGCAATCCCGACACCACCAGTGCCGGAATAAAGGCGGTGGAACCAGGTAAACACTCAATATCCACATCCTGCGTCACACATTCCCTAACCAACAAATAACCGGGATCGCTGATGGCCGGCATCCCGGCATCTGTTATTAAAGCAACACACGATCCGGCCTTTATGTTTCCTGCTATTCTTTCTACCGTTTGATGTTCATTAAATTTATGATGCGACTGCATCGGTGTCTGAATGTCATAATGTTTCAGTAACTTTCCTGACACACGGGTATCTTCAGCAAGAATCAGATCCGACTCTTTCAGCACACGAACTGCCCTGAACGACATATCTTCAAGGTTTCCGATGGGTGTTGGAACAACATATAATTTTCCGGAAGACATAGTTTATTTGTAACGACGGTTTACCAGAGACACAAAACGTCCGGTTGTTTCATCTTCAAAATCCCAATCAAAATGCTGAACCATATACTCCAGGGCACTATCAAATGAATCCAGCGTATTCAAGTCGTCCAGACTTTTAAAGAAACGATCCCTGTCGTTATTAAACAATTCCTTCTGAAACATAAACCGGTCATTTATATTTATGGCTCGTTTTAAATCTGCTATGGGCGAACCTTCCAGCCTGGCACTTATGGATCCTGAAATATCCTTTTTAATTCTGTCAATGACTTTTTCTCCGGCTTCGATTGTTTCTCCCAGAACTGTTACAGTCTTTTTCTTTGTGGTCACTATCTTACTTTCCCCTTCTTCTTCCGTTTCAACTTTCGAAACTTCTTCCTCCACTTCAATTATCGTTTCCGGTTCGGTTGCCACCGGTTCTTCTTTGCTTTCATTAAGTATTTCGGGTTGATCCTGAATTTCAGACACCGTTTCTTCCACAGCAACAGGTTCCGCTTTTATTTCCGGTTCTTTTTCTTCCGGCTCCTCTTCTACCACGGGTTTCGGCTCAGGCTCTTCTTCAACTTCCTTAACTTCCAGCTTTGGTTTTTCTTCGATCACAATTTCAATATCCGGTTCAGCAGGTTCATGAATAGCGACACGCACCTCGCCCGGAAGGATATCAATATTATCTTTTAACTGCTCAGCTTTACTTTTGGCAAGTTTTATAATCGGCTCCGGAATGTCACCATATCCTTCCATTCCCTCCAGCAAAAGCTGCAGCTCATTTATGTCTTTGTGAATGAGTTTTAATAAGGCACTTCTATCCATTTGAATATTTTTTCAGTCTCTTATAAATACGACCTAAAATTAAAATTATTTTTCCAAGCATAGTGTTTCTGGCTTTAAAATTATAATTTTGGTTGCTTTAAGCGATGTACAATGAATCTATTTTCGGAATCAGAAATTAACGATAAAACTGGTAATATTGAGGTGATCTGCGGGTCAATGTTCTCAGGTAAAACCGAAGAACTGATGCGTAGGATCAAACGGGCTGAATTTGCAAAGCAAAGTGTGATTATATTTAAACCGTCCATCGACAAACGGTATTCCGAAACCAAAGTGGTGTCGCACGACATGAAAGCAGTTCCGTGTATCTCGCTTACCAAAGCGGAACACATACTGGAAGAAGGTGCAACAGTGGATGTGGTTTGTATCGATGAAGCCCAGTTTTTCGATTCAGAATTAATTGAAATTTGTCAGAAACTGGCTAACAGGGGCAAAAGAGTAATTGTTGCAGGTCTGGATATGGACTTTAAAGGCGAACCTTTCGGTTCAATTCCGGGTTTACTGGCTGTGGCTGATCACGTGACAAAGCTTCATGCTATTTGCGTAAAATGCGGATCACTGGCCCAGTTTTCCCATCGCTTAACATTATCAAAACAGAGAATAATGTTGGGAGAAAAGGAACTTTACGAGCCCTTATGCCGTAAATGTTTTGGAAAAGCACAGAAAGACAGTGAGTCTCAAAAATCATTGACATTTAACGAATAATATAACCATGCATCCGAACTACGAAAAACCTTTTACCTTCGACCGGGTGGTCAGGATAGTAATAGGTGCGATAGTTATTATCGCATTATATCTTTTGGTCAACCATATAAGAGGAGCGCTTATTCCATTTTTTGTAGCCTGGCTTATTGCCTACCTGATGAATCCTGTTGTTAACTTTATACAGAATAAGGTAAATGTCAAATCAAGATTACTGTCTGTTCTGATCACGTTACTTCTTATTATAGGTATCCTGACAGGATTAATATACCTTTTGATTCAGCCGATTTCCGGAGAGGTGGAACACACCATTGCATTACTGAAAGATTATGCCGCCAGTAACCACGACTCCATACTGTTTCCTGACAACTGGGAAAAAAGTTTCAAAAAAATAATTGAGTTACCCGAAATACAGCAATACATTACCAATCAGGATTACGGGAAGTTACTGGAGCGGATAATGCCTTCAGCATGGAAAATATTTTCGGGCTCTGTAAATGCCGTATTATCCATCTTTGTGGTTTTCGTTATACTGCTTTACATCATTTTTATTCTTTTGGATTTCGATAAAATATCAACCGGCTGGATAAAACTGATTCCTGATAAATACAGGCATTTTATTGACAAGTTATCTGATGATCTGGAGGATGGAATGAACCGTTATTTCCGTGGCCAGTTTCTGATAGCAACCATCGTAGGTGTGCTGTTCAGCATCGGTTTCTCAATTATTGACCTGCCGCTGGCAATAGTGTTCGGTATTTTTGTAGGGCTGCTGAACCTGATTCCTTACCTGCAAATAATCAGTATTGTGCCTGCAACCTTACTGGTGTTACTCAAATCGCTTGAAACAGGACAACCTGTTTGGATCGTTGCACTTGCGGTTCTGATTGTTTATGCTGTCGTCCAGTCGTTTCAGGATGGATTTCTGGTTCCTAAAATCATGGGGAAACGTATGGGGCTGAATCCGGCAATTATCTTATTGTCGCTATCCATTTGGGGTGCATTACTGGGCATTGTAGGAATGATAATTGCATTACCTTTCACTACATTATTGATATCGTATTATAAAAGATTTATTCTTTATGAAGACGAACAGGGACACTCGATAGATACAGTTCCTGAAAAAACAAAACCTGATAAAGACTCTTAAATGACCTTTTTAATAAGGTAGTCAGAAAGTTTTCAATTAATTTTATGGTTGGAGTGTTAAAATTGAACCTAAATATTTGGTTTATTTAGATTCTGTTTTATACATTTGTCCACCCAATTTCAGGAGAGATGGGTGAGTGGCTGAAACCACCGGTTTGCTAAACCGGCGTACGGGTAATACTGTACCGGGGGTTCGAATCCCCCTCTCTCCGCTGAAATATATTACAACTCATTTCAAAGTCCGATAAGCTGCTGTTTATCGGACTTTTGTTTTTGTCCTGTATTTTCTATTTCTACATTCCGGTTTACAAGGCATTATTTATTCATTTGCCTACTCTGCAAGTTCCAAATAATCTAAAATAATTCTTCCCCTATTTTGCCCAATGCTTATTTAAAGTATAGCGTTGATACTTTTACATATCACTTTTTCGGTGTAAACAGTTTATGTCTGATTTATGATTTCAGAGCACCAACTTTCGGAATAAATTATTACTTTTAAATTTGAAACTTAAAATGCCTGGTTAACAAGGATGAATTTTATTGAATAGATTCAGAATTCGAAAACGTATTCTGAAAGTTACTTTATACCTCGCCGTACGATGTGGCTGAGATGGCGAAGCATTGAAATAGCAGAAATTTAGACCTGTTTTTCAAGCAAAAACCCGGGGAGCCGGGGAATCCGCCGGATGATGTTAAGATTTGATTATCTTTATTTAATAAAACTGATAAAACTTCAGCTTTATCGCCCGTATTGGATGGATAAGCTGAATAAATATCAGTATATATACTAGTTGGCAGCAATAGCAAAAGAAAAAAATTTACATTATTATGAATAGAATATTAGTTTTCACCGCATTCTTCCTATTC
>NZ_JBHJHQ010000011.1:0-71210 GCF_042219825.1 Quyinboa mangrovi
CCCGCTCGACTTGCATGTGTTAGGCCTGTCGCTAGCGTTCATCCTGAGCCAGGATCAAACTCTTCGTTGTAGTTATATATTTCCTTAGAGCTTCGATCCCCTCGCTCTTCAATTGAATGACGGTTCGCTTGTTTTAAATTTCTTTTCTTACCTTATTATAAGACTTTACAATTCCTCAATGAACGTTTACGCTCTTTATTGCGCCTTTCGTTTTTTTACCCCTCTCAAACACTCTAAATTACCTAAGCGCAGGGCCCGGTTTTTTATTGGCCGAAAAAAGTGTGGCAAAATTAATACTTCTTTCCTTTGCCTCCAAATCATTAATGATTTATTTTTTACAAAAACTCAAGACCAACTCTCCAGGGTCTCTACCCCTTCCAAAAGCGGCTGCAAAGAAAATCATTATTATCCCATTTATCCAAACTTTTTGTAAGAAATTTTCAAAATATTTTTAGATGAAAATATTAATCTGCTGAAAATCTATGAGATAATAACTAATTAAAATCAGGCTAAAACATAGCTTGCTGTATTTCTTGTTTTCTGTTCCACGTAAATTTTACGATTAACAGTAAAATCAATTGCTTTTGAAGAACTAAAATTTCTTACGGTTAAGAGTTCTACATCCATATTATAAACTACTTTAAACTCTTCTTTTAGTTCTTTAATCATGTCATCAAACCGTCTTTTATCGTAATTTATACAAACAGAAAAACTCAGGGCGGAATTTTGCATCAGGTTCACTTTAACCCTGAACCTAGTAAAAATATCAAACACATCACGAATATTATCTTCAACAATGAATGAAAAGTCGGATGGATATATTGTTACCAATGCCTGATTTTCTTTACGAATATATATTGGCAGATCGAAAAATACAGCATCATCAAAAACCTTTGTCCCTGGCAATCTGGGTTCATAAAATGACTTGACAAACATTGGAATCTGTTTATTCTGCAAGGGTTTCAGTGTTTTTGGATGAATAATCTGTGCCCCAAAGAACGTTAATTCAGTCGCTTCTTTATATGAAATCTCAGGAATTAATTCCGCTTCTGTAAACCATCTAGGATCAGCATTCAATACACCTGGCACATCTTTCCATATCGTTACAGATTTCGCATCTAAAAGATATGCAAGTGTTGCTGCGGTAAAATCAGAACCCTCCCGTCCCAGTGTTGTGGTTTGATTATTGAGGGTTGAACCAATAAAACCCTGCGTGACATAACATTTTGTATCTGAGAAATTAAAATGCTTAAGGGCCATATCCATGGAAGTATCCCACAATATTTTGGCTTCCCTGAAATTGTTTGATGTTCTTAAAATCTGACGGGCATCTGTCCAGTAATTTTGCGTACCGTTTGCATTCAGATATTCCGAAACAATTGCGGTGGAAAATAATTCACCAAACGATACAAGTCTGTCATAATCAAAATCATAATCGAGAGAAGGAACTTTTGCCAACTCATTCTCAAAATGACTCCATAACATCATAAACTGTTCGGGAAAATAATCTTCCTTAAACAATTGATTGATGATACTTTTATGAAAATCAAAAATTTGCTCTTTCATTTCTGCTGTGGATTCGCCGGAAAAAAAGGCATCTACTACGTGTTCGAATGCATTGGTCATTTTTCCCATTGCAGAAACAACAACAATCAGATTCTCACTGCAGGCATCAACAATAGATTTCAGGTTCTTAACGCCAGCTGCATCCTTTACCGATGCACCACCAAATTTATATACAATCATGCTTCATTTTTTTTCAAATGTAAATTTACCCAATTCACGGAAAAATGATAAATGTTAATGAAAAATTTCCATTTCAAAGTTGTTTAAATTCAGCTACATTTGCAGCCACATGAACGCACTAAAAAAATATTACCCGATTGTGCTGGCCGTTATTGGTTGGGCCTTATCTTTTATTTGGGTAAAAATAGCATATGAAGAATTTCATCCCATTAATCTTATAACACTAAGAGTTGCCGGTGCTGCTATTGTTTTTTTTGTTATTGGATTTATTCTTAAAAAATTACAGCCTATTAAAGCAGCCGATCTGAAGTATTTTTTGCTTATGGCATTTTTTGAACCATTTCTGTATTTTATGGGCGAGAGTCATGGCATGCAAATTGTCTCATCAACTTACGGTTCGGTCATCATTTCAACCATACCACTTTTTACTCCATTTGCCAGCTATTATCTGCTTAAGGAAAAGTTTAAACTCTCCATATTTTTCGGAATAATTATATCACTTACCGGTATTTTTATCATGGAATACAGTAGCATTGCTGAAAGTTCGTTTTCGTTTAAAGGAACACTACTTATGATGGTAGCCGTTATTTCGGCAACCTTTTTCCCTATTTTCCTGCAAAAGCTTACTGCCAATTATACCAATACCACCATACTGGCATACCAGAACCTATTTGGCTTTTTCATGTTCCTTCCATTTTTTATGGTGATTGATTTTAAAGACACAATCCACACGACTTTTCACATCAGACCAATTCTAGCGCTTGCCGGCCTTATTGTTTTTTCATCTGTTCTTGCATTTATATTCTTCACGAATTCAGTAAAGAAAATAGGCGTAACCAAATCAAATACATTTATAAATCTAATTCCGGTTATCACCGCCTTCCTCGCATTTTTCATCTTAAATGAAGCCCTGTCATTTCAAAAAATTGCGGGTATACTCATCGTAATATCAGGATTGTTTTTGTCTCAAATTAAATTTCGCAAGAAGCATGGAAGAGAAACTGAAACAACTTAAAATTCTGGCTCAAAACGCAGAAAAAGAAAACAGGTCTCTTTTAAAAAGTTTTTCGAAAAAGCAGAAACGATTAGTAGACGACCTGTTTCACACAGCTCACGATGAGGTTTTTGCCTACACTGATTGTCTGAAATGTGCCAACTGTTGTAAAACACTTGGACCAAGAATTACTGACCGCGATGTGGATAAGATGGCTAAAGCTTTAAAATTAAAACCTGCCGAAGTGGTTGAGCAATACCTGAAGACGGACGAAGACGGCGACCTTGTGTTTAAAAGTATGCCCTGTCCCTTTCTAATGTCTGACAATTACTGCATGATCTATGAATCGAGACCCAAAGCATGCAGGGAATACCCCCATACCGACAGAACGAATATTCTTCAGATAAAAAATATTACGCTTCAAAACAGCTATACCTGTCCTGCTGTTTTTGATATTCTTGAACTGGTAAAGAAACGAATCTGACTTTTGTGATCAAACGTTAAACCCAAAATTCTTAATCCATGTCAACAGCTCTTCTGAATTATTTTTTGTTTTAACATTAAAAAATCCAAATTCTCTTCTTACCGGATAACTTCCCCTGAAAAATTCAAATTTCTCCGGTGCATACTTTAGTTTATCTGAATCAATTTCAACGTCGTACGTTTGAAGAAACACCTCAAAAATATTATTCCCCTTTAATTCGAGTTCATTGATCTCAGCACCAGGCACCATATCGGGATACCAGCTTTTTAAGGGCAGGTTAAAAAAGTTACTTATGGCATGAACACTCATTGTTGTGCCATTCACTTTACCATCCACCGAATAGCCGGCAATATGAGGTGTGCCTATCAAAACTTCGTTCAAAAGATCATTGTCAATTTCGGGCTCATTTTCCCATACATCCAAAACAGCTTTTGAAATTAACTCATCCCTCAAAGCTTTTTTTATGGATTCTGTTTTAACAACCTCGCCCCGGCTTGAATTAATCACAACCGGTGCTTTTTTCAACTTTTTAAAGCTGACATCATTCAGCATATGAAAAGTAGGGTAATCTGAATCGTAATCCAATGGGACGTGAAAGGTTATGATATCTGCATTTTCAAGAATTGTTTCGAAATCCACAAAATCGCCCACTTCCCTTTCCTGTCGTGGCGGATCACACAACAGCACATTCATTCCAATGTTGCGACATAGTTTTTCAACTTTGGATCCCACATTACCAACCCCTACAATGCCTATGGTTTGTTTCTTTACATCGATGCCATTTCTCAACTGCAAAACCGACAATACCGACGCAATATATTGCATAACCGAACCGGAATTACATCCCGGTGCATTTGTCCACTTAATTCCCTTTTCTGCACAGTAACTTTTATCAATATGGTCGTGCCCAATTGTGGCGGTTGCGATAAATCTCACTGAAGAACCATCGAGCAATGCAGCATTACATTTGGTTCTGGTTCTTATCACCAGCGCATCGGCATCACGCACCATTTCTGCATTAAATGCTGCACCGCCGACATAAACAACTTCTGCATAAGGTTCAAAAACGCCTTTAATAAAAGGGATTTTATCATCAATTACAATCTTCATATATGTATAATGGATTAAACATCGGGATTAATGCACTGGAGCACATAACTATCTACATATCCGTTAACGCCTTTCAACCATTCTTTTAGCTGACCACAAACTTCAAATCCGGCATTTTTAAAGAATGATACGCTTACAGGATTATCGGCTCCAACATGACAATACAACATTTTTAAGTGAAGATATGAAAAAGCATATTTTTTTATGACCTCCATTGCTTCTGAACCATAACCGTTGCGCTGATATGCTTTATCAACAAAAATTCCGATTGCGGCCCTGTTATGATATGGATCGTATTCAAATAAATCTATAGCACCAACCGACTCATTTTTCCCATCAGGTTCGGCCTCAATTACCAGACGTAACTGACGGTTCTCATAAATATCCTTAGGAGCAGATTCGATATATTCCTTCAATAAATATTTTGAATATGGCGTAACTGTATCGCTGACATGCCACAACTCGCTGTCATTTTCCCATTTATACAGATCATCAATATCTGTTGGTTCCAGCGCACGTAGTTTGATCCGATTCCCTTTGAGCCAATCCATATTTTACTTATAATTGTGTTGTAAAGGCTGGCATAAAGTTAGCCTTTTTGAATAAGACAAAAAAACATCATGAAAATTTGTGTTTACTGCTCATCCAGCAATCATATTCCGGAAAAATATTTCCAGGTGGCACGAGATCTTGGAAAATGGCTGGCAGAAAATGGTCATTCCGTTATTTACGGCGGTGCCAGTGTTGGCCTAATGGAAGAAGTAGCAAAATCATTTAAAGCAAATAATCCCTCCGGCGAGCTAATCGGAGTAATACCGCAAAAGATTATTGATATGGGATTAACCACTTCACTTGCCGATGAAATTATTAAAGTAGAGGACATGAAGGAGCGCAAGGAAGTAATGCGAAATACCGGGAATGGCTATATCGCACTACCCGGAAGTTTTGGAACACTTGATGAAATTATCGAAGAAATCGTATTACGGCAGCTTGGCTATCATAACAAACCTATCGTATTTTTTGATCCACACCAATTTTACTCAGATCTATACAGACAATTCGATCGTTTCTTTTCAGAAGATTTTATTCGTACTGATTTCAGTAATTTGTATGCAGTAACTGAAAATACGTCCGGTTTAAGACAATATTTTAATTAACTCAATAATCTCTTCAAGGGATTGGTCCAAAGGATTTATGATAGCTTTTGCCTGTGAATAATACGGCTCGCGTTCAGCAATTTTATGGCTGACAAAATCAATCAGTTCACCGCGCGATTTCCCGTCAGCTAAAGGCCGTTTATGTTTTGAATTGATCAACCGCTCTACAATAACATCCTCCGGAACTTTAATATACAATGTTGCTCCGGTCTCATTCATCACATCCATATTGTTGAAAAAGCAAGGTGCTCCACCTCCAGTAGCAATTATTACATCTTCAATATTCGATAATTCCTCTAGTGCTTTTTGCTCCCTTTTTCTAAACTCATCTTCTCCATAAGTACTGAAAATCTCGGGAACAGACATAAAATTCTTTTCCTCAATATACTTATCCATATCAATCAATGGCAACTTCATTTCAGCAGACAACACCCTGCTGAGATAAGATTTACCACTTGCCATAAATCCTATTAAATATACTCTTATCATTATTAAAACAGTGACATCTGCCCTTCGCCATCTTCACGAGAAAAATCATCGGGCTCAGGGTCATCTTTATCGTTATCTTCTTCTTCAGGATCCTTCTGCAATGACTCACCCTGTTTTATTTTGGAGACATTATTTGTGGTTGCCCGTTTACCTTTAGCCCTGAAACTTTTTACACCAATAAATTCATCCACGTCAATTATCAGATCTTCCTTGTCAGCATCCTTACCTCCAAAAGTGACTATAAACTGCGGATACTTATCATCGGTCAATAAGACCAGTCTCGAATCTACATGCTCACCAATGAACGATTGTTTTTTCATCGACTGCTCAAAGGTGAAGCGTTTAATGTAGTAAAATCCCTGTTCGGCATCCCAAAGCGCTACAGACCAGATCTTATCCTCGTTGAATTTTTCTACCAGAAGAATTTCATCATCGTAATGGTTCGACAAATCAAAATTGGTATTGTAATACTCTCCTTCTTTGGTCACAACCAAAATCAGATCCTCACCCTGAAATTCACCAAGATACTGCCCTCTTTTATCCGAGTTCAGGCGGCTTACATCGTGATCAAAATAAATATTACGGCCACCCAGTGTTGATACACCTTTTTCCTTCAGTGATATTTTATGCACGTCGTTCTTAGTGAGAATATTTCCGGACGCATTACGACCTTTAATATCCAGCTCACTGAAATCCATCTCAAACACAAGACTCCGTAACCTGGGTTTTGGTTTCAGCATGACTTTAACTACTTCAGCCTCACCATTGGGGTTCGCGCTAAAATATAAAATCCTTGATCCTTTTGTACCACGCGTCAGATCATACTCCTTATCACGGGTAATGCTGGTTACGTTGAACCGCTTTTTCATGTAATTTCCGGATCTGCCATCCCGATAGATCACATTATAGGTTGTGCGTTTATCGTTACGCTTAAATACCGCAATGTGCAATATATCCTTTCCTACAAATTGTTTATCCTGAACCTTAGTCACAAAATAACGTCCATCCTTAAAGAAGACAATAATATCATCAATATCAGAACAATTACAAACAAATTCGTCCCTTTTGAGCGCCATACCAACAAAACCCTCTGCATAATTTACATAAAGTTTTTCGTTGGCGACCACAACTTTTGTAGCCTCAATATTCTCAAAACTTCTTATTTCTGTTTTACGAGGAAAGTTCTTTCCGTACTTATCTTTTATCTTCTTAAACCACCCGATGGTATAAGGGACAATATTCTTAATATCGTGTTCAACGGCTTTTATTTCTTCTTCAATAGCCAGCAAACGATCGGCAGCTTTATCCGCGTTAAATTTAAGGATACGCCCCATTTTAATTTCAAACAACCTCTCTATATCCTCTGAAGTTATTTCTCTGATAAATTTTTCCTTAAACGGATCCAGTCGTTTATCAATATGTGCTATAGCAGCCTCTTTATCTTTTGCATTTTCATATCCCTTATCTTTATAAATCCTCTCCTCTATAAAAATCTTCTCAAGCGATAACATATGCCAGGATTCTTCGAGCTCATGCTTTTTAACTTCCAGCTCCTGCAACAAAACCGCTTTGGTATGATCCACGTTGGATTTAAGTACCTCACTCACTCCCAGAAAGCGTGGTTTGTTATCTTCAATCACACAACAGTTAGGTGAAATACTTAATTCGCAATCGGAAAATGCATATAATGCGTCAATGGTTTTATCGGAAGATGTTCCTGAAGCCAGGTGCACCAGAATTTCGACATTCTCTGCAGTATTATCATCAACCTTCTTGATCTTGATCTTACCCTTTTCGTTGGCTTTAAGAATCGATTCAATCAGCGTAGATGTGTTCTTGCCATAAGGAATATCCTGAATAAGAAGTGTACGGTTATCGAGTTTTGATATCTTAGCCCTGACTTTTACAGCACCACCTCTTAAACCATCGTTATATCGCGATACATCAATATAACCTCCGGTTTGAAAATCAGGATACAGTTCAAATTCTTCATCTTTAAGATAGGCAATTGCACCATCTATCAACTCATTAAAATTGTGGGGCAAAATTTTTGATGCCAGACCAACAGCAATTCCTTCTACTCCCTGAGCCAGCAATAACGGGAATTTTACAGGTAGCGTAACCGGTTCCTTATTTCTGCCATCATAAGATGGTTTCCATTCGGTTACTTTCGGACTAAAAGCAACATCAAGTGCAAACTTTGACAACCGCGCCTCAATATAACGTGGCGCCGCCGCATTATCACCGGTATATACATTTCCCCAGTTTCCCTGGGTATCAATCAACAATTCCTTTTGTCCCAGCTGAACCAGCGCATCACCAATAGAAGCATCCCCATGCGGATGGAACTGCATAGTATGACCAATAATGTTTGCAACCTTATTATAACGACCATCATCCATGCGTTTCATGGAATGCAGAATGCGTCGCTGAACCGGTTTTAGTCCATCGTTAATATGAGGAACAGCACGTTCAAGAATTACATAACTGGCATAATCCAGAAACCATTCCTGATACATTCCGGAGAGATGTGCAGGACCGTCTGTTGCAAGATGGATATGAGGTTCACCATTCCCATCCTGATTTTCATTTGGTTTTATGTCATCATCCTGATCCTCTATGTTATCAATATCGTCTGCCATAAATGCTATTCTATCTCGTCAAGATTTGTAATGAGGTTATCGATAATAAAATTCTGCCTTTCTGCCGTATTTTTTCCCATGTAAAATGTGAGAAGATCTCCTACCTGATCCTCCTTTTTCATTCTGACCCGGTCGAGACGCATGTTGTCGATGTTGATGAAATGTTTGAATTCATCGGGAGAAATTTCGCCAAGACCTTTAAACCTTGTTATTTCGGGATCAGGCCCCAGCTTTTTTATAGCTGCAACTTTTTCTTCATCCGAATAACAATAAATGGTTTCCTTTTTATTCCGAACCCTGAAGAGCGGTGTCTGCAAAATATAAACATGTCCTTTCCTAACCAGTTCAGGGAAGAACTGCAGAAAAAACGTAATTAGTAATAATCTGATGTGCATACCATCCACATCAGCATCTGTTGCAATCACAACTTTATTGTAACGTAATCCTTCCAGACCGTCTTCAATATTGAGTGCCGACTGCAATAGATTAAACTCCTCGTTTTCGTATACGACCTTTTTAGTCAGACCATATGAGTTTAAAGGTTTTCCCCGCAAACTAAACACCGCCTGCGTTTGCACATCCCTTGCTTTTGTTATTGAACCACTGGCTGAGTCACCCTCGGTTATAAAAATCATCGAGTTCTGATAGTTATCCCCACTTTTTTCATCGTTCAAATGCAACCTGCAATCTCTGAGTTTTCTGTTATGTAGATTAGCTTTTTTTGCCCTTTCTCGTGCTATCTTGGTCACTCCGGCAATTGCTTTACGCTCTTTTTCTGATTCCAGAATTTTTTTAAAAAGACCGTCTGCAGTCGCTGAATTCTTGTGCAAAAAGTTATCCAGTTCCTTTTTAAGAAAATCATTGATAAACTGCCTTACCGTCGGTCCGTCAGGTCCCATATCCTTAGAACCCAATTTTGTTTTGGTCTGACTTTCAAAAACCGGCTCCTCTACCTTAACACTGATAGCTGCAATCAGGCCATTGCGCATATCTGCCAGATCAAAACTTTTATTATAGAATTCCCGTATTGTCCGCCCAACCGCTTCACGAAAAGCAATCTGATGGGTTCCTCCCTGGGTTGTATGCTGTCCGTTTACAAACGTATAGTACTCTTCGCCGTATTGATTACCATGAGTCATTGCAACCTCTATATCATCGCCTCTAAGATGAATAATAGGATAAAGTCCCGGCGATGTCATATTATCATTCAGCAGATCTAATAGTCCGTTTTTAGAACTGTATTTCTGACCATTAAAAACAATGGTAAGTCCGGTATTGAGGTAAACATAATTCTTAATCAGCGCTTCAATATGCTCATACTGGTACCTGTACCCATTGAAGATTTTCTCATCCGGTTCAAAAATTACCAACGTACCATTTTTTTCGTCCGTTGGTTGAACGGGTATATCACTGTCAAGCTCACCTCTTAAAAATTCCGCAGGTTTTGATTGTCCATCCCTGAATGACTGTATGAAGAAGTAGCCAGAAAGCGCATTTACAGCTTTTATACCAACACCATTCAACCCTACCGATTTTTTAAACACTTTGGAATCGTACTTGGCACCGGTATTCATTTTAGAAGCTACATCAATTACCTTTCCAAGAGGTACACCACGGCCAAAGTCGCGAACAGATACTCTCCCTTCATCGGAGATATCTATTTCTATAACATTACCGTTTCCCATCATAAATTCATCGATGGAGTTATCCATGACTTCCTTGAGCAGGACATATATTCCATCGTCTGCATAATTCCCGTCGCCCAACTTACCGATATACATACCGGGACGCAGCCTGATATGCTCTTTCCAGTCCAACGTCCGAATAGTATCCTCAGAATAATGTGCAGCACTCATAAAAATAATGTTTTAGCTAAAAAATGAATAGAAATAGCCTATCTAAGCAAATAGAGTAAATTTATGCTGAAATTGCAAACAGTGGCATTCTTTGATATAAACAATATTTTAACAGGAACAATACTATTTCCGCATCAGACGACCTCACTTAAAAGGTTACCCCCGGAATTAAACTACCTAATGTGATAAAGTGGGATTAAATATTAAATTCTCTGGCCTTGCTGTCTTAAATCAAAGAGTTTAAAAAGTGTGCCAAAATATGTAAACACCTATTTAAATTTCAATATTTTGATAGTTTTAATCCCAAATAATTACATTATATACAAATTATTATATGCATATTTGCATCCTGAACGAAGATAATTCTGAAATGCTACGAAAAATTAAAGAATCTTTTTCTGCACTCGACAAAAAGAAGCAGTTAATGTGGCTAACCGTTTTTGAGTACGTATTAATTGTAATTCTAGCCGGCGCATCCTTGGGATTCTTTTATCTTCTTACCATGGCCTAAGCACATCGCACTTTTACTTCATCCAAGCATTTGATTAAATAACATAGTTTGAGTAACAAACTCCCCCCATATTTCAAGAGTGGCAAAGGGATAAATTCAATTTAATGAGCTTGCTTCTAAATAAAAAAGGGAAGCTTTCGCTTCCCCTATCTTTATCAATCAGACCAAGATTTATGATCCGAAATCGTCGAACGCTACCATTTCATCCGGTACTCCAAGATCGTATAACATTTTAGTTACAGCGCTATTCATTAGCGGAGGACCACACAGATAATACTCTATATCTTCAGGCTCCTCGTGCTTTTCAAGGTAATTATTTAAAATTACCTGATGAATAAAACCGACCGGACCCTTCCAGTCATCTTCAGGCTTCGGCTCAGAAAGTGCAAGATGCCACTCAAAATTGGGAAAGTCTTTCTGTATCTCGTCAAACTCTTCTCTGTAGAAAACTTCTTTCAGAGAACGGGCACCATACCAGAATGTTACTTTTCTTCCTGTTTTTGCTGTTTTGAACAGATGGAACAAATGCGAACGCATCGGCGCCATACCGGCACCACCACCGATAAACATCATCTCCCTTTCTGTTTCCTTGATAAAGAATTCACCATAAGGTCCAGAAATCATTACTTTATCCCCTGGTTTACGAGAGAAAATAAATGAAGAGCACACACCCGGATTTACATCCATAAATGTTCCTTTCTCCCTGTCCCATGGCGGTGTTGCAATACGAATATTCAACATAACGATATTTCCTTCAGCAGGATGATTTGCCATGGAGTAAGCCCTGTATGTTGGCTCCGGATTACGCATTTTCAGATTGAAAATCCCCAGATCTTCCCACTCACTTTTCCACTTATCACCAATCTGAATATCTTTGAAGTCCACATCCATTTTAGGCACGTCAATCTGTATATAGCCACCTGATTTGAATTCAAGTATTTCTCCTTCTGGTAGTTTAACCACAAATTCTTTAATAAATGTTGCAACGTTATTATTGGAAACAACGGTACATTCCCACTTTTTAATACCCATAATTTCCTGCGGAATGCGCATTTCAATATTATCCTTAACCTTTATCTGACACGATAAACGCCAGTTTTCATTCTGTTCCTTACGGGTAAAGAAATCTACTTCAGTGGGTAAAATAGTACCAGCTCCCGAATCAACCTGAGCTCTGCACATACCACATGTTCCTCCACCACCACAGGCAGAAGGAAGAAAAATATTACTATTGGTCATTGCAGATAATAAGGTCTGCCCCTGATCTACTTCCAATACAGTATCGCCATTGTTAATACTAATATTCACACTGCCCGAAGGAATCAACTTCTTTTTGGCATAAAGCAGGATCGATACCAGAATAAGAATGACCAGCAAAAACACTATCACACTTATTGTTATTGTAACTACCTGACCAGCTAAAAACACCATATCTTTAATTTTTATCGCTATTATTAAAGTTTAATACCCATGAATCCCATGAATGCCATACCCATCAAACCGGTAACGATAAACGTTATACCTAGTCCCTTGAGAGGAGCAGGAATATCAGAATACCTGATTTTCTCCCTAATTGCCGCAATACCTACTATAGCCAGCCACCATCCAACACCGCTACCTACACCGAATGTAGTCGCTTCGGCTATATTACTGTAATTTCTCTCCTGCATAAAAAGAGACCCACCAAGTATGGCACAGTTTACAGCAATTAATGGTAAAAAGATACCAAGCGATGAATACAGTGACGGAGCAAATTTCTCAACCACCATTTCCACCAGCTGAACCATTGAAGCAATTACAGCTATGAACATGATAAAGCTAAGGAAGCTCAGATCCAAACCTGCAAATGAATCACCCAGCCATGACAAAGCACCTTCTTTTAATACATAGTTTTCAAGCAAATAGTTTACAGGGACAGTAATAGCCATTACAAATATTACAGCGAGCCCTAAACCGTTTGCAGTTTTAACACTTTTTGAAACAGCCAGATATGAACACATACCAAGAAAGTATGCGAATATCATGTTGTTTATGAAAACCGATTCGACAAATATGTTTAATAACTTTTCCATAACTATTCTCCTTCAGATTAATGTGTTTCCTGCAAATCTTTTTTCCTACTTCTGTGAACCCAGATTATTAATCCCACCAGGAACAATGCCATAGGAGGTAAGATAAACAGTCCATTATTGCTATAACCGTGTTCATACAGTGATTGTGGAATTACCTGAAAACCAAACAACTGTCCTGACCCGAATAATTCCCTGAAAAATGCAACAAGAACCAGAATCAAACCGTATCCCATTCCGTTTCCTATACCATCAAGAAGCGACAACCACGGCTTGTTGCCAAGCGCAAAAGCTTCAAGACGTCCCATAATGATACAGTTGGTAATTATCAATCCAACAAAAACCGAAAGCTGTTTACTCACGTCATATGCAAAGGCCTTCAATAGCTGGTCTACCAGAATAACCAGAGCAGCTACAACTACCAGCTGAACAATAATACGAATCCTGGTCGGAATAGTATTTCGCATTAGTGAAATAATCACATTGGAAAAAGCTGTTACTACAGTAACAGATACTGCCATTACAATAGCAGGCTCCAGCTTCACTGTGATAGCCAGTGCCGAACAAATACCCAATACCTGTACAACGATAGGGTTATCGCTGCTTAAGGGATTAAATAATATCTTTTTTTCTTTTGCTGAAAATAAGCCCATAATGTCAAATTTTATTCATTTAAAAACTTATCGTAGGCTGACAAACAGTCGTTCATCATCGCCTGAACTCCTTTACTTGTAATAGTACCTCCCGAGATTCCATCAACAGCATGGATATTACCTTTGGATGCGCCACCCTTTAATACATAAAATGTAACCTTACCGTTTTCAAGGATGCTCTTTCCTGCAAACTCCGCCTGAAAATGCGGTTTTGCAATTTCTGCTCCTAGCCCCGGTGTCTCTCCCTTATGGTCAAATGTTGCACCGTAAATGGTCTTTTTATCACTGTTCAGTGAAACATATCCCCAAATCGGTCCCCAAAGTCCTTTCCCCCTTAAAGGAAGAATATATTTTGTTTCGCCATTATCAAGTGTACATTGATAGACCGGTAGTTTTCTTTCTGATGCTTTCAATGCAACCTGTTTGGTCATATCTACAGAGAACGCATCTCCCTGTACTTTTTCTCCCGCCGAATTAAGAATATAAGTACTTGTAATATATTTACTATACTTTGCTTCGGCATCATCTGCTGTACTAATAATGTTTACCGACTTTAAGATGTCTGATTTTTTTGCAATCTCTACATTCTTATTCTGCCTTGGTTTTAAACTCAATGAGGCAAAAGCAAGAATTGCAGCCACAACAACAACCATTATTGTAGCATAAATAAATGTATAAGCATTTCCTTCTCTGTTCATGACATCTGTCTTTTAAGCGTTTGCTTTAGCACGTTTCAAACGTCGTTTAATATTCTGATGGACCACAACATGATCGATGAGTGGCGCAAATATATTCATGAGCAGGATCGCCAGCATCACCCCTTCGGGATATGCCGGGTTAACAATTCTGATCAGAATGGCCAAAGCGCCAATCAAGAATCCATATATCCATTTTCCTGTTTCTGTTCTTGAGCCTGTTACCGGGTCTGTTGCCATGAAAACTGCACCGAATGCAAATCCACCCAATACCAACTGATAATGTGGCGGCATCAGCATAAATGCATTATCACTGGTTGCCAAATTAAGTAACAGTGCCATAAGATAACCTCCGGCAAACGTACTTACCATAATTTTCCAGCTGCCAACACCCGTAAAAATTAATATTGCTGCTCCAATCAGGATCGCAATGGTTGAAGTTTCCCCGATTGATCCGGGAATAAAACCTGCAAACATATCCCAAAGAGATACCGGATGTCCAAATCCATCCACAATCTTTGCAGCTTCACCTGAATGTGCCAGGGCAGCCTGGCTCAAAGCAGTAGCACCACTGAAACCATCTGGCAACGGTGCACCTTTGGTAATTCCTCTGATCCAAACATTATCACCAGACATAAAAGCAGGATATGCAAAGAACAGGAACGCACGCGTGATCAGTGCCACATTAAAAACGTTCATGCCGGTTCCACCAAAAGCTTCTTTTGCAAAGATTACAGCAAATGCAGTTGCCACTGCAACCATCCAAAGCGGTACATCAATCGGTACAATCAGGGGAATAAGCATACCTGTAACAAGGAATCCTTCCTGTATTTCGTGTCCCTTTATCTGGGCAAAAGTAAATTCAATCCCTAAACCTACGCCATAAGATACAATGACAAGCGGGAGTACTCTAATTAAACCATAGAAAAATGTATCCCAAAATGCAGCCGTCTCTCCTAACGCGTGAAAATGCTGATAACCAACATTATACATTCCAAAAAGCAGAGCAGGTATCAATGCCACGACTACTGTAATCATGGTACGCTTCATATCATTATAATCATGAATATGAACCCCGCTTTTAGAAGTCTTGTCCGGTACAAAGAGAAAAGTTTCAAAACCATCGAATACGGAGTGGAACTTCTCAAGTTTTCCACCTTTTTCGAATTGAGGTTTAATGTTATCTAAAATTTTTCTTAATGCTTTCAAGGCTCTAAAATTTTATATTTTATTTCTTCTTATCCTAATTCCTGTATCATCAGATCCAAACCTTCACGAATTATCTTTTGTACTTCTGTTTTTGATGTACAAACAACTTCACAAAGTGCCATATCCTCAGGTGCAATTTCGTAAATCCCAAGCTGTTCCATTTTATCTATATCCTTAACAATAACAGCTTTTAATAAAAACTCAGGTAAAACATCCATTGGAAGTACCTTGTCATACTCACCTGACATTACCAGAGCGCGGTGTCCTCCGTTAAGATTAGCATCTAAACGCCAAAGTTTTTTACCCAAAAATGATGAGAACACGTTGCCATGAATACTGAATTTATTAAATCCGGGATTAGCCCATCCCATGAATTCAAAATGATCGCCTTCCGGAATTACAGTAATCTGATGATGATAAGATCCGAGATAGCCGTCTTTACTTATCTTGGTTCCCGTTAAAACATTTCCACTGATTACACGGGGATTAGTTGACTTAAGATTGTCTGCCACAAAAGGAGTTACAGACATACCGATCACTATATTGTAGTACCCGGTTTTCTTAAGTTCAGAACCCGTTACAGCAATTGTCCGTAAAGGATCATATTTCCCGTTCAGGAATAAGCTTCCTAATGCAGCAACATCCTGAGGGTTAATTACCCAGACAACTTCATCCTTATTAATCGCATCTATATGATGAATTTGAATACCCACGTTTCCTGCCGGATGTGGGCCAGACACTTCATGCAAATCAACACCTTTCAAAGCTTTAAAAACCTTAGCTGAAGAATTTCCATCAACAGATAAATGTATTTTGCCTTTCGTGAGTTTTTTCAGGATGTTAATGCCTTCCTGCAACTCTTTTCCTTTATCCTGAAGGATAAAATTATAATTTGGAGCTAAAGGAGCTGTGTCAAGACCCGAAATAAATACAGCCTTGGGTTCCTTATCTGCTTTGGCAATAACATCATATGGTCTTTGTTTGATAAAAGGCCACATGCCTGCTTGTTGAATCTTCTCAACAACTTCTTCCCTTTTCATTTTTGACACATCAGATTTTCCCAAATCCTCTGCAGTCATTTTACCATCGCTTTTAACAACGACTTCAAGGATGCGTCTGCGTTCTCCCCTGACAACATCAACCACTTCACCACTTACGGGTGAAACAAATAAAATATTGGGGTTGTACTTATCATAAAACACCGGGGTTCCAACTTTGACCTTCTCACCGGGTTTTAAAAGAAGTTTTGGCGTTAATCCATGGAAGTCTGTCGGTTTTAAAGCAAATAACTCTGCTTTCGGGGTTGATAAAATCTGCTCTTCGGCTTTACCTTCAAGCTTAATATCCAATCCCTTCCTGATTTTAATCATTTCCGCCATAATAAGAAGAAATATAATTTTTCCTAAAAATTTTGTGCAAAAGTATTAAATTTTATCGCTCAATCGTTATTGTTTAACATCTTTATAAAGATTTTTTTCTTCAATTTAAACATCTATATTTGTAAATTGTTTAAAATTAGCCTATTATGCTAAAGATCAATACATTATTATTTTTATTTATAATAACTCTATTTAATTCATACGGAATTGAGCCCTATTTTACTCATATTATGGCCTCTGATTTTAAGACTTTACAGGTATACAATTCCGACGATATAATGTCCTATCCGGCCATTGGTCTGAATAGCGATGATCAAATAGTCATAAGTTTTGATGAACTTGCCGATAGTGAACAAAGTCTCAAATACAATATCATACATTGCAACAGCAACTGGCTGCCTTCCGATTTAACTGATACCGAATTTCTGAGAGGGTTTAAAACATCTTTTATTGATAATTATGAATACTCTATAAACACAAATGTTCCTTATGTACATTATTCTCTCTCACTTCCAAATGATTATACATCATTTAAAGTTTCCGGAAATTATGTGGTTACAATAACAAATGATAACAGTAAAGAACCACTGCTAACAGCATGTTTTTATGTATATGAAAATGTTGTCACCATTGCACCTGAAGTAGCTTTTGTAACAGAAACTGATATCAGAAAGGAAAATCAACAGATCAACTTTGTTATTAATCATCCTGATCTTCACATCCAGGATCCGGCAACAGATTTAAAAGTTTTTATTCAACAAAATGACAGAAGAGACAATATTAAATCTGGTATTCAGCCAACATTTATAAGATCCGGCCAACTGGTTTATGAACACAACACAGATCTTACCTTTAAAGGAGGAAATGAATTCAGATATTTCGAAGCTACATCAACAAGATATAACACACACGGAATTGAAAGCATTCAGTATTTTGCACCCTACTATCACATGGTTCTTGTTCCTGATGAACCTCAGAGCAAGATCAGCTACAGTTACAGGCACGATGTAGATGGGAAATTTTTTATCCGCAAGCAGGAAGCTGATCAGGACAATCTCGCACTGGAATCTGATTATGTTATTGTACATTTTACCATTCGCCGTGATGAACCTTATTTTAATGGGAAGATCTTTTTAAATGGTGATTTTACTTACGGAGAATTTAACGATCCGTATCAGATGAAATACGATTTTGATGAAAAAGCATATTATACAAATATCCTTCTTAAACAAGGAAGGTACGATTACCAGTACCTGTTTTTACCAACCGGAGAAAAAGTTGCAAGTTATTCCCCGTATGAAAATAATTTCTTTGAAACCGAAAATAATTACCGCATCTATGCTTACTACAGGTCGTTTAGCGACCGATACGACAGACTGGTCGGCTATACTTTGGTTACTGCAAATGCGAAATAAAATAATACAAGATGTAAACCACGAATCACAATCATTTCACGACCACAACAATCCCCCCTGATTAAATAAACTAGGCAACAATACTTCAACAGTTTAAAGGCAAAAGCTGTTACAAACTATTTTAAGGGGTTTAACACCCTCTCCTTCGGCAAGCTCAGGATTCACCCAGTTGATACTTTTTGACGCATCTAAAACTATCGAAAAAATGCTTGCTGTAAAGAACCGCAATAACTTACCCGAAAGCATCAATCTGTTGTCTTCCAACGCGCCAGTCCTCACCCTTTACAGCGGCCAGCGCACAGTTTTTATATATTAATAATGACTCTGGAAGGGTTAAACAATTATAGCCCCAGATCAGTAAACATGGCGAATGTAATCCTGATGCTTCTATCAGGATTTATAACCTGGAGAAAGGATGATTATGTAAATCAGGCCGGAGTTTATATCTTCAGACAAAGTTAGAAACGAATCAAGACCGCACTTTTTGACAGGTTATTGTTAGTTATTTTTCATTTAAAGACAATTTGTTCGCTACACCACAACATAAAAAAAGCGAAAAACAACTTTCTGTTTTTCGCTTTTCTGTACCCGGAACCGGAATCGAACCGGTACGGTATTGCTACCACTGGTTTTTGAGACCAGCGCGTCTACCTATTCCGCCATCCGGGCGTTTTGGCAACGGTAAACCGTTTTGCGGATGCAAATGTAATAAAAAATTGAATTATGCAAAACCAACATCTTGTGGAAAACCAACTAACAATATTTTTTCGTATTCATGGGCACCGGCCTTTGATTTCAGTAACTTTGCCTGAAATTTAAATTTTATGTCAGAAAAGGATACACATCATCATATTAACCACCCCGAAAACGACGAATCATATAAAGGATTAACCGTTAATTCAGGCATAGACCAACCTCCTGCCGTTAATCCTAACCTGAAGAAATTCAGAAAAAAGAAGAAAGCTGTTTTGTCGGTAGATGAATTTGTAGACGGTATTCTTAAAAGTAATATCACCATTCTTAGTCAGGCCGTTACCATGGTGGAAAGCAATAAGCAGGAACATTATCAACTGGCTCAGGAAGTAATTGAAAAATGTCTGCCGCATACCGGACACTCTATCCGCCTTGGCATTACCGGTGTTCCGGGAGCTGGAAAAAGCACATTCATTGAGTCCCTGGGCATGCATATTATAAAAAATGGAGGCAAACTGGCCGTGCTGGCAATCGATCCATCGAGCGAAAAAACAAAAGGCAGCATTTTAGGTGATAAAACCCGGATGGAACAGCTGTCATTTGAACCGAAAGCATATATCCGTCCAAGTCCGTCTGCGGGAACCTTAGGAGGTGTGGCACGAAAAACGCGTGAAAGTATTATTTTATGCGAGGCTGCGGGTTTTGATACCATATTTGTGGAAACAGTTGGTGTAGGGCAATCAGAAACGGCGGTACATTCCATGGTTGATTTTTTTCTTTTACTGATGATTGCCGGTGCCGGTGACGAATTACAGGGCATTAAAAGAGGGATCATGGAAATGGCTGATGCGATTACCATTAACAAAGCAGATGGTGACAATATAAAAAAAGCGGACATGGCAAAACGGGAGTACAGCAATGCACTGCATCTTTTTCCACCATCAGAATCAGGTTGGTCACCCCGGGTCATGACCTGTTCTGCCTTACATCATACCGGCATCAGCGACATCTGGAATATGTTGCTGGAATACCTGAGTCATACTAAAACTAACAATTACTTTTACGACCGCCGGAAACGTCAGGCCAAATACTGGATGTATGAGAGTATCAATGAACAGCTCAAACAAAATTTCTACAATGAACCGGATATAAAAGCCAGCATCCCAACACTGGAACAACAGGTATTGAACGAGGAAAAAAGTTCATTCATCGCAGCAAGAGAATTGCTGGATCTCTACTTTAAGAATCTTAAGAAATAGATTATTTTTTAATAAGCTGCGCCAGATAATCGTAATGGCTGCCTTCTTTAAGGACCCTAAAGCTGAAACCTGCCTGTTCTGCAATGAGAGCAAATGTATCCGGATCAACATACAACCAGGGGAACGCGTCCCCTTTAATTCCGTTGTACTCCATCTGAAAATCCATTTCCCCATAATAATCTCCATTCAGGTCTATGAGGAACGATCCGTCTTCTTCCTCGTACAAATATTTTAAATCGCTGCTGTCGATAAGAATCTGACCTCCGCTGTTTAAAAATGAACCCAACCTCTTTAGAAATGATCCCAGATTACGGATAGTTCCTGCCAGTCCGGTTCCGTTCATAAGTACCAGTACAGTATCATACTTCTCTGTTTCAGTCCGTAAAAAATCACCCTGAATCACATTTTTTACACCACGCTTCTTCATAACGTCGCAACACAGGTCAGATATTTCCAGGGCTGTCACATCCATACCTTTTTCCTGAAGTATTAAGGCATGGGCACCCGCACACGCCCCTATATCCAGCACTTTCCCTTTACAGTTGTCAATGGCGGATTTCTCAATTTCCGGAAGGTTACTATACTTTCTGAAAAGATAGTTTACCGGGATTTCATCGTCATCAAATTGTGATGAATGCACAATGAGCTTTTTTGCTTTACCGGTTTTATAATAGTCAGAAACGGCCAGACCAATAGGATCACTTTGTAACATAAAATAGGATTAATTGCACAAAAATAGCACAAACACCTTATATAATGTTGATGCAACAGAACATTATCGCTAATTTTGAAACGTTTAGAAAACTGCGATGAAAACAAAACAGATCACACTAACCACACTGGAATTCGAAAACAGTGATGAATTCTCAGCATTGGAGAAAGAAACCATCGAAGCCTGTAAAAAAGCTGCCGACACTGCATGGGCTCCATATTCGGGATTTCATGTTGGAGCAGCTGTTTTGCTTGATAATGGCGAAATAGTGACCGGAAGCAACCAGGAAAATGCCGCTTATCCATCCGGCCTGTGTGCAGAACGTGTGGCACTGTTTGCGGCACATTCCAAATATCCAAAAAGCAAAGCGTTATGTCTGGCAGTTTGCGCTCAAAAAGATGGCACTTTCCTGGATCAGCCTGTTTCTCCATGCGGCAGTTGCCGCCAGGTTATTACAGAATCCAACACCAGGTTTGGTTCACCAATGAAAGTAATACTTTACGGCAGTGAAAAAATTGTTGCCATAGAAAATTCCAATGATTTACTGCCTTTGAGGTTCGACAGCTCGAGTTTTTGAGACGTGAAATCGTTAATCGTAAAACCGTGAATCGTAGTCTTGTATCTTGATTCTTATGTCTCGCCTCTTGCGTCTTGGTTCTTGTGTCTTTATTCTTATATCTTACTTAATCATCGACGCGGCAATTTTCCGGGCTTCAGCATCGGTAGCCACGTAATCCTCGTAGGTTGGTTTTTTAACGTGGGCTGTTTTCTCCATAGTCTTTTCTATGATTTCTGCAATTTCAAGAAATCCGATTTTGTCCTGTAAAAAGGCTTTCACAACCACCTCATTTGCTGCGTTCATAATACAGGGAATGTTGCCACCGCAATACATGGCCTGATATGCCAGTTCAAGGCAGCGGAATTTTTCAGGGTCAGGCTGTTCAAATGTCAGTTCAGGATAAGCTAAAAAGTTAAAACGAGGAAAAGTTGACCTTAATCTTTTCGGATACGATAATGCATACTGAATGGGCAGTTTCATATCGGGCAGCCCCATTTGTGCTTTCAGGGATCCATCAGTAAACTCCACCAATGAATGAATAATGGACTGCGGATGCACGATGACTTCAATCTGGTTATGTTTAAGACCGAAAAGCCACTTGGCTTCAATCACTTCAAACCCTTTATTCATCATTGTTGCAGAATCAATGGTTATTTTGGCACCCATATCCCAGTTAGGATGTTTCAAAGCTTCTTTGCTGGTTACATTCTGCAGGTAGTCATAATTGCGGGTTCGGAATGGTCCACCGGAAGCCGTTAAAATAATTTTTTCAACCGGATTTTGCCACTCACCTGCCATACACTGATATAAAGCCGAATGTTCGGAATCGACCGGCAAAATGGCAATCTTGTTTTCTGCAGCCATTCCCATGATGAGCTCACCAGCCACCACCAGTGTTTCTTTGTTGGCCAGGGCTATATTTTTACCAGCTTTAATGGCATTAATGGTTGGTTTTAAACCTGCATATCCCACCATAGCCGTCACCACCATGTCAACAACACCAAATTCAACCACCTGGGCAATAGCCTCCTCTCCAGCAAAAACTTTTATGGGTAAACCTGACAGTGCTTCCGAAACAGTCGGGTATTTATCCTTATTTCCGATAACGACTACTTCAGGTTTAAATTCCAGTGCCTGTTTTATCAACAAATCAGCATTGTTACCTGCCGTAAGAACGTAAGCCTCGAATCTATCACTGTGTCCACGAATCACATCCAGAGTTTGTGTTCCGATTGAACCCGTCGAACCTAATATAGCTAGTTTTTTTCTGGTCTTTTCCATGGATTAAAATACAATGTGTTTCTCCGGATCAATGGCTTTACCATCTTTCCATAGTTCAAGGTGCAGATGCGGGCCTGTTGTCAGTTCTCCCGAATTACCGATGATCGCTATGGCCTCTCCTGCTTTTACTTTATTCCCTTCATCCTTCAACAAGGTACTGTTATGTTTATACACACTTATCAAATTATTGGCATGTTGAACCTGAATAACATAACCCGTTACCAGCGACCATTCTGCAAAAATTACTGTTCCGTCTGCCACCGCCATTACCTTTTCGTTCGGTGCTGCAGCAAGATCAACGCCCCAGTGTTCCTCTTCCGGATCAAACGAGTTGGTTATCACACCATCCACCGGCTTATAAAGCATCAACTCATCATCGTTAGTTTCCTCTTCATCCGTATTAAACACCTGAAGGTTATATTTCTCACGTTGTTCAATATCTGATCTAAAAAGCGAATCTGCCAGACTTGGTTCAAGATCCATACGTTCCATAAATGTTGGATGAGTTTCAGAAGAACCTGTATCGGCAAACATTTCCTCCGGCAAATCACCTTCAAGAATAACACCAATGCTGTTCAGATATCTTCCATACTGGTTCATCTTGTTTTCCAGTGAATCAGCCAGAATAGTACTTCTTACTATGTTTTCCTGCATTTCAGCGGTAGGAAAACCCGGAATATATTGTTTCAACGGCGTGAACACGATAATTGCAGCGGTACCACCTCCAACAATTGTAAACACAATAAACATAAAAATGAGAATATTGAACGGAGATAACCTCCACCACTGTACCTCATCATATGTTTCCTCGTTGATGATGGAAATACGGTACTTTTGACGTAAACTTTTTCTTTTCCTTTTTTTAGCCATAAAACCGGATAATCTTCACAAAAATAACGGAATTTCATGTTCTGATGCTATCGGCTAACATAAATTATGAATCCTCCCAATATAAATCATTCCTTCAGCGTATAAATTCCAGCCTGATATTGTGCATTAAAACTATTTAAAATGGTTAAAAATTACAGATGAGTCTGAAAAATATATATATTTGCAGCCGTAATCGTGGAAAGATTTGGCTGCTTGCAACCACATAAAAAAATGCTAAAAAGAATCTGCATTTATAAGCCTTGCCTGACAAATCATCCACAAATATTTAAAGTTTAAATCTTAAATCATGGGATATTTATTTACATCAGAGTCCGTATCTGAAGGCCATCCTGATAAGGTTGCCGATCAGATTTCAGATGCTCTGCTCGACGAATTTCTGGCTTTCGACAAGAGGTCGAAAGTTGCTTGCGAAACATTGGTAACTACCGGACAGGTTGTTCTGGCCGGTGAGGTAAAATCTCAGACCTACGTGGATGTTCAGGAGATTGCACGAAAGGTGATTAATAAAATTGGCTATACCAAAGGGGAATACCGTTTTGAAGGAGACTCCTGTGGTGTTCTGAATGCCATCCATGAACAATCTGCTGATATAAACAGAGGTGTTGACCGCGAAGACCCCAAAACACAGGGTGCAGGTGACCAGGGAATGATGTTTGGATACGCCAGCAGGGAGACAGATAATTACATGCCAATATCGTTGGAATTATCACATTTGTTGCTCAAAGAACTGGCTGATATCCGCCGCGAAGGAAAAGAGATGACTTATCTTCGTCCGGATTCCAAATCGCAGGTTACCATTCAGTATGATGACAATGGCGCTCCTGAACGTATTCATACCATTGTGGTATCAACACAGCACGACGAGTTTATTACACCCTCATCGCCTGATAAACAGCTGAAGGCTGACGAAGACATGGTGGCTAAAATTAAAAGCGACGTGATCAATATTTTGATCCCAAGAGTGAAATCACACCTCCCTGAACGTGTTAAGGCACTGTTCGATGAAGCAATTATCTACCATGTGAACCCAACCGGAAAATTCGTAATTGGAGGACCTCACGGCGATACCGGTTTAACGGGACGTAAAATTATTGTGGATACCTACGGCGGTAAAGGTGCTCACGGTGGTGGTGCTTTTTCCGGTAAGGATCCATCAAAAGTGGACCGTTCTGCAGCTTATGCAGCGCGCCATATTGCTAAAAATATTGTAGCAGCAGGTGTAGCAGATGAGATTTTGGTTCAGTTGTCGTATGCCATCGGTGTAGCAGAGCCGATCAGTGTTTTTGTAGACACCTATGGTTCATCCAACATTGATTTAGGTGATGCTGCCATTGCCAATAAAGTGTCTGAGATTTTCGATCTGACGCCAAACGGCATTGAAACGAGGCTTAAACTGCGCAATCCGATTTATCTGGAAACAGCAGCTTACGGGCACATGGGACGTCAACCGGAAGTGGTTCGTAAAAAATTCAGCTCACCTTATTCCGGAGAACTGGAAACAGAAGTGGAACTGTTTACCTGGGAAAAACTAGACTATGTGGATGCCATAAAAGAGGCATTTAAGTTATAAAAACTATTGATCCGATGACTCAACGTCATCGGATCAATTCCTCAAGTCTGTTTTAGCTATTTTGTATTATTCTTTTTATTCCTTTGGATTTCATTGTACTTTTGCAATGCAATCATACCAACAGATAATCCTGTAAACATCAAAAATAGTCGTAAGCTAATTTCTTCTTTAACGAAAAGGACTATTGCTATTAATTCAAAGATTATAAAAAAAATGATCAGGAATTTATAAGGCGTGTACATATTAGTAATTTTAGTAATTATTATTTACTACATGCTTCTATCAAAGCTGCTGTAGCAAGACCTTTCATTGTAAGCGCATAAATTAAAGCAGCTCCACCTGTAATCCATATGAATCCAACAGTTGCTCCAATTGTGCCAGCCAATGCTAATGCACAGCCTAATGTAATACTTCTGGCTGCTTCGGCTCCAGAAGATTTTAATGAAATTGAAGTTTGTTCTAATAAAATATTGTAAATTTCTAAAACAGTAAACAGCATAAGTGCTTCATCTTCGTTATCAATATTAAAATTTTCAATTAAATCCTGATAAAGAGTCTCACTATTTTGATGTTCATTAAAAAACATAACCTCTGAAAGCACTTCTATATCAATCTTGTTTTTTTCAAACAACGCTTCTAAACCATTCTCATTTACAAATTGTATATTCTCCCTATATTCTGTTTCGCTATCCCTTCCGTTAGCAGACTTTAGAATAACTTGGGGATCTTCTAACTTCGCATTAATTAAATTAATTTTAACAGACTGATGCATATTCTCCAATTGTGCTGCATCAATATTGCAGGAATCCTTTGTCGGACTATCATATTGGCTGCAGGAAACAAACAAAATGATACTTGCTAATAAACACGAAATGATTTTTTTCTTAGTATTTTTCATTACATTTGGATTTATGTGAAACGTGCTGGTTTCACAGATTAAAAACTTAGTTTTCACCCTGCTTCAGTAACGAGGCGGGGTGTTTTTGCCCCGTGTAAAAAGATACTATGCTTCACTAATTACAAAATAATAATCAGTACTCCTTTAGAAATAAAATTTAAAATTTAGTTTATAATTTAGGGTTGTTCTGTGCAAATTACAAAAAATTTGACTTACTGTCAAGAGGCATGTTTTAGTTAATTATGGTTCTATTGTCTGATATTAAGGATCTTACAGAGGAGTAATGACGATAAATAATATGTCTATAAACCAACTTATTCCATTTTATTAGCTTTGTTTAAGCAATTACAACCTGAAATAGCCAAATATATTCTGGAAAAGTCTGAATATTAATTTTCTGGGTATAATATACCTTTAAAAATATTATTTTGCCCAAAGCAATACCTCTGTAAAATAGCAGGTCAGAAGTGGGTGCGACTTAAAGTTGCACTTCCACTAATTTATAAACGGATTATCTTGTTCCTCCTCTCCTATCGTGGTCTTCGGACCGTGACCGGAATATACAACGGTTTCATCGGGTAAAGTCAGTAGCTCGGACTTAATTCTGCTAATCAACTGATCATGATCACCTCCCCAGAGATCTGTTCGTCCAATGCTGCCACTAAACAGGCAATCGCCGGCAAATACCACCTTATCATTTTCTGAATAAAAACAAAGCCCTCCGGGCGAATGTCCCGGCACCAGCAATACTTTAAACGTCGTGTTTCCAAACCTTATCAAATCACCTTCATTCAGATAGTTTCCGATGGATGGAGGCTCTGCATTCATCACCAAACCAAACATCTGCGCCTGCCCCTGAACCATATTGTAAAGGTCCTGTTCATTAAAATGGGCTTCAGGCTTTAAACCATATTTTTCGTAAAAAAAGGCATTCCCAAGTACGTGATCCACATGCAAATGTGTACACCATACCTTTTCAGGCTTAAGTTTGTTTTCTTCAATGTATGCACTAATGTCACTGTTTTCACGATCCGACGAACATCCCGGATCAATTATAACACAGGCTCCGCTTTCATCCGATACCACGTACGTGTTTTCCTGAAACGGATTAAATATGAATGTTTTAATTGTTAGCATATTAGTTTTATTTAGAAGCAAGAATCAAGAACCAAGAATCAAGACTTTGTAAGTTTTATACAATTTCTCACAATCCCGATAACTATCGGGAGCGCAGATTGAAAAGCAGATTATCGCTGTACGATGTAAAACCATTCTTCATTTATCTATTCTTTAGTTATTTAATCTGTCTTATATCTTGATTCTTGGTTCTTGTGTCTTATTCAACTCCTTTCAGCATCGGCACGAATGTAAAGGCACCGAACTTCTCCATCTCAAAATCTGTTTCGCTGATCCGTGCAATCCGCATCATTATCTGCGGTTCACCACCAACAGGCACAACCATCAGTCCACCCACAGTCAGTTGCTTCAGCAATTTCTGAGGAACCTCAGGTGCTGCTGCCGTTATCAATATCCGGTCAAACGGTGCCTCTTCCGGAATCCCTTCAAACCCGTCACCATAAACCAGCTTGGGATAGTATCCCAGT
Source organism: Quyinboa mangrovi (assembly GCF_042219825.1). Classification (NCBI taxonomy): domain Bacteria; kingdom Pseudomonadati; phylum Bacteroidota; class Bacteroidia; order Bacteroidales; family Quyinboaceae; genus Quyinboa; species Quyinboa mangrovi. The sequence goes on from NZ_JBHJHQ010000011.1 coordinate 27,877, forward strand.
CTTTTCAGCAGAACAGGTGTAACCGAGTAGAGACTTTTCTGACGTTCAATGCTGTATATGGTAGCGCCCATTTCACATAATACTGCCGCCTGATATCCGGAACCGGTTCCTATTTCCAGCACCTTTAAACCTCTGTCCACTTTGAGTAAAGCAGTCTGATAAGCTACAGTATAAGGCTGAGATATGGTTTGTCCCGCTCCAATCGGATAGGCATTATCGTAATAAGCAAATGAGAGTAAATCAGGTCTGAAAAATTTATGCCGGGGAACTTTATTTATGGCATTTAAAACAGAAACATCCGTTATTCCTTTCCGCTCCAGTTCACGCACCAACCGTTCCCGCTGTCCGGTAAACCTTATTTCATCGTTTGGATTCTGCATATACAACAAAGATAGCACAAATGTAAGATCAGGCAATCAGCGAATTCAAAACCTCCCAAATCGTATTGCATACTACTTTTTCCGTTCCGCGTTCTACCAGCCAGTCTTTCTCGTTAACGATGACCTCAAACGGTGCCTCATCAGAAATCCGGTATCCATGTCGCTCCAAAGCCCTGCGCGTCCAGAATACACGCACATTATCACCCTTTAGTTTTACAAATTTATTCTGCTCATACACCACCTTAAATGTTCCCGAGTTGATCTCAAAATCAAAGGACTGGTTATGAAATGCATGTTCGAACTCACCACTTAACACAAGGTCTTCCGGTGTTCCGGTAATTACACCGCGCTCTTCCGTCATCAGCCATACGCGGTCTGCCGTCTGTAGCGCCAGATCCAGTTCGTGCGTAGATATCAGAATGGATTTATTGGTCCTTCTGGCTAAAGAACGCAACAGTTTCATAATTTCCACCCTGTTGGGTAAATCAAGGTGTGCGGTTGGTTCATCCAGTAAAATCAACGGACAGTCCTGCGAAAGAGCCCTGGCGATCATAACCCGTTGCCGCTCGCCGTCACTCAGGTTTTCGAAGGGTTGATCCGAAAAGCTCAACATACCAACCTGCTTCAGAGAGGTTTCTATCGCTTCCATATCTTCAGGCCCCAGACTACCAAACCAGTTGGTGTGCGGATGTCGTCCCATGGCAACCATATCAAACACGGTAAAATGTCCGGGATTGATCCGGTCCGTCAGCACTACGCTGATCATACGCGACAACTGTTTCAGATTTTCATCATTAAGCGGAATATTTTCGATGTAGGTTTCACCTTCAATGGCAGGCTGCATGCCCGAAATAGTCCGGATCAGTGTCGATTTTCCAACACCATTCGGTCCGATCAGGCAAATCATTTCTCCTCTGAAAATACTCAGGTTCAGATCCGACATTACGATCTTATGAACTTTCCTCCGGCTTTTGTAACCGATACTCAGATTCGTCGTCTGAAGAATGGTATCGAACGGTATGTTTTTAAATTCCACCATCAGAATGCGCTCTTTTTTGATTTACTTCTGAAGATGACCCAGATCACTACCGGCGCCCCAAACAAGGCGGTTACCGCATTAATAGGCATAGTATTATGTAATCCCGGCAGCTGTGATATAATATCAAACAAAAGCATTAAAGATGCTCCATACAAAGCAGTTAATGGCATCAGTTTTTTGTGATCCGAACTGTTGAGTCCGAAACGTGCCATATGCGGAACAGCGACTCCAATAAAACCAATGGGTCCCACAAAAGCCGTTAAAGTGCCGGCAATCAAACTTGTGATCAATATAATTATAATGCGTAATTGTTTATTATTTACACCTATGCTACGGGCATAATTTTCACCCAACAACATGGCATTCAGATTCTTGACCAGAGCAAATGCAAGTACAATTCCAATGGCAAAGCAGACCGTTATTATCCGCACTTCACTCCATGTGATTCCCGACAAGCTTCCGAATGTCCATACCAAAAAATTGTGTACTGTATTCGGATCACTGAAATATTGTAAAACTGTGACTATTGCCCCTGTGATGCTGCCAAACATGATACCAACAATAAGCAAAGAAACCGTATCGTTTACGCGTAACGAAACCAGGAGTGTCAGTGCCATAACAAGCGCAGCTCCAATTATAGCTGAAAAAACAATTCCCAGTGCTCCGGTCGTTAAAACAGTCGCCGTTCCAAACGCCAAACCAGCTGCCATGGTATACAAAGCAACTCCAAGGCTCGCACCAGAACTGATACCTAATACAAATGGTCCTGCCAGCGGATTTCGAAACAACGTTTGCATCATTAATCCCGACACTGAGAGTCCTGCTCCTACATAAATGGCCACCAAAGCCTTAGGCAATCTGAAATCCAGAATAATGTATGTATAAGTTGAATCCATACCCGATCCGAACAAGATTTTAATGGCATCCATAAGAGGAATAGATACACTTCCCATCAATAAATTGGCAATAAAGAACACCACGGTCAGCAGCGCTACAATTACCAATCGGAATGTAAACCGGGAAGTTTGTTTCATTTATCCAGCCGTTTGTAAAAGATTAAGGAATCTCGTCCTGTTTCGGGATGTAAAATATGAATTAAATCGCTTAAAACTAAATCCGGTCGCCAGGTTCCTGTTTCAAAATAATCGTTTCCCCGATTTAAAACGCCACGTCCCTGCCGATTATACACATTACCAATTTCAACCGGTCTAAATGAACCGTAACGCTTATCGTGAGATAACATCTCTGATATGGTTTTTTCCTGTACATTCAGCCAGTAGTCTGCGTTTTTTGCTTCGGAATAAACCACCTCAAAACTTACGGCCATGCTTCCGGATGTGGTATCTGTGTTAAAAATATAATTTCCACCAGCATCCTTAATCAGTCCCGACACATAGCTTTTACCACCTGGCAGATACCAGACTCCCTTGAAACTGTTTCCGCAAAATACATCAGGTTTTGTATCAAGAGAATCCGCATAATTCACCAATGTTTTATAATGTTGTACCACAGCAGAAAAAACAGAATCTGCATATGCTTCTTTATCATACAATAATCCAAAAAACTTAATCCATTCGGCTCGAGCCAATGGTGTTTTTTCAGTCCAGGCCACAGTGTAAATAACCGGTACTCCGGCTTCTTTCAATATCCGGTTATTTTCTTTTGCGTTGGGAAACCCGGACATAAACACAGCATCGGGATGCATTGCCAGAATCTTTTCAGTATCCGGCACCATGCTTTCACCCAGATTCTGCACCTCTCCTTTTTCAATGCCATACTTAACTTCAGAATTATATACTCTAAAAGGATCTGTAACACCTTTTACACTTTTAATGGCATTTAAAGCATTTATAAAACCGATATGTGTAACAGAAAGTGCAGCCACATCTTTTAGTGGAATTTTTAGTTGAAATTCAATATCATTTCTGGTTTTTAAAGGTTCTTTTCTATATAAGGCAAACTTCTGAAATGGTACACTGTGATCATTGGGATGCATGACGGTAATAATGTAAGCTTCATCGTTATTTTCAATACTGAATCCGTTAGCATATTCATTTGTCAGGACACTGGCCAAACTATTTTCCTGCTGCCTGTTATATTTACAGCCAATTAAAACAGCTATTAGACCTGCCAGATATAGAAACTTCATTGATAAGTGATCTTTTATTACCTGTGCAAAAGTAAAACTTAAAATGCAACAAATGCAATTCCTGTCATTTTGTATAGCGTAATTTATGTGCCAAAGATGGCTGTCGAAAAATTTACACTCTATTTTGATTTTATAACCCCTGGTATGAAATTTGTTGCAGTATCTTGCACATCGGTTTGGGGGCCATACAGAATTAATAAATATTTTTGCATCAGAATTTTAAATCCGCAACATGAATAATTTAAACACTTTTAAAACTACTTTTTATTTTAAGTCGCTCAGAAAAAATCAGTTCTTTAGAAGAGCTTCTTTGATATCGGCAATCCTGATGATTTTCGGAATGACAAGTGCACATGCTGTTGACGTACAGACCGTTGATTCTCTTCTGGAACAGGATATTGTATTGAGCGAGGCTGTAGAATATCATATAACAAATTCTAAGAATGCCTTAACCAACAGTACTGTTGATCTTACCAATGTAGACGCCTGGTTATTTTTTGACAATATGCGTCCTACGGAAGTGGTAGCCAAATACAGAACCTCCATAAAAATTAACGGTAACACTCTAACTGATGGCACAAACGGACGTGTGGCTATTTATAAACTGGGCACCGTAATCATGCCTCACGGATCAGATTTTAAACCTCTGACTGTTTATACAGAAACAGAATTCGGAGGCAATCAGAGTTCGTATGCAGTGCACACTTACTATACAAACCTGGGGGCATTCGATAATGCCATTATGTCTTTTAAACTTAAAAGAGGCTATATGGCAACATTTGCCAACAATAACGATGGTTCGGGATACAGCCGCGTTTTTATTGCTGATAACAGCGATCTGGAAATTAATATGCCTGCATTGTTATCCGGCAAGGTTTCCTTTATCCGTGTGTTCAAACACCAATGGGTAACTAAAAAAGGTAAAGCAGGCTGGAATCCTGAAGACATTAATTCTACAGCATATTACGACTGGAATATAGGTGGTAATTCTTCTTATAACTATGAATATGCTGCGATACGCCAGAATGGAGGATGGCCATCATGGGATGCCATTAATAACAAACAAAACATAAGTCATCTGCTTGGGTTCAATGAACCGGACAGACCGGATCAGTCCAATATATCAATGGATGATATGATTTCTCAATGGCCCAATTTCATGAAATCGGGATTAAGAATTGGGTCTCCTGCCTGGTCCTCAGAATGGAACTCAGCACCTGGAGGGGGAAACCTGTTTGATTTTATCGCAAAGTGCGATGAACTAAATTACAGGGTAGATTTTGTTGCCCTTCACTGTTATTGGGTGAAATCGGCACAAGACTGGTATAACAGCCTGAAATATATTCACGACAGAACCGGTCGCCCGTTATGGATCACAGAATGGAATAACGGTGCCAACTGGACCACGGAAAGCTGGCCGGCAGGAAACAGGGAATATAATACGGCAAATGCAAACAAACAGCTGAATGACATGAAAGCTATACTGCAGGTTCTGGATACTGCAAGTTTTGTGGAACGCTACTTTATCTACGACTGGGTACAGGACTGCCGTGCTATGGTTTTAAACGGCGGACTGACACTGGCTGGACAATATTACTACGATAATCCTTCAGAAATTGCATTCACCCATAAAAATGAAGTTATTCCTCACTGGAATACACAGAAACCATACATCAAGCTTTTAACATCCATTCCTTCGCTGAAAAAGAATTTAATTCAGTGGGAAGATCCGAACAAGGAACTTACCAATATAGTTACAGTGGAAAGACGCATAAACGATGGTGAATTTGTGGAAGTATTCAGTACCACAAATCCGGGAGTTACCGTTTATCAGGATCCTTACCAGGAGGGTGTTCAGGGAACAGTCCAGTTCCGGATCAAGTGTGTTATTGCTGGTGGTACCACTGTTTATTCCCCTGTTAAATCCGTATCTGTGACTTCCGGACAGGATTCCATCCAGATTGCTAAATTTATGGTTTCAAATTTTGATGATCAGGCCTGTGTATTTCCACAATCGTTTACAAATGATCCGTCTATTATTCTGGGACCAATTTCATATAGAAACAGCAAACCACAGCTCACAAAAAGAATCAGCAAACTGGATGACAGTAAAGTAGATATGCGTGTCGAAACCTGGGCATTTCAGGCTGGCGATAATCTGGATATTCAAAACAAGCCGGAATCCATATCTTTCCTCGCTTTACCGGACGGAAACTACGATATGGAAGGTATTACAGCAGAAGTAAAAAAGGTTTCATCTGTAAATGGATCATGGAAGCAGGTGAATTTTACCGTTCCGTTTGATACCAAACCCATTGTATTTGTCACACAGCTTACCGATGTTACATCTTTCCCTACAAAGGTGAGGATTAAAGATGTGACCACTACAGGATTCCAGGTATGTATTCAGAAAGAAGCAGCGCAAACAGCTTCTGTTTCATCTGAAACAATCACATATTTTGCTGCAACTGAAGGTACCGGTGTTCTGGACCGGAAAAAGATTGCTGTTGGGAAAACTACTTCTATGGTTGGTGACCTTCTAAAGCAGGTACAGATCAATGTAGACGATTCCTATACCGATCCGGCTTTGTTCGCAGAATTACAGACAGCCAATGATAATGTGACAACATCGCTCCGCTACTTTGATGTTAACCTGAATAAACGCGTATTCAAACAGGCTGAAATGTCAACCGGTGCAAAAACAGTGGCACAGGATGAACTGGGCTACATGATTATTGATATGGCAGCAGGGCAGTTTCAACCGGTTCAGAAGCTATCATCACAACCAGTTGCATTCTATCCGAATCCGGCCAGAGAAGTCCTTTACTTTAAGATGAGCTCCCCTGCAAAGGTTGAAATCTTTGACCTTACCGGATCAAAGGTTCTCGAGGAAAATATACATAATCAACTGAATATTGAATCTTTAAATTCCGGCATTTATCTTGTTTTTGTTAATGGTAAGGCAACAGGGAAATTTATGAAGATGTAACCATAATTCATCGGTTTAAGAATTAAAAACAGGGCATCGCAATACCAGCGGTGCCTTTTTTTTGATTTTATTTAACCGACAGGGCGTTTTTTAAAAAACTTTAGTAATTTAAGGCCTTTAATATAACCTTTTGGAAAAATGCTAAAGATTAAAAAACCTCTCATTCCGGCGATCCTGCTAATTGCAGTATTCTGCATATCTGCTACAACAGAAATTGCAGATTCAAACACTGCTTTTATCAGAAAAATAATGAGCTACCAAACAGTTTACAGGCAGGAGAAAGCCTATCTGCAAACCGATAAACCGGTGTACTATACGGGTGAAACAATTTGGTTCAGTGGTTTTATTATGAATGTAAAAAATCAAAAGCTGAATGAAACAGAAGTTGTTATGTATGTTGATTTACTCAAGCCAACCGGAGGTGTCATTCAAAAAAAGATACTGAAACTAAACAAAGGAAGGGCATATGGGCAAATTGATATTCCTTCAGAATATAAAAGTGGCGAATATATACTTGTTGCCTATACAAACTGGATGCGAAATACCGGTGCCGATTTTTATTACCGAAAACCTGTGTATATCCTGAATGATCAACCTTCGAAAGAGAAAAATGAATATGCAATTGAAGATACTGTTTCAAATATCCTAAAGGACCTGAATATAAGGGGAAATAAAAACAAGGAAGTAGAGACGCCTGATTATACAGAAGAACAGAACAAAGAGCCCGGACTAAAACTTACTTTTTATCCTGAAGGTGGTGAAATATTATCCGGCATCAATTGCAAAGTGGCGTTTGAAGCCAAAGACAAAACAGGACTGAATATTGCAGTAACAGGTTATGTTAAAGACAATACAGGGAATATTGTTTCCACCATACAAACACTTTGGAAGGGACGTGGATTCTTTATGTTTACACCAGAGGCCGGTAAAACATATTTTGCAGAAATAAATGTAGACAATGAACCTGACCCCCTGAAATTTCCCCTTCCTGAGGTTCTGCTATCAGGATACAATCTGAAGGTTGAATCATCCCCACAAGCTCCAAATATTCTGGTGACCATCACTAACAGCTCAGGCAGGTTTGAAAACTTATTTTTACTCGCCATGCAGAATACCTCGCCTGTTTACGCCCTTTCAGACAGCCTGAATCAGGAAACAAAAACGTATGCCATTCCAAAACAAGACCTGAATACAGGTATTATTCAGTTTACGGTCTTCGATCATATCAAACGTCCGGTGTGCGAACGTCTGTTTTTTCTCAGCAAGAATGACCAGCTCCAGTTCAGCATTGATAATCCACATTTTCAAGCAGATAAAAGAGGAAAAGTTTCCGTTGAACTAACAGCTAAAGACAAAGAAGGATATCCTGTAAAAGGATCTTTTTCACTAGCTGTTACCGATGCGGATCGATTAAGCGAGGAACTATATCGCGATCCCGATTTTGTATCCAATTTCTATTTGAGTTCTATGCTCCCTGGTTTACCTGAAGACCTGAAGGACATATTGAAACTAGGTTCCAAAAACTATCTTATGTCAGAACTGCTGATGTTGACAAATGGATGGAGACGTTATACATGGGAAGAAGTGCTAAAGGATACCATTCCAATGCCCAAATATCTTGAAGAACCAGGACTTTACTTTAAAGGTCAGTTATTTCGCAACAATAATAAAAAGAAAGAAGTTCCCTCAGGCATGGATGTTACATTGTTTTTTGCCAAGAGTTTTAACGTATACACACAATTTACAGATGACAATGGTGAATTTTCGTTTATATTGAAAGATTTTAATGACACCATGAGTGCTGTTTTACAGACAAAAAACAAGATGAACCTGAAGAAAGATTTTCTGCTGGAACTTGAGACCAACAATAAATCACAACCAGTTGACTTCTCTGTCTCAAATCCATTTGAACTGAGAGGCGAAAATCTTTCCGGAGTTTACAATACCGGCCTGTTAAAAAGAAATACCCTGGAAGAAGAACTGGCCGCTGCCGCCGATAATCAATTGTACCTGGATACCACAGATGTAATTATTGACGAGGTAACTGTTACCGGAACTAAAGGCAAGGATTTTAAAAATGCCATGGTAAAGAAATATGGTGCTCCGGATCAAACCGTTGGGAAAAGACAACTTGAAGATCTCAACGAACAAAAACCCTGGAACTGGGGATTGATGAGTATCATAGAAGATGCAATACCCGGACTCGAAGTACTAATGACATCAGACACGTCGATCAGATTCACACCAAAGGACAGACGACGTCATCAGTTCTTTATTTTTGTTGACGGAGAACTTGTTGGATCTACAAATGCGAATGGTGTGCTTAACAAAATGCACAGACTCTATCAGGTTCAGGATTTAATTATTCTTGATCCTACAATTGTAAGTTCTATTGATCTTATTTACCCTCAGGAAGACCAACCCGGTAACGTATTGAAAGGTCTTGCAGAGTTTTACAATACTCAGATCGGAGATGATCAATCTGCTATTTCAGACGTTAATTCGATGATCGAGCAATCTGAAAACCTGACTGCACCGGTAGGTATACTGTCTATCTATACCGTAAATGGTGGTGGACTTTACAGTCAGGTTCATTACAAGGGAATATTAAAATTAAAAGTAACAGGGTACAGTAAAACAAAAGAATTCTATTCTCCGGATTATTCTGATCCTGACACAAAAATTAAATCTGATGAACGCACAACACTGTACTGGAATCCTGAAATAGAAACAGATGAATTCGGTAAGGCAGTCGTGGAATTTTACAATTCAGATAGCGGACACAGGTTTAGGGCTGATGTGGTTGGCCTGTCTGCAGATGGAGTACCTGGTAACGCGCGACTGGAATTCGGATCAGACAAACCATTGGCTCCTCCAGTATTGGCAGAGCAAGAGCCAGCAGAAGAGAATGATGTTATTTTTTACGAAAATCCTGATGACATACCCGTAGTAGAAGAAGAACCGGAACCCGTTTGGATTAATCCAACAAAAATCAAAGTTCATGTGAGCCAACCAGATAACCAACCTGCCGTGTTTGCCGATGTAACAGTTTTGTCCAGAAAATGGGGCAACGTGACGGATGAAGATGGCAACTTCTATCTGGATATGGCTTTGGTGAGAGATTATGACACTGTAATTATTTCCTACAAGGGAGAAGCAGACAAAATACTAATTGCTTCTGATATAAGCGATAATGATACGCATGTTACGCTGAGCCCATTAAAATTGTCACAAACAAATGAAGATGGAAATGATATTGCAAGACATGCTATCCGGAATCTGTTAAAAACGCGATCGAAAAAAACTGAATACGGACTGGTTGCCTACCGTCAGGAAACCGGTTGGGGGAAAGAGATGCAGTCGTTGCTTGATCTGAATGTTGTTATACGTGTTCCGGGAATACTGGACAACTCTATTATTTATAGTTCAAGGATTTTAAAGGGACAATGGTTCAAAACCGATAACTACGATAATCATGTGGATTTTTCACCTAAGGTTAACAGTATCTACGATATTCAGGACATGGATCCTGTCTATAACGGAGCTACATTCCTGAAGCAACAGTATCGAAAAAGTTATGAATATGTATTGGAAGGTAAAACCCGGTACATGGATAGACCAGTATACAAAATTTCGTTCGATCAGACTGAATCTGCACCGTGGGCTCTGCAGAAAGGCTTTATGCTGGTTGAACCGGAAACCTACGCCATTTTGTACGTGGAATGGAAAGCCAGCCCGAAAGGTGCAAGATATATTGTTCCGGATCAGTATCTTATGGCTGGAACAAAATTCGATGATTTTGAGCTGCAGTCTGAATTGAATATGGCAACTTTTAATAATGATGCCAATGGATTTGTCCTGAAAAGTGCCCGTCAGGACGTAGCATTCAATTTAAATCATAAAAGTTGTTTCTATTCCCGTGAATTGGTGATCAATGAATATTTTGAAACCCTTCCGTTTAAATTCTTTCCCAATTCATTCAGCGATCTGGATAAGCGCTTTGTTCTAATCAAAAACCCGGTTTATAATCCACGAAAATGGAGAGTACCATGGTTCCTGCCTGTTAATGGCGACATTTCAGACAGGGTGCCATATATGCACGAAGTATTGATACTGACTGACCCGGATACAAAACTGGATCTTTTAAATATTGATTTTTAAACCGATGCGTAAGGTCGTTCTGTATATAGCCTGTAGTGTGAACGGCAAAATTGCACGTAAGGACGGAAGTGTGGATTGGCTGGAAAATCTTCCAAATCCCGATAAGGATGATTACGGGTATGCCGGTTTTCTGGAGACCATTGACACAACAATAATGGGTAACAAAACGTATCGGCAGATCATAGGCTGGGATATTGAATTTCCGTATAAAAATAAAACCAACTACGTTTTGACCCGAAACCGGGATAAGGCGGATGATCAGTATGCGAAATTTATTTCTGACGTTCCTGTTTCCTTTATAAAAATCCTGAAATCAGGCGAAGGTAAAAACATATGGTTAATAGGAGGTGGACAGGTCAATACGCTTTTCTGGAACAACAGATTAATAGATGAGATCAGAGTCTTCATAATGCCATATGTGCTTTCGGAAGGCATTGAACTGTTCGAAGGTCTGCCGGATGAAATGCAACTCAGACTTATCCGGCAGAAAAAATTTACATCCGGAGTTGTTGAACTGGTGTACACACCGGATTATCAGGACTGATTTACAGGCTTTAAGCTTTCAACTACATCCTTTTTGTAGCTGCGCCCAATGTTGAGGGTAAATTTATCAATCTCAATTTCATTATTGCTCAAACGGCTAATTTTATCCGTATTGATTAAAAACGAACGATGGATCCTGAGAAAATAATCCGGTAACCGTTCTTCCAGAGAACTGATTTTCTCTTTACTCGCTACCTCCTCTCCCTGCGTGTGTATTTTAACAAAATCTGATAAACTTTCAATAAACAGAATATCGTTCAACGGAATCCGGGTAAGTTTTCTGTTGGACATAACTTCAAGAACACCAGCTTCTCTTTTTGCCACCTCCTCTCTTAAAATGAGCAGCTCCTTGTGATTATCTGCCAGCTGTTTTACCATTAATGTAAATGAACCAATAAACACTATAACATATAAAATCACGCCAAGCGTAATACCATCAGAAGCATTAGGGCCTATCTCACTGTAATCAAATTTAGCCAGGTAAATAAAAGCCCACATCAGAACCATCAGCTCCAGATATAATGAAACAACCAGCGTATAAAAAAAGTATAGTCCGAATTTGAAATATTTTTTTTGAAGCAGAAACTTAGGAACCAGTACATAGTTAAAAAAATATGACGTTCCCATGATAACAGGCAACAACGAAATGGTAAAGAAAAACGCATGCAGTTTATTCCCCCACGAAACCCCAAACACCAACGTTAAAAACAATACGACAATTATCCAGAAAATAATATGCCACACCGGTTTAGGAAATTTAACTGCCATTTTCTGACTTCTAAAATAAAAGTTTTGTTACTATAGATTGTTGTTGAATTGCCGCAAGTCCTGAAAGTGATACTTCACATATAAGTCAAGCAGCAAAAAGCCTTCTGATGAGAGATTATAAACGGCACTAAAGTGTTCAACAATATGGTATTTTACAAAATAAAGTAGTTTTGCGTCAAATTCCGGGTTCATGCTTTCCCTTTCTCTCTTTTCAATCAGACTTCTCATTCTGTCCAGTTCTTCATTTATCCGGTATTCAGCATATGTGTTATCCTTATCAATCACACTTTGAGTGGAAAAAAATACTTCCGTTATCTTATCTTTAATGGCCGATCGGAGTTCTTCTGTCAATCTGATATCCGAAAAACTTTTTTTAATCAGCGCAAAAACATCACGACACAAATCATCATGAAATGATTTCAGGTTTTGATCAATCACATCGAATTCCTGATAAAGTTCCTTTATAAACTTTTCCCCGTCAAATAAATTCATTCTCGCTAATTTTATATTTCTTTTGTTGTAACACTTAACTTACAACAAAGATTAAATATAGAAATTTTTTTACGGAATTTGACGTCACTTTTTAATGAAACAGCGCTAAGAATGCTGAACAACAGGTTTAGGACCGGATACGACATTGCTGTTTTTGGGGGTTCAACTTAATTTTGAAGTGAACTAAAAAAATTCAAATTATGATGAAACTATTTTATGAAGGCGGCGCCCTGTTTATGGGCATTCTTACCCTTGTTTTAATTATTATTCTGGCATGGGGAATCTATCACTTTATTATTGGAACAAAGGCCAAAGAGAGCAAAACTGATCTGATTATACACAGACTGTCTTACATTAAATCATTTGGTTTTTTTGCCATGATAACAGGAATATTAGGGCAATTAATCGGAATGTATGTTGCGTTCAGTTATATTGCAAAAGTGGGTGACATATCAAAATCTCTGTTTTTTGGTGGTTTAAAGGTATCCATGATCGCACCTATTTACGGCATAATCATATTTCTGTTTTCCTTATTGCTATGGTTTGTAATGGATTATATTTTACACCGTAATAAGGTTTCCTGAGCTAACCAAAATTGTTATTTATTGCTTTTATTTCCTTAATTTTATAACTGGAAAAATTAAACCGGTACAGGATCAGTATGTGATCCTGTATACGGTTTTTCTGTTAATCTTTATAACTAAATATTATGAAAGCCCATTTTTTACTTGTATTGGTCCTGATAATGGCAAGTTGTTCATCGTTGAAAAAAACCGGATCCGTAAATAATTTTGAAGAGATTACATTTGGCAGTGGTGGCGGATTTACAGGCTTAACGAATACCTATATGCTGAATGCTGAAGGTTTTGTATTTAAAATGAACGGCGAACAGCAGGAACAACTCAAACGTATTGATTACAGATCACTCAAAGGAATTTCAAAACACCTGAAAAAAATTGATTTTGAGCATATTCAAAATGATACCAAAGGTAACATGACATACTTTATTGAAGTGATTACCAAAGACTACCAAAACAAGGCAACCTGGTCCGATGCTTCATCTGATCCTGTATTGAAAGAGTTTTATTCTGAACTTGTAAAAACGTTAAACTAGCTTATTATGAAGATTAAATTATACGCTTTCCTGTTTCTGTTTTTCCCTTCGGTACTTACATCTGCCCAACAGACACATAGTTTTAAAACTGTCAACCGCAATACGTCAGGCACCACAGCAACAAACCTGAAATATACGACCATCAATAGCGGCACGCAAACTAAATCCACTCCACTGTCTTCAACATCAGCTTTCCCTGTTTCAAAAAATATGAAGCAACCCGGATTATCACAGAATTCCAACGTTAAAAACCTGGTAAAGTCAAAGGGATTGCCAGTGTATTTTGAAGTAGATAAAAAGGAGCTTCAGACAAAAAGTGCAAGAACTCTGAAGCAGCAATTTTATGACTTTCACACGTCTGTTTCTTCAACAACACGGCTCCATGATCCTGAAAAGGATCTTGAAATAAGATCTGTCATAACCGATGAACTTGGGATCACTCATATTAAGGCACAACAACTTTATAAAGGGATAGAAGTTGAGGGAGGTGAAAGCTTCCTTCATATAAAATCGGACAGGGATTTATTTACCGGAAAGATATACCTGGTTGATCCGGATATCCAAACCACTTCTAGCCTCACAGAAGAACAGGCTGTTCAAAAAGTAAAATCAGATATTTCTACCAGAACTATTTGCCGGGCCATAAGTGAACCCCAAAGGAATTTCCTGGGGTATGATCCGGTTCAGCCAAAGCTTGTTATTTACGATAACAAGTTGGTTTACAAAGTTGAGTACAGGCCAAATATTATTGAAGAATGGATATATTATATTGATGCCGGTAATGGTTCTGTGGTCAAAGCATATAATAATACCAAATCAGATGGTCCTGCAACCGCCACAGCTACAGATTTAAATAATGTGCAACGCACTGTAAACACTTATCTTGAGAACGGAACATATTACCTGATGGATATTGCCGAACCTATGTTTAACACTGAAACAGGCGAAGGTCAGATAATGACTCTGGATGCACAAAACACATCGACACAAAACCTCGATTATACCCAGGTTACATCATCGAATAACACATGGAATAACCCAACAGCAATTTCGGCTCACTACAATACAACCACGGCATACCGCCATTATAAAGATGCGTATGGAAGAAATTCTATCAATGGTCAGGGAGGAAATATTATTTCGCTTATTAACGTTACAAACGATGATGGCACATCCATGGAAAACGCATTCTGGAATGGTAAAGCAGCATTCTATGGCAATGGGGGAATCAATTTTAAACCATTGGCAGGTGCACTGGATGTTACAGCACATGAACTGGGGCACGGCATTATTTCCAGTACAGCCAATCTTGAATACCAGGGACAGTCCGGAGCTATAAACGAAAGTTACGCGGATATTTTCGGTGCCATGGTTGACCGTGAAGACTGGCTGATTGGAGAAGATATTACCAAAACAACCTTCTCCCCATCCGGTGCGCTACGCAACATGGCTGATCCCCACAACATGGGAACAGGTCTTAACGACCCTTACTGGCAACCTGATCATTTAAAGGAAATGTATCTTGGCGATCAGGATAATGGTGGTGTACATATAAACAGCGGTATCGGAAATTATGCCTATTATCTTTTTGCCACAGCTATTACAAAAGATAAAGCCGAACAGGTATATTACCGGGCACTAACGACTTACCTTACCAGCAAATCACAGTATATCGATTTAAGAATAGCCGTGATACAGTCTGCAAAAGATTTATATGGTGATGCTTCGAATGAAGTAACAAAGGCTGGTGAAGCTTTCGATGCTGTTGGTATTTACGAAGAAGAAGTAATTGATTATGAACAGGATTACAACACCAACCAGGGAGATGAATATCTTTTAACCTACAATACCGACACACAGTTTCCATATTATTTATATAGAACCACAACAACAGGAGAAGACTTTATTGGCCTCACAACAACTGACATGAAAGGGAAACCCAGTGTAACAGACAACGGGGTGGATGCAGTTTTTGTAGATCAAAACGATTATATAAAATACTTAAGTATTGACCCAAACACTCCGGCAGAGAACTATCTCTCACAGGAAGCTTTCTGGGATAACGTTGCCGTGTCAAAAGACGGCACTCGTGTTGCAGCCATTTCTACTGAAGTAGATACAGCTATTTATATTTACGACTTTAATGCGGCACAGTGGGCAAAGTACCATCTGTATAATCCAACAACCAGTCACAGTGGCGAAGATGCCGGTGGGGTACTCTACGCCGATGCCATTGAATTTGATTTTACAGGAGAATACCTGATGTATGATTCCTACAACCAACTGAATTCATCAACAGGTGATGATATCAGTTACTGGGATATAGGATTTATAAAGGTCTGGGATAATGAAACCAACAATTTTGGAGACGGGACTATTACCAAACTGTATGGAGACCTGCCTGAAAACGTCAGCGTTGGCAATCCGGTATTTTCCAAAAACTCACCTTATATTATTGCTTTTGACTATTTTGATAATGTAAACGAAGATTATGCCGTTCTGGGAGCAAATCTTTTGACCGGCGATCTGGATATGATTGTATCTAATGCAACGCTTGGATATCCGTCATTTTCAAAAAATGATGATAAAATTGCTTACTCTGCACTCACCACAGATGATCTTGAAGTCGTCGCAGAAATTAGTCTTGCTTCCAATAAAATTTCAGCATCCGGTAATGCCGACATATTAATATACGATGCCAGATGGCCTGTATATTACACTGTTGGAACCCGAAGTCTGCAACTGGCTCCTGTGGCTAATTTTACAGCTGATTTCATCTCAGGAACAGCACCTCTACAGGTTCAGTTTATTGACCAGTCCATCAACAACCCTGAAACATGGCAGTGGTCATTCCAGGGAGGAACACCGTCAACTTCTGCAATACAGAACCCGGTAATTAATTACAGTAATCCGGGTATTTACCAGGTTTCTTTGACGTGTATAAACGATGCGGGACAAAACACCATGACCAAATCAAGTTACATCAATGTGGTTGCCACCGGATTGGAGCAGGTAGCACAAGAGATTATCTCATTTTATCCAAATCCGGCTAAAGACAAGCTCTTCATTAATACCGACAAAAGCTATCAGATGAAAATTTTTGATACATCAGGGAAGTTGGTTTTAGAAGCATCCAACAGGAAAGATATTGACATAAATACTCTGAATTCAGGTATCTATATCCTTAAAATAAATATTGAGGAGACGGTATTAACCGAGAAACTGGTAAAAGAATAAGGATATAAAGAACAGAATTGAAGAGGCTGTCCAAAAAGTAAAATCTGTATAAGTTTTACTTACGGATTGTTAGTAGCTTTTTAAAAACTACCCCTAAATCCCCTAAAGGGGACTTAAAGCCTCCCACTTTAGGGGAGGTTTGGAGGGGTAATAGAAGGATCACTATCAATTTATAAGTTCCTTATATTCTTATTTGCCTTTTTGGACAGCCTCTTCCTTATTTTTACCTGTGATCCCTCTCCCTAATCTCTACACGGCGTATCTTGCCACTGATTGTTTTGGGTAGTTCATCGACAAATTCAATGATGCGGGGATATTTGTATGGTGCGGTCACCTGTTTTACATGATCCTGAAGTTCCTTAACAAGGTCATCACCTGCCTTATCCTTATATTCTTTTCCCAACACCACTGTTGCCTTTACCACCTGCCCACGAATATCATCCGGTACACCGGTAATGGCACATTCCACCACAGCCGGATGTAACATCAGTGCACTTTCCACTTCAAAAGGTCCTATACGGTACCCCGAACTTTTGATGACATCATCTGCCCGGCCAACAAACCAGAAGTATCCATCTTCATCCTTCCATGCCAGGTCACCTGTATAATAAATACCTTCCGACATGGCCTCATCCGTTAGCCTGGTATTTCTGTAATATCCCTTAAACAATCCTGCCGGATAATTTTTATCATACCTGATCACTATCTGACCCTGTTCACCTGCTTCAGCTGATCTTCCGTCAGGTGTCAGGAGGTCCATATCATAATGCGGATTTGGCAAACCCATGGATCCCGGTTTGGGTTCTATCCATGGCGATGTAAACACTGTGAGCGTTGTCTCGCTTTGTCCGTAACCCTCACGCAATTTAATGCCTGTTAGCTCCTGAAACCTGTTATAAACTTCCGGATTAAGAGCTTCACCGGCAATGGTGCACCACTCCAGTGCTGACAGGTCATACCGGCTCATATCTTCGCGAATTAAAAAGCGGAAAATGGTAGGTGGGGCACAAAGCGATGTTACCTTGTATTTTGACAGGACGGCCAGGATATCGGACGGTGTAAATTTTTCGTGGTCATACACAAAAACAGTTGCCCCAACCAGCCACTGTCCATACAGTTTACCCCACACCGCCTTTAACCAGCCTGTATCCGCTATGGTAAGATGCAGACTTTTTTCATGAAGGTTCTGCCAGTATTTAGCGGTAACTATATGTGCCAGCGGATATACACTGTCGAGCACCACCATTTTAGGATCGCCGGTAGTTCCGGATGTAAAACTTACAATTAACGGATCCTCATTTTTTGTGGGCTCAGCAGGACGCTGAAAAGGTTGTGCATTCTCAATGCCTTTGTGAAAATCTTCCCAGCCATCAGGAATTACCGGCCCGATTGAAATCCGTTTTTCTACAGATGGTGATTCCGGCAGGGCCTCATTCACATGATCTGTAATAAGTTCATCACCGTCACATATAACAGCCTTTATGGTTGCCGCATTAGCACGGTAAATAATATCCTTCTTCGTCAGCAAATGCGTGGCAGGAATAATGACAGCACCTATTTTGTGCAGTGCAATTATAGTAAACCAGAATTCTGCACGGCGCTTTAATATAGCCATCACCATATCGCCTTTACCAATACCCAGTGACGAAAGATAACCTGCAGTCCGATCTGTAATATCCTTTAATTCACCAAAGGTAAATGTTCGGCTTTCACCCTTATCATTGGTCCACAGCAGTGCCCTTTTATCGGGATCTGACTTTGCCCATCCGTCAACTACATCGTATGCAAAATTGAAATCTCCGGGAATAATCAGTTCATAGTTTGTTGTAAAATCTTCTAAGTCTTTAAAGCTTGTCTGTTTTAAATATTTATCAATCATGGAGCTTATGTTTCGTTCAGAATTTGTTATATTATCACTGCAAGAAAGCGTACAGTCCTGCCATCCAGGGCCTTCATACCATGAGGAAGCGTAGCGTCAAAATAGAGGCTGTCCCCGGTGTTCAGCGTGAGCTCATGTCCTCCAACACTTAACAGCATTTTACCTTCCAGCACATAGTTGAATTCCTGTCCGTTATGGCTGTTAAGATTCATTGCCTTCTCCTCTGCTTCCGGCTCAACCGTAACAATAAAAGGATCAGCCTTCCTTCCCGTAAAACGAGATGCAAGCGACTGGTAATTATAAGCCCGTGTGCGTTCCACAGTGTCCCCCTTCCCGGCACGGGTCAGAAAAAAAGATTTCATATTCGGCTCATTTCCGAATAACAAAGCTGAGAGTTCAAAATTGTACTTTTTTGAAATACTTTGAAGCGCTCCGATCGGGATATCGCATTCCCCACTTTCATAACCCTGATAATCCTGCTCTGAGACATGACAGGTTGCTGCCATATCTGAAACAGAAATATCAAACAAATCCCTTAATCCGCGCAATCTTTCAGCTATATCACGAATTTGCTGATTCATATTTATATTTTTTAGTAAGAATTAATTTATGAACAAAGGTAGCGCTTTTCAGATACCAACAATGGGTGCAGATCGATACATCAAAAAATACAGACAACGGAATGAAGATGCATGTTTTCTTGTCTAATCTGTAAAATAAATAAAATCATCTCTACTTGGGTAGATTTACATTAGCCAACAGAAATACGCTATCGGAAAAACGATGGCATAATATGTTTAATAATGAAAGGGTTAAAAGAAAGTAAGTACGAAAGATATAATTGAATTATTTCCCGAATGGTTGATCCTGCTTCGTTGGGAAAATTTAACAGAGTAACGTATATTTACAATACCAAATTGATGGCAATTAAATAATTTCAAAACTTAATTAACATAATCAGAATGAAAAAAGCTTTTTTATTATTGGGAGTAGTATGTATGGCATTATTTGCCGGACAGGCGCAGAACAGCCTTGTCCTGCATCCTGACAATGCCGGAACAAAGATTAACAAAGAGATTTATGGTCACTTTGCCGAGCATCTGGGGCGCTGTATTTATGGTGGCATTTACGTGGGTGACACATCCGGGATTCCGAATATTAATGGATACCGAATGGATGTGGTGGATGCACTAAAGGATATGCAGATACCTGTTTTACGCTGGCCGGGCGGCTGTTTTGCGGATACCTACCACTGGAAGGACGGCATTGGTCCTAAAGAGGACAGACCATCCATTGTAAATGTGTTTTGGGGTGGTGTAACCGAAGACAACAGCTTTGGCACACATGAATTCCTGAACCTGTGTGAATTGCTGGGCACAGAACCTTACATCAGCTTAAATGTAGGATCCGGAACGGTTCAGGAAGCTGCCGAGTGGGTGGAATATGTTACATCTGACAATATCAGTCCTATGACAGACCTGCGTAAAAAGAACGGTCGTGACAAACCCTGGCATGTGAAATACTGGGGTATCGGCAACGAAAGCTGGGGCTGCGGCGGTGACATGCGCCCTGAGTATTATGCGGATCTGTTCAGACGCTATGCATCCTATTCCAAAGGGGCACCATTTAAAATTGCCTGCGGCGCCAACTCTTTCGACTACAACTGGACAGAAACAGTAATGGAAAGAACACGCAATAAGCAAAACTTAATGCAGGGCATTTCGTTGCATTATTACACCCTTCCGTACAATTGGAGACATAAGGGAAGTGCCACTGATTTTAACGAAAAGGAATGGTTCACCACCCTGAATAAAACACTTAAAATGCAGGAACTGATCGATAAGCATGGTGCTATAATGGACAAGTATGATCCCAGAGGACGTGTTGGACTAATGGTGGATGAATGGGGTTCATGGTATGATGTGGAACCGGGAACTAATCCGGGATTCCTTTATCAGCAGAATACATTACGCGATGCGCTTATAGCCGGTATCAACCTGAATATATTCAATAACAATGCTCTGCGTGTTAAGATGGCCAACATTGCCCAGGTAGTTAATGTTTTACAGGCAGTGATCCTGACACAGGGCGATGAAATGGTTCTGACCCCAACCTATTATGTATTTAAAATGTATAAGGTGCACCAGGATGCGATGCTTATTCCGACAGATCTGACCTGCGAAAACTATGAACTGGAAGGTGAATCCATGCCTGCAGTAAATTCATCAGCTTCAGTTAAAGATGGCGTAATGTCTATTACTCTGTGTAACCTGAACCCCAATAAGGAAGAGCCCATTGAGTTGAATCTGGGAACCGAAGAATATAAAAAAGTAAGTGCGCAGATTGTGACCGGTAAAAAAATGGCTGCTTATAACGACTTTGGTAAAGCAGAAGAAGTTACGCTTACAGAATGGGACGTTAAAAAACCAAAGAATGGTAAAATGAATGTCACTTTACCTTCTAAATCTGTTGTGCTTATTCAGCTAAGCAAATAAGACTTTTTAGTCACCGGGTGAACTTTAAATAATAGTTTATTTCATCCGGTGACTATTATTATTTTTCAAATAAATACTCATGAAGTTATCCTCATTTTTAACGGTTTTTATAGCCCTGTTAACAATTAGTATGAGTTATGCCCAGAATCCACTTGATTTTGGCAGCAACATTAAAACAGCTGATCCTTCAGCCCACGTATGGAAGGACGGCAGAATATATATCTATGCATCGCATGACGAAGAGTGTCAGCCCGATTTTTTCATGAAGGACTGGCACGTATTTTCATCCGATGACCTTATAAACTGGGTGGATCATGGCGCTTGTTTGTCTGTGGATGATCTGACCTGGGCTGATAATTATGCCTGGGCACCGGACTGTGCCTACAAAAACGGAAAGTATTATTTCTGTTACCCCGCCGGAACCGGAATAAAAGACCGGGTCAATCCGAAAAACAGCACCAAATGGATGGGGGTTGGAATAGCGGAAAGTGATTCTCCAACCGGCCCTTTTAAAGATGTCATTGGTGCACCTTTATGGCGTAAACCGTATGCCAATGATCCCTGCCTGTTCGTTGATGACAACGACAGCGCTTACATCTATTTTCGCGGAAGTGGCATGAATTATCATGTGGCAAGAATGGCCGATGACATGCGCAGCATAACAGGAGGTTTTATTAAAATGGATATGGGCGGTTATGAACCCCCTATGGAAGGTCCCTGGGTGTTTAAACGCAAGGACAAATACTATTTTACCATGCCCGAAGGAAACCGTGTCCTCACCTACTATATGGCCGATTCACCACTTGGACCATGGACCTATAAAGGTGTTATCATGGAACAGGAACACCAAAGTAACAACCACCACTCTATTGTTGAATACAAGGGACAATGGATCCTGTTCTATCACCGCTGGCTGGATACAGATTCATCCTGTGGCCGGCAGCGTCATATATGTGCAGAATACCTGTATTTTAACAACGACGGAACCATTCAAAAGGTAAATCGGACAGATAAAGGACTGGCTGCTAAACCATAAGGTACTGAAAAATTATTACTGATATATTTTATCGCTTTCATGAAATTTTATATCTACCTCAAAATTAAACCTATATAATCATGAGGATATTTAAAATTATATCATTATTTTTTATTTGTTTGTTAATGTATTCATGCGCAACATTACTGAATTCAAGAGAGACTAACATAGAGATCCACACTTCGTCTCAATCAGCTAAAATTTGTCTGAATAATGATACCTGCGTAGACACACCTGTCATACTTGAAGTTCCAAGAGGTCCAAACGATTTTTATGTAGCTATAAAAAATGACACAACCTATAAGAATGTAAGAATTAAAAGCCGCCTTTCACCCGAATTTACTTTTGGCAATTTATTTTTTGTTTTATATTCCCCTTTGGGATATGTAGGAGACGCATATTATCGTGATGCGATGTATACATATCATAACTCTATTTATATAGATCTTAACAACAGCTTATCAGAATATAAAAAATGGAAACCATCAAAAAAAGGACAAATCTATTTTCGAAGTTCCCTTCCCTGGTTTGACAACATAGGCATCAAAAATCCAGTCAAATATGAAACTTACAATATTTATAAAGGACTTACGCTAGGAGCAGACTACTACCATTCAAAACGTTCGTTTATATCATGGAACATTGGTGTGACAGGGTTTGATGATATTCCTCAGATATATATGGATAGATGGGATTTTGGTGATACTATTACGAATTTCTTGTCTATGAGTACAAAACTGACCAATAACTATGATTTCAATATAACCACGACAAAGAATTTTGGATTTTCCGTGGGATATGGATTAAGTCTTTCATATTTTCAATACAAGGAACACATTTTAAATCAATTGGAACAACATTTTAATCTGACACAGAATAATCACTATTATACACTTGGACTATGTTTCGAAGCCAATTTGTTTCTTTTAAAATACTTTTATATTGGTGCAAGTTATTTGCCATCATTTTTTACCTTAAAAAAAAATGTATGGGAATATTCTCACCTCGCATACGTTGACTTTGGCATAAGAATACCATTAAAAAAGTACAGAAAAGATAATATTACAAAAATAAACTATAAACCAAAAACGATAGAATAAGTTGCTATGGGACAGTATTTACATAGCGCACGTCTTTATCCTGTAACCAAATGAAACATATCTCCCCTTCCATCTGTTTGAAAGAATAATCTGTTAACTCGCAAACATGGCAGCAAATACATTGAATGAAGTCATTGAGCAACTTGAAAAGATCATTCTGGAATCCATTGAAAAACAAAGTACGTATGGTTATTTCGCCGTATTGTACCAAAAAGTTACGATAAGGGTAAAGGAAAAACTGGGTACCGGCTATTTTGATGATGATGCGCGAATGGAGCAATTTGATATTGTCTTCGCGAACCGTTACCTGGAGGCGTATAACCAATATAAAAATCACCAGTTGTGTAGCAAATCCTGGCAATCGTCTTTTGAATCTTCTGAAAAAGATAATCTGATAGTGTTGCAACACTTGTTGCTGGGAATGAATGCACATATAAATTTTGACCTCGGAATTGCGGCTCAGATTACAGGTAAAATTGATATACTGGCACTAAAAAACGATTTTATTAAGATAAATGAACTGCTTGGCGAACTTCTAGATGAAGTTCAACAGGACCTTACAAAGGTTTGGCGCTGGCTGAGATATCCTTTGAAGTTAGCAGGTAACCTGGATAATCTTTTTGTTAACTTCAGCATGAAAATTGCCCGAAACGGTGCATGGAGCTTTGCAATGGAACTCGAGCTCTCCCGCAAAAATCAGGAAGAAATTATAGCTATCAGAGACCAGAAAATAGCAGATATTACACCCATGATCACAAAAAGCAGAGGAGTGATCAAGCTCCTGCTGCGTTTAATCCGGTTCAGTGAAAAAGGAGACGAGGCAACAAAGATCAAACGGATCAGAAACAAGGAATTTAATCCAGCCAATTAAGAGATATAGGCTTACCTTAAGCTAAAAATGTTTGGGGTTTCAGCACATGCATACAATGGTCTGATCCGAACCAATCGACATATATACTGTTCTTTTTATATATAATCTGCAACAATCAGCTTTCCTACTTAATGAAACGCTCAGAAAAATTCCGGCACTGGATAATCATTTTCTGCCTTATATTTGGTGGAGAAATGATATTTGGCCTACCCTTTCATCTCCCACGGTTTTTTCGCCCCACGTTACTGAATGCATTAAATATGAACAACACGGAGTTGGGAGATGCCATGAGTGTTTACGGCATCATGGCCATGTTATCCTATTTCCCGGGCGGCATTCTGGCCGACCGGTTCTCTGCACGGAAGCTGATGTCGCTTTCACAGTTTGCCACCGGACTTGGAGGTGTTTATATGATGACCCTGCCGGGAAAAACCGGACTCACAATTCTCTATGGTTATTGGGGTATCACAACCATTTTCCTTTTCTGGGCAGGAATGCTGAAGGCAACCCGGATATGGGGTGGTAAATTCAGACAGGGACAGGCTTTTGGTATTCTGGAAGCCGGACGTGGTATGATGGCTGCAGGTGCTGCCAGTCTGGGTGTCGTTGTGCTTGGTTTTATTCTCCCTGCAACAGTTACCGAAGCAACGTTTTCTGACCGCCAGTCCGCTATGCGTTGGGTTACAGGCCTGTATGCATTGCTGGCTATGCTGGCAGCAGTATTTACGTGGTTCACCGTTCCCGACACAAAAGCAAAGCGGTCGGGGGAAAAGAAATATAACTTCAGTGAACTTATTCAGGTGCTAAAAAGCCGCGTAGTGTGGTTACAGGCACTGATTGTTATTTTTGCCTACTGTGGCTTTAAGGCTATCGACTTTTATACCCTGTATTGTGCAGGGCCTCTTGGCATGAATGAGGTTGCCGCAGCAGCCTTTGTTTCACGGATGGCTTACATCAGAATCGGAGCGGCTGTTCTTGCAGGACTGCTTGCTGACCGGTTCAGTGGCTCACAGGTTATTGTATGGTTATTCAGTTTACTATTAATAGTGTTTACCATCCTTCAGTTGGCTGATCCGGGTGTAAACACGGAAATCATAATTTTCAGCAGCATCATCATATCAATGATTGCTGTATATGCACTTCGTGGTGTTTACTTTGCCATGATGGAAGAAACAGGCATCAGACGTCATCTTACAGGTACTGCTATTGGTGTTATTTCGGTGATTGGATTTACACCGGACGTATTTTTCTATCCTCTTGCGGGCCGAATTATTGATGCTGAACCCGGTCTGCCGGGTTTTCAGAATCTGTTTTCACTGCTGGCTGTATTCAGCCTTGCCGGCATGATCACAGCATTACTTCTTTCCCAATTTAAAAAACGGACAATTGAATCTGATGCGGAAAGATAAAAACTCTAAAGTTTCTCTTCCACTACAGGCCATTTCTTTTTATCCCACGTCAATTCCGTTACGATCAGTTTTGATTTTCCCTTATCATTGGCATCATATCCGTGGCAAATGAGATAATCTTTTCCATCGGCTGAATAAACAGCATTGTGACCTATGCCATACCAGTTATCATCCCCTTTTAGCACAATGGTTCCGCCACCATACTTCAGTTCATATCCATCCTTGTCTTTATACGGGCCCGCCAGGTCTTTGGATCGGCCCACAATAATTTTATACGTACTGCGGGGACCTTTGCAGCAATAATCTATAGATGCAAACAGATAGTAATATTTCCCTTTCTTGAAAACAAAAGGCGCCTCAATGGCATTCCCGCCTGCATCTTTTGGATTATCATCTATGGCCGGAGGATTAGGTTCACCCGGTTTATGTTTACGTGAAGCAATGGTAGGTATCTGATCCAAATCATCATCCACACTTTTACCGTCCCAGGCCAGTTTTACCAGTTTTAAACCATCCCAGAAAGAGCCAAAAGTAAGATACGGCGTTCCATCCTTATCCACTATAAAATTCGGATCAATAGCATTCCAGTTTGTCTTCCCCGGATAAGACTGAATAATTTTACCCTGATCCACCCACTCAAATTCCGGATCATCCGGGTCAAGCGTTTTATTAGTGGCTAAACCAATACAAGATGTGTTTTTCCCGAAAGCCGATACAGAATAAAACAGGTAATACTGACCGTTAAAATATGCAATGTCCGGAGCCCACATATGTCCCCTGAAACCCTCTACAGCTTCTTTGGTCCATTCCGGAGCCTGTTCGAAAACCCTTTTCTCCCTTTCCCATGTTTTTAAGTCCTTTGATGACTGAACCGATATTCCCCATCCCGTGCTGAACACATAATAGGTATCTCCCTGTTTCATCATTACAGGATCATGAACCGGAGGTCTTTCCTGTGCCATTAAAGCTACACCTGACAGCAGAACGAAAAATATTAACACAGTTACTGAAGCATTGGATCTTTTATACATAATATACATCTTGGTTGTGAAACGTAACAAAATAAGGGTAAATTTAATCTAATAATTTGATTTATCATATACTGATTATCAAGAATCAGGCACTCAGATTTTTATCAGCAGTCAGAAAAAAAGGATTCCTACATGCCTTATATTATTAGGATGAACATAGGGTTTTATGAAAATTTAGTTTTATTTTGGGGATAATTATGTATTGCCAATCATGAGAGCTAAGACTATAAAATCCTATCATATTTATCTTGTTTTCCTGCTTTCTGCTCTGAATATATTTATATCGGTAGGAACAACCGGATCAACAGAACTGAGCTTCGATATTTATTCGCAGGAAAACGGACTCCCAAACAATCAGATTCAGTGCATTTTCCAGGACAAACAGGGCTGGATATGGATTGGGACGAGCCAGGGACTAAGTCGCTTTGATGGCTATACATTTAAAAATTTTCTGCCAAATTCTTCTTTAAATAACAGTTTATCAGGAAACCTCGTCCGCGTTATCAGAGAAGATCGCAAAGGAAACCTTTACATAGGTACCGAAGCAGGTGGTTTGAATATTTTCAACCGCGACAAGGAAACATTTTCTCATCCATTTAAAAATCATCCGGATTTAAAATATAAAGAGATCTCTGTAAACGATATAGAAGTTGACCAGACGGGCGGCTTATGGATAGGTACCAATTATAACCTGATATACCTTGATACGTCCAGCCAGTTGAATATAATAAACCCAAAGATGTTGGATAACGATATCACATTTACCGGAAATTATATCAGGAATCTGGAACTGGATCAAAACGGATCATTGTGGATCGGGACCTCGAATGGTGTATTTATTTATAATCCTGGCTCAAACGAAATGGAAGCGTTTGATCTTCCTTACAGAGATGGACAA
This sequence comes from Quyinboa mangrovi, assembly GCF_042219825.1. Classification (NCBI taxonomy): domain Bacteria; kingdom Pseudomonadati; phylum Bacteroidota; class Bacteroidia; order Bacteroidales; family Quyinboaceae; genus Quyinboa; species Quyinboa mangrovi. The sequence goes on from NZ_JBHJHQ010000011.1 coordinate 55,468, forward strand.
AACCATGAAATATGGGAATTATATGGTGACGACACCGGGTTATTATGGATCGGGACGTACTCATCAGGATTATTTATTGTAGATCCAGCTACCCGCTCCATCAAACCTGTCATCCTGCCTCCGGGAATTAATAGGTCAGAAACTGTAAAAACTGTATCAAAAGGAACATTTGGAGAATACTGGATCGGCACCAGAGGTGGTCTGTTCACATACTCCGCCGAAAAAGGAATTACCGGTTATTATAAACATAACACATACAATGTCAGGAGTTTGTCCAATACATCTGTATTATGTGTCTATCACGACAGGAATGGAGAGACATGGATAGGCACACGTGGCGGATTAAATTTATTGGCCCGGAGTAAACAAGTGTTCATGAATTTTGGATCATTACCCGGAGATAACAGATTTCTGAACAGCAGCATAGTTTATGCATTCTGGATAGATGATGACGGTAAAATATGGATAGGAACAGAAGATGGTGGTATAAATATTTACAATCCTAAAACAGAAAAATATAACTACCTGACGGCAGATTCCCGTGGGGAAAACAGAATAAGTCAGAATTGTATTAAAGCTTTCCTGGACGACAAAAAAGGGAATCTTTGGGTTGCAACCTTTCTTGGAGGTGTTGATGTTATCAATTTAAAAACCGGCCGCATCATCAACTATAAATCCATTCCGGGACAAAAAGGATCGCTATCTGATAACCGTGTCTGGGATTTATGTATGGACAAACAAGGGAACATCTGGATTGCTACCACTAAGGGGCTTGACAGATATATGCCAATGACCAACTCTTTCAGACATTATCCCCAGGTGAACGGATTTGAGCAAATATCGTGGATAGATATGGATTCAAACGGAAATTTATGGATAGGAACCCTTGATGAAGTTATTATTTTTAATCCTCAGAGCAAAAAAATAACCCGCTATTTTGAGCATGCCCGCAGCATGTTTGAGGATTCGGAACATAGAATATGGATCGCTACAAACGACAAAGGCATTGCTATTTATTCCTCACAAAACGGTCCGGTTAAATACTATACCGAAACCGACGGACTTACCAACAACCAGGCGCTTTGTATTTTGGAAGACAATCACAAAAACCTTTGGATCAGTACAACAAACGGGTTATCAAAGTTTAATCCGGAAACTGAAATTTTCCGGAATTTTTCAAACAAGGATGGCCTTAGTAACAATCAGTTTTGTTACGGAGCCGCCTGTAAAAACAAGGACGGAGAACTGCTGTTCGGTTCTATATCAGGCTTTAACATGTTTAATCCGGAAAAAATAATTCTGGAAAAAGATGACTACCCAATCGTTCTGACGGATTTAAAAATCTTCAATAAATCCATTCCTGTCTCGGACGATAAAAATGCAATTTTATCCAAAAGTATTTCTGAGACTAATCATATCACACTGAATTACGATCAAAATTTTTTCACCATTGAATTTGCTGCACTGAATTACATTAACAGTGAAAAAAATCTGTATTCATATAAACTCGAAAATTTCAACCGGGACTGGGTAGAGCCAAGCACCACACGTTCAGCTACTTATACAAACCTTAATCCCGGTGATTATGTGTTACACATCAAAAAATTTATAAGAGGTTCTCAATCAAATATGAATGAACGGCTTCTTGACATCACTGTTTTACCTCCTTTTTGGAAAACAAGATGGTTTCTGGGGCTCATTTTTCTCTCCATTGCAGGAATGATGTATTTGCTGTTCAGGTTTTTTATAAACAGGGAAAAAATTAAAAATCAGCTGGTAATGGAACGCGTTAATGCCAGAAAACTGCATGAGCTGGACATGATGAAACTGAAGTTCTTCACCAACATTTCCCATGAAATACGAACACCGCTTACACTCATTTTAGGTCCTGTTGAAAAAATAATGCATAACAAACTATCCGAAACTGAGGTAAATGATAACATTAAGCTTGTACACAGGAATGCAAAAAATCTTGACCGGCTCATCAACCAGCTTCTGGATTTCAGAAAACTGCAAACCGGAAACCTGAAATTAAATTTGACAGAAGCTGATATTGTACGTTTTGTCGAAAACATAGTAGAATCATTTAGGTCTCTGGCAGAAGAAAAGCAGATCAGGCTAAAGTTCACAACTTTAAAGAAAAGTCTGTTTACTGCTTTTGATCCTGACAAAATCGAAAAGATTCTTAACAATCTCTTATCCAATGCATTTAAATTTACGGATCAGGGAGGAACAATTTCGGTAAACCTTTCTTTAATATTTGATTCCGAAGATGAATTTAATTCAGATGAGAAAGAAAAACAATTTATAGAAATTTCTGTAAAAGATACAGGTAAAGGCATCACCAATAAAAACATCAATAAAATCTTTATGCGCTTTTTCCAGTCAAATGATGGTGAAGACAGCAATTCAGGAACAGGAATAGGATTGGCACTGGTTAAAGAACTTGTAAGTCTGCACAAAGGAAAAGTCTTTGTCTCCAGTAAAACCGGAAAAGGAACAAAGTTCACTGTCAGAATTCCTTATAAACAGAATATGAGCTATAGAACGACTGAAATAACTGAGGCGATGGATGAAGCTGAAGAAACCATTAAAAAGTCAACAGAAAACGATGATTTGTCTGATAACATCTTATCAAAAATCATGTTGGTTGTTGAAGACAATGCAGATGTCAGAAAATTTATAGCCGGTCATTTTAATTCTCAATATAAGATTATAGAAGCCCGGAATGGCAAAGAAGGTTATGAAAAAGCTCTGGATAATGTACCTGACATCATAATCAGTGATATCATTATGCCTTTAATGGACGGGTATGAACTTTGTAAAAAAATAAAAACCGATGAACGTACTTCCCATATTCCCATGTTACTGCTTACAGCCATGCATTCAAAAGAACATGAGTTAAAAGGATTGACCATAGGAGCTGATGATTATATCACTAAGCCTTTCGACATAAATGTGCTGCAGGCTAAAGTAGAAAATATATTATCCATAAGGGATTCTCTGAAAGAAAAATATACCGAAACCATAGTGCTTGAACCAACGAATGTTGAGCTGTCATCTCCTGACGAAAGATTCCTTCAGAAAGCTATAAAGATTATTGAGGAAAATATTTCCGATAGTGAACTTGACATTGAAAAGTTTTCCGCAGAAGTTGGCGTTAGCAGAATGCAGTTATACCGAAAACTGAATGCGCTTACCAATATGACTGTTAAAGAATTCATAAGGCACATCCGGTTAAAAAGGGCATCCCAATTACTCGTTCAGCAAAAATTAAATGTATCGGAAATCGCTTATGAAGTCGGTTTCAAAGATTTATCACACTTCAGAAAATGCTTTAAACGGGAATTTGGAATGAGTGCCACAGAGTTTATCTCAAAAAATAAATTCCAATCTTAAAGACCTGATAATAAGCAGTATAAAAAAACAACTTCATTTTTCATTTAACATCTGCGATATATATAACCCGCATTTTGGGAAATATAGCAACGGATTTTACCCGGAGTTAATTCCTTTATATTCTCTTGAAATTATAATTTCGTAAATGCTGATAATAGTGCTTTATGAAAAACGTCTCACCTTTCCAAACTTCCAGAAGTTCCAGGCTTCAAAAATCAGATATTTATTCTTAATGGGGATCAGGAATTGTGCCGTCCATGCTTAAAGCATCGAATCAGTTTTAACCAATTTTTTATGCATAATGTATTGATTTTGGTAATCAATGTATCATAATAGAATAAGCAAAACATATATCAAATGAACGTTAGAAAATTCATCACAAAAACAGTTTTTACAGTTATGTTGTGCATGCCGGCTTTGCTGATGGCGCAACAAAGTGTTTCCAAAGTTTGGGTAGCCGATAATGGCGATGGAACCTATAGTAATCCGATATTACATGCCGATTATTCCGATCCTGATGTGGTAAGAGTTGGTGATGATTTCTACATGACCTCCTCCTCATTTAATTGTGTTCCGGGATTGCCAATTCTGCATTCTAAGGATCTGGTTAACTGGGAACTGATTGGTTACGGATTGAACCGACTGGAATATGCCGAGGGATTTGAAAAGCCACAGCATGGAAATGGCATTTGGGCCCCCTGCATACGGTACCATAACGATGAATTCTACATTTATTTCCCCGATCCGGATCACGGAATTTACATGATAAAAGCGAAAAATGCCAAAGGGCCATGGTCTGATCCTGTCTGTGTTAAGGCAGGTAAAGGATTAATTGATCCGACACCTCTTTGGGACGATGACGGAAAAGTCTATCTCGCTTATGCCTTTGCCGGCAGCCGCGCCACCATCAAAAGTGTGATTATGATAACGGAACTAAACAGTGAAGGAACTGCTGCAAAAGGTCAGGATGTGATGGTTTTTGACGGACATAAAGACAATCCGACGGTGGAAGGCCCTAAATTTTACAAACGGAACGGGTATTACTATATTTTTGCTCCTGCAGGTGGTGTGTCAACCGGATGGCAACTCGCTATGCGTTCAAAAAATATTTATGGTCCTTACGACTACAAGGTGGTCATGGATCAGGGCAAAACAAAGATTAACGGACCGCATCAGGGTGCATGGATTGATACACCAGGCGGTGAAAACTGGTTCATCCATTTTCAGGATAAAGAAGCATACGGACGAATTGTATTTTTAGAACCAATGGTATGGAAAAACGACTGGCCGGTAATTGGTTATGATCCGGATGGAAATGGCGTTGGCGAACCGGTATCGACACATAAAAAACCTGATGTTGGTAGATCCTATCCCATTACTACACCTCCCGAAAGTGATGAATTTAACACCAGTACCTTCGGTCTGCAATGGCAATGGCACGCTAATCCATCCGTTTATTGGGGATTTCCTTCAGGTAACCTGGGATATTTCAGACTAAATTGTATGACTCGCCCGGAAAATTCCCACGGTTTATGGGAAGTTCCTGATTTGCTTTTACAAAAATTTCCTGCAGAGGAATTTACAGCAACAACTAAAATAACTTTTAATTCTTACAAAGGTATTGAAGAGACTGGTTTTGTAATAATGGGGGAAGACTATCAATATATATCCCTAAAATCAGAAGATGGTAAAATGCTGGTTCGGGTTGTACAGTGTAAACGTGCCAGAACCGGAGGGAAAGAAACAGAAATGTATTCTGAAGAATTTGACGGCAATGAAATTTATTTCCGTATCACGGTTAAGGAAGGCGCTAAATGCACATTTGCCTATAGTAAAAGCGGGAAGAAATATACCGAAGCCGGTTCTGAATTTGAAGCAAAACCCGGACGCTGGATTGGAGCTAAAGTTGGATACTTTGCGTTGAGAAATGATATAACCAATGACTCCGGAACTGTTGATATCGATTGGTTCAGAATCAATTAAACTGAATATGAAATATATATTGTCCATACTGTCACTTTTTTTTCTGATCCGGATAGTATCGGCTGTGGATTATGATTTTACGGTGGATAAAAACGGCAGCGGGGACTTTGTGTCTGTACAGGAGGCTATTAATGCGGTTCCGGATTTCAGAAAAAACCGAACACTAATTTTAATTAAAAAAGGAATCTATAAAGAGAAGCTTGTGCTTCCAGCAAGTAAGGCAAACATTACATTTATTGGCGAAGACAGAGATAATACCATTTTGACTTACGATGATTTTGCACAAAAGAAAAACCGTTTTGGTGAAGAAGTAGGCACAACAGGATCCACATCCTTTTACATTTTTGGAGATGGATTCAGAGCAGAGAATATTACGTTTCAGAATTCTGCCGGTCAGGTTGGTCAGGCGGTGGCTGTAAGAATTGATGGTGATAAAGTGGCATTTAAAAACTGCCGTTTTCTGGGTAATCAGGATACGCTTTATCCTCACGGTGATAACAGTCATCAGTACTACAAAGATTGCTACATTGAGGGAACTGTCGATTTTATATTCGGATGGTCAACAGCACTTTTCGAAAACTGCACCATTTATTGCAAGAAGAAAGGATACATTACTGCACCATCTACCAACGAAGCTACCGAATTTGGCTTTGTGTTCAAACACTGTACAATAACAGGCAACGCGGAAAAAGGATCGTTTTATCTGGGACGTCCATGGAGGCCTTACGGAAAATCGGTTTTTATAGAATGTGAACTAAGCGATATCATCAAACCGGAAGGTTGGAATAACTGGGGAAGCAAGGAAAAAGAAAAGACTGCATATTTTGCAGAATATAATAACACCGGTAAGGGTGCTAATCCTAATGAAAGGGTTGGATGGTCTCACCAGCTGAGTAACGATGAAGCTTTAAACTATACAAATGAAAACATACTTGGAGACTGGATCAAAAACGAGCTATTTTATACAGAATAATAAATTAAAATACATAAAATGAATAAAAAACCGATTCTTTACTTAGGAGCAGCTATGATGCTGCTTTTTACCGGGTGCAAAGCTTCTCCTGAATCCGGAACCGAAAATTCTGAGGGAATAAAAACTAAGGTGGAGTTCAAAATGCCTGAAGTTAAAACACCTGTAATTCCGGATTATGAAGTTAATATCACTGATTTTGGTGCAGTAAGTGGCGGACAGGTTATGAATACCAAAGCATTTGCCGATGCCATAAATGCCGTATCTGAAAAAGGTGGTGGAAAAGTAATTATTCCTTCCGGAATATGGCTTACCGGACCCGTAATTTTGAAAAGTAACCTGGAACTGTATACTGAACCGGGAGCATTAATCATTTTTTCAAAGAATAAGGACGATTATCCGTTGGTTAAAACAAGCTTCGAGGGATTGGATACGTGGCGTTGCATCTCTCCTATTTACGGAAAAGATCTGGAAAATGTGGCACTTACGGGTTCAGGTGTTTGGGACGGATCCGGTGATGTATGGCGATTTGTTAAACGGAGTAAACTTACAGCCGGTCAATGGAGAGATCTGGTAGCTTCAGGCGGAGTCGTGAATAAAGAAGGAGATGGATGGTATCCTTCAGAACAATTTATGAGAGCGGCAGAAAATGCAGACATGAATGTTCCTGCCAACCTGAAAACAAAAGAAGATTATATGAAGATACGGGATTTTTTACGCCCCGTTATGGTTGGGATCCAAAACAGTAAGAGAGTCATGCTAAACGGCCCCACATTTCAGAATTCACCTGCCTGGTGTATTCATCCGCTTATTATAGAAGATTTGATTGTAAAAAATGTTACGGTTCGGAATCCATGGTATTCGCAAAATGGCGACGGCCTTGATGTTGAATCGTGTAAAAATGTGATCGTAGACAACTGTAATTTTGATGTGGGTGATGATGCCATCTGTATCAAATCAGGGAAAGATGAAGATGGACGGAAACGTGGCATTCCAAGTGAGAATCTGGTCATCACCAATAACATAGTATATCACGGGCATGGTGGTGTTACCGTGGGAAGTGAAATGTCAGGAGGTGTAAAAAATATGCATGTTTCAAATTGTACGTTCATAGGGACCGATGTGGGCCTGCGTTTTAAAAGTAACCGTGGTCGCGGTGGTGTGGTAGAAAATATCTACATATCTGACATAAAAATGGCAGACATACCAACCAATGCGATCTCATTCAATCTGTATTACGGAGGAAAATCAGTATCTGAGATGCTGGAAGATGGCGGCCCGCAAACAGCTGCAGAAACATATCCTGTCACAGAAGAAACACCACAGTTTAAAAACATTTTTATGAAAGATATAACTGTAAAAGGTGCACAGCAGGCAGTATATGTACAGGGACTTCCTGAGATGAACGTGGAAAATGTTTCATTTACAGATATGATCCTTGAAGCTGAAAAAGGAATCTTACTTATTGATTCCAAAGACATCAGTTTTGACAATGTTGACCTCTATACACCGGCAAAAAATGCGGTGGAAATATACAACTGTAAAAATGTTAATGCCGACGGACTGAAGTATGATTTCGGGCCAAAAAATAATATTACAATCATGGGTGAAGGTTGCGAAAACATTCAATTATTATCATCGGCAAAAAAATTCACTTCCATTGGAAAGAAAGTACCTGAAAATGCGGTAATCTTTAACAACAACTAATTTTAAAACAGACAATTTTTTAACCAATGAACAAATTATTTATTTTCATATTTTCTATTGCAGTGTTATTCGGATGCCAAAAATCCGATAAAAGTTATGTCATTCATACCATCGGCGATTCGACCATGGCAAATAAAGCTGAAAAAGTATATCCTGAAACAGGCTGGGGACAGGTGCTTGGCAACTATTTTGACGATAATGTAACAGTGGCAAACTATGCAGTAAACGGCAGAAGTTCCAAAAGCTTTAAGGACGAAGGGCGTTGGCAAACCGTACTTGACAGTATTAAACCGGGTGACTGGGTATTGATCCAGTTTGGACACAACGATGAAAAGTATAAAGACTCTACACGCTATACAACACCGTATGGCACTTATACTGCGAACCTTGAAATGTATGTGAACGAGGCACGGGAAAAAGGTGCAACACCGGTATTGCTGACCCCAATCGTAAGACGTAAATTCGGGGAAGACGGTAAACTGGAACCCACACACGGTGACTATCCTGACGCCGTTAGAAAAGTGGCAGAGAAAATGAATGTACCTCTTATCGACATGCAGATATTAACAAAAGATTGGGTAAATAACCTTGGTGATTCTGCATCAAAAAAGATGTATTTATGGGTAGGACCAACCGAAAAATATCCAAAGGAACGCAAAGATGATACACATCTTCAGGTTGAAGGAGCAAATAATGTGGCGAAGATTGCATTGCGCGAAGCTGAAAAACAGAACCTGGGATTTGTAAAAGATATAAAAAAGGACGAGTTGTAAAGAACGTAAGCGTTGATACCATTAGGATTAACAATTAATGGATAAAACGCCTTAACTGATAAAAATTCTACATGTTTAAACCGCTATTAATACTTAGTCTGTTCTTTTTGTGTGCCCTGCACGTATCAACAAATCTTAACGCGCAAGAGTATATTCCCCTGTGGCCGGAAGGTAAGATGCCAAACTCTCAGGGCTTGACACTGGAGAGAGTTGAAGCTCGCGAACGGGTCACACAGGTTGATGTTCCCGGCATGTATGTCTTTCTCACAGCGAGGGATGCCAACACCCGTGGAGCTGTACTTATATGCCCATCGGGAGGTTACCAGAAGTTAACGTATAAAACGTCGGGCATGCAGATTGCTAAATGGCTGAATACACTTGGTTTCAATGCTTTTGTCCTGATGTACCGTCTCCCAAATTCGCCCGATCTGAGAGTAAGTTATGAGGGTCCGGTTCAGGATGCACAACGTGCCATGAAACTCATCAGGGCCAATGCTCCGGAATGGGGAATTGATGCTAATAATGTTGGCGTGTACGGCAGTTCTGCAGGCGGCCACCTGGCCACAACCATCAGCACCATAAGGGATGATTTTTCAAACATCGGAGACAGTTTGGATCGGAGGAATTTCAAACCGGATTTCCAGATACTGGTATCTCCCGTAGTCAGTTTGGTTTCGGATTATCATAAGGGAAGCCGAAACACTTTATTAGGCAAAAATGACTCCGAAGTGCTGGCTGAAAGATTTTCCAATGAGCTGAATGTAACCGATGAAACGCCACCCTGTTTTATGGTTCACGCCGATAATGACCATGGGGTGAGTTCGATGAATAGTGTCAGGTATTATACGGCATTAAAAGCACATGGTGTACCGGCCAGTCTTCATATCTTTCCTTTTGGCGGACATGGTATAGGCATCCGTAATAATCCGGGATCTACCCGGCAGTGGCCACAGCTTTGTGAGGCATGGTTGAAAGAAATGGGATTTTTGAAACCCCTGGATAAATAAAAAATTTAATGACATAAATGATACAGGTTAACAACATATTCAAACTATCGTTTCTGGTTGCTATTGGTTTTGGCCTTTGGAGTTGCTCGGTAAGGGACAGGAATGAAGAGAATGAGATGAATCCAATGAAACTGTGGTATAACAAACCGGCTCAGGTTTGGGAAGAAGCAATGCCACTTGGAAATGGAAGATTAGGTGCCATGGTATTCGGATCAACCGGGACAGAAAAGATACAACTGAATGAAGAAACGGTTTGGGCTGGTGAACCGGGGAATAATCTGCCAAAAGGGTTTAAAGAAATCCTTCCTGAAGTCAGAAAACTTATCTTTCAGGGTAAGTATAAAGAAGCTGAAGCGCTTACAATGACCAGAATACCCCGGCATGCGCCTGAATGGAATAACTACGGGATGCCATACCAGACTGTTGGTGATTTACTCATTCATTTTCCGGGCCATGAACATTACACTAATTATTACCGGGAGCTCAATATTGAGAATGCCACAAGTTCAACGACCTACGAAGTTGATGGTGTAAAATACACAAGGGAATATTTTATTTCAGCTCCTGATCAGGTTATGCTGATCCGCTTATCTGCTAGTGAACCGGGAAAAATCAGCTGCGATATTGATGCAACAACACCTCATACCGTTTTTTCTAAAAAGATTGAAGGGAAAAAACTTATTCTGTCCGGGAAAAGCGAGGATGCAGATGATAAAACAGGTAAAGTTGATTTTGCCACAGAGGTTCAACCAGTTCTCGTGGGCGGAACTCTTACTGATGACGGTGAAAAACTGACGATACAAGATGCCGATACCTTAACACTATTTGTATCCATAGGCACAAATTTTATAAATTATAAAGATATCAGTGGTGATGCATTTGCAAAGGCAGAAAAATATCTTAAGCCGGCCACAAAAAAGTCCTACTCTTCTTTAAGATCAGATCATGTTAAAGATTTTCGCTCGTACTTCGATCGTGTAGTCCTTGATCTTGGGGCAACAGACTCCATTAAAAATCCTACAGATCAAAGAATAAAAGATTTTAACAGTGGCAACGATCCGCAACTGGTTGCACTTTATTTCCAGTTTGGACGTTACCTGCTCATTTCTTCATCCCGTCCGGGAACGCAACCGGCAAACCTTCAGGGCATCTGGAATGACAAACTTAGTCCGCCCTGGGACAGCAAATACACCATCAACATTAATACTGAGATGAACTACTGGCCGTCTGAAATTACAAATCTGCCGGAAATGAGCGAACCCTTGTTTGCAATGGTTGAAGATCTGTCTGTAACCGGAAAGGAAGCTGCAAAAAAAATGTATGGAGCCCGTGGTTGGGTTACACATCATAACACAGATATCTGGCGAATTACAGGTCCGGTTGATGGTGCCTTTTACGGCATGTGGCCGATGGGAGGTGCCTGGCTGAGTCAGCATTTATGGCAGCATTTTCTGTTTAATGGAGATACGGCTTTCCTGAAAAAAGTTTATCCGGTACTCAAGGGTTCTGCCATGTATTACGTGGATGTCCTTCAAAAGGAACCGACTCATGGATGGATGGTAGTAGCACCATGTATGTCTCCTGAAAACAGACATCCAGGCGGTGCATCAATGGCAGCAGGAAATACAATGGACAACCAGCTTGTATTTGATGTATTTTCGAACCTGATGCATGCTGCTAAAATACTGAACGTTGATAAAAGTTTTGCAGATACAGTTAATACCCTATTCAAACAATTACCACCAATGCAAATCGGACAATTCGACCAGCTACAGGAATGGTTACAGGACTGGGACAGGAAAGATGACCATCACAGGCATGTTTCTCACCTTTATGGATTATTCCCGGGCAGTCAGATTTCTCCATTCAGAACACCGGAACTGTTCAGGGCAGCAGAAAATTCATTGATTTACAGAGGGGACAAATCCACAGGCTGGTCTATGGGTTGGAAGGTAAATCTGTGGGCAAGATTACTGGATGGAAACAGGGCATATAAACTTATTCAGGATCAACTCACTCCTGCCCCAGAGGAAAAAAGCGGGCAAAACGGGGGAACCTATCCCAATTTGTTTGATGCGCATCCTCCATTTCAGATTGATGGCAACTTCGGATGTACTTCGGGTATAGCCGAAATGCTGGTACAATCGTACGACGGCGATATTTTTCTGTTGCCTGCTTTGCCTGATGCATGGCCGGAAGGTTCTGTAAAAGGATTAAAAGCCAGGGGTGGTTTTACAATTGATTTGGAATGGAAAAATAAAAAAATCAGTAACCTTACCATCTATTCTTCGCTGGGTGGAAACTGCAGGATAAGGATTGCCAGTGAGCTTAAAGGTGATACAGAATTGATACCGGTGGAACCGGGAACGCCTAATCCAAACCCTTTATATTATACCGAAAATGTTAAACATCCCTTGATCAGTGAAAAAGCTGATCTGCAGGGATTAAAAATTCCACAAACATCTCTGTTTGACTTTGAAACGGCGAAAAACGGGAAGTATAATTTTAAATCAGCAATAAATTAAGGTTGGCAACCTTAGGATGTGCCTCTTTAAACAAGAAATGTTAAACAATAAAAAATAAAACTTTATGAAACTTAAATTTACACTTTTATGGGCATTTCTGATCTTATGTTCTTCCCATTCTATATTTGCCATTGATGCAGATATGGTGGTTGCCCAGGACGGTAGTGGCGACTTCACAACTATTCAGGCTGCAATTGATGCCGTTCCATCAAACCAGACTGATCGCAGAACGGTGATATTCATAAAAAATGGCTTGTATAACACCGAAAAACTGATCATTCCATCAAATAAATTAAACGTAACGTTTATCGGGGAAAGCCGTGATCAAACCATTATTTCCTATCACATTTACGATTGCACCAGCCCGACATCGGGCAATAAATGCCCGGCAGAAGATGCATTGTTATGGACCGGTGACGTGATAAGGACCTCTGCAACACTGACCATCATGGGAGAAGGTTTCAGGGCAGAGAATCTGACAATTCAAAATACAGCCGGCCCTGTAGGTCAGGCTCAGGCAATTACAGTTCGGGCAGACAAATGTGTTTTTATAAACTGTGATTTAACCGGATACCAGGATACCATATATTTCTGGAATGATGGGATCAGATGTTATTTCAAAGAATGTCTTGTACTTGGACGTACAGATTATATTTATGGTGATGGTATCGCATTTTTTGACGCATGCGAAATAAGAAGTTATGGCGGTGGATATATTACAGCACCTTCAACACCTCAAAGTCAAGCTTACGGATTTGTGTTCAGCCATTGTGATATAACGTATACGGACGGGAGTCCTCAGCCAACCAATGATGGTCAAAGTTTCAGACTGGGCCGTCCCTGGCACGAATATCCGAAAGTGGCGTGGCTCTACTGTGATATGACTGGAATGATCAACCCTCAGGGATGGGGTGACACCTGGAATATGGATTATGCTGCTACCAGCGCAGATCTGCATTTATACGAATATATGAATACCGGTGCCGGCGCCGATATGAGCGGACGTGCCAGCTGGGTAGGCTTAAGAGCTCTTACAGAAACTGAAGCTGCCGACTATACCGCTGCAAAGGTTTTAAACGGCAACGATGGCTGGGCACCTTATGAAGATGCTCCACTCGTTACATCTTACCAGTGGGACAACGGAGGTTCTGATAACGGATGGCTGACTGCAGAAAACTGGGACCCTGACGGATCACCGGCCTCAGCCGAAGTGGCTAATGTATCCGGCCAGGTTACTGTAGATGCCAACGGAGGAACTTTTGCTGCGGATATGAACCTTACAGCCGGAGCAGAGCTGAATATTACCGCCAACAGTACAGCCGCATACATTGCCGGTGAGGATGCCACAATTTCATCGTCTTCAGATGTAACACTGAGTGGTAAAATTGCGACAAAGGATACCATCATTATTTCCACCACTGCAAACCTGACAATTGATGCCAAACTAAGTGGCATACATAAAATAATTAAGCGCGGAACCGGAACAGTTATTCTGACCGCAGATAATACAGACTTCTCAGGTCTTTTTATTGTGGAAGAAGGAACCCTGGATGCACAAACAGAAAATTCCCTGGGCAAAGCAGGTGTGGAAGTTAAAAACGGGGCATCTCTGAAAGTTGAAAATGATGCGGCTTTCTTCCCTGAGTCATCTTTAAGTGTTGTAACAGGTGGGACACTTGATCTTTCAGCAACGGTTACCCTCAGCGAGTTTTATATTGACGGAACATTGCAGACCGTTGGCAGTTATAGCGCTACAACCAATCCCTCCATTATTACAGGAACCGGTTCCGTTGTTGTGGGAAGGCCAAGCACTTTTTTGTTTTCAAGCGGAACGTGGGACAATGTCAGCAGTTACACTCCTGCTATTTTACCGGAACAGGGTGAAACAGTTTTATGTGAAGGTGAAATGGAAACCGCATCAACCACGAATGTTGCCAACGTAATATTTGTAAAAAACAAAGGGAAATTAAGGTTGAGGGGACAGCACAAGTCTACCGGTACTCTGACCTTTGAAGGCAACCAGAGAATATCGTATGCCACCAGCGGAACAGGTTTTTCTCTGGAGGCCCCTATTATCATTCAGGATGACATCAGTTTTGAAATGAGCAGTGCTAATTTAGGCGGTAGTACAATGGAATTAACCGGAACTATTGTAGGATCAGCAACCGTTAGTGTAAAGAACACGCGCTCTGATGTAAGCAACAATTCCAAAGTCTGGCTGGGCGGAGATAATTCAGGATTCAGTGGAACCTGGGATGTAACAACTCATGCGAGCAATGCGTCGGGTCTTGTTGGTATTATTGGTGCAAGTGCGAATGCCATGGGAACAGGAAGTATCCTGATCGGACAGGATAATTATGTACAGTTCGATCACGCTGAATGTACCTCATCCGCCAATAACCTTGTGTTAAACCCTGGGGCTAAAGCCACCGTTACTGCCGATATTATTGTAGGATCACTGACACTTGGCACCACAACCTATTCTACAGGTGTTTTTACAGCGGCATCCAATCCCGAATATATTGAAGGAAACGGCAGTATAACACTGGAGCCTAATGCATTGCATCAGCCATCGATATCAGAGTTCAGCGCATATTACAAAAACGGACAGATAATACTAAACGGAAATGCCGAAGAGCTTAGGATCATTACCATGGATGGTAAAGTGGTTCATGAACAACATGTAATAAATAACCAGGTAACTGTAAATCTGAAGACCGGCGTTTACCTCTTAATAAACGAAAACAACAGTTTGTACAAACTGGCTGTGATTAACTAATTCTTTGTGATTAAAACCAATTAACAGAGGCACCCCAAATTAGGGTGTCTCTGTTTTTTATATACTGATCCCCTGGTAAAAGTCTACTTATATTTCATAAAAAAGTTAGAAATACTCTATACGTAGCATGCATTAATTTGGTTTTATAATTATATTATTCATAATTTAAATTCTTTCCATATAGCATCTCAGACAATGTTAACAGAGCTACTGTATGCTAATTTTATCTATATTTAAAAAGATTTTGCCTGCAATTCTTTAGAAAGTATGAACGCTATTTGATTTAATTCCGGAAGTAATACTATTTCCGTGAATACATAGTCAGTGTACGTATGTAACTGAGATGGCGAAGCAGTGAAAAAAATATAGTTTATATTTAAAACTTTTATCCTGGAGACAAAGGGATCCGTTCCCATTAAAGAGTATAAAATTTTGATTATTTTAAAAAAAATAAAATCGGAAAAGTTCGGCTTTATCGACCAATATGGTACGATAAACCGAATTTATATCGGTATATATACTAGTTGTATTTAATGCCGGGATTAGTTGTGTGAGATCGTATGAATTGGCCTCCACCCTCTTTCGGCTGAAGCAGGGAAC
>NZ_JBHJHQ010000012.1:0-8078 GCF_042219825.1 Quyinboa mangrovi
AATTTTGTCTGGTATTTTTCTTTTTTCAGACATTTTAATTTTTACGTTACAGTCTCATTTTTAAATTATTGCTAACGTTCCCGCGGTATGGTGTCGTGCGGTTGACTGTCCCACGGAGTGGAGACTGTCAAGCCGAAAACGACGGCATACGGAATGTGGATTTGCAAATTAAGGCAAAACCGCATGCACTATGACCGCGTGTTGTGCGTAGTTATTTCTTTTTTAAATCTTTGTATTTCTTTTCATTTAAAAATTCAGAGAGGAACCAATATTCTTCAGATGCATCTTTACCAAGTTCATTAAGAGCTTTAATTCTCATAACATATAAAACGTCATAAAAAGGATTTCTTCTTATTAGTTCGTCAGTAATTTTTAAGACTTTTTTATAGTTATTTCTTGAATATTGATTATTTAAAGATGTCATTAATTCATCATCGGATTTTAATTTTTTATTGGCAAAATTCTTTAAAACTATATATCCAGCGATAAACTTTGGTTGATTTTGATATTCAACAAAGTACTTATCTTCGATAAAACTAAAGTCAAGAGTTAATGTACAGTAAAGCGTATTTAGTGAGTCATTCTTTTCCCAATGTTTTTTTGATAACTGTACTACTCGATCAAATTCCTTATCATAACTTTTTCCTGGAGAATTTATCGTAATGGTTTTAAAAGTCTCATTTTTTGGTCTATAATAATAATTCCAATCATTGTCCCATAATCCATTTCTAATGGGTACCTCATATTTTGTATGAAAAAATTTTGTAAAGCATCATTGCCACCAATAAATTTTGCCTGTTTGTTTTGTAAGTCTTCTATATTAATATCCGTTATATTTTGACTGTATATGTCAATTGAAAAACTTATAACGAGAAATAAAATTACTAATTTCATATATGATTTAAAGTTTATCTAATAATTATGTACAACGTTCCCGCGGTATGGTGTCGTGGCAGTTTCTTTCAGCCGTGAAAGGAACTGTCAGGATGAAAGGAGCTTTGCGCGAACGTTGAATTATTTGGTTTAAAAGTACTGCCATGCACTATGACCGCGTGTTAGCGAGCGTTTTTTCTTAATATCTCAAACATGTTTTTTAACTCAGTAGGAACTTTTTCAGAATAAAAATAATATTCTTTAATAGGTTTTCCTCCTTTTGATAATTCCAAAGAATATGTAACCTTAGGCTCCCGTTCTTTTTTGTTTTTGTCAAGATTCAAAGAATATATTTTATTAACCAATAAAACAATTCTGTTCCAATCACCTTTCTTCATTTTTACTCTAGTTCGGTATTTTTCTCCTTTTACGTCTAAATAGTTCATTATAGGAGTTATGTAATAAATCTTCTCCTTTTTAAAGTCTATTTCATATTTCTGAATCAGTAATGTTGAATCTCCATTATATGATAAGATTATATTATCAAATTTTTCATTCCTTGTCTGTGCTGTTGAGCTACAAATGAATGTAATCAATAATATCAAAGTGCTAGTCCATTTCATGTTTCCTATGCTTTTTGATTAACAGGAATACTAGAATTATAGGAGTTGCAATTCCAATAGTTGCTAATATTATCTTACTAATTCCTAAGAATACGTTAAGTTTCAATCCAGCTAAAGTGTTTGCATTATTAATCTTTTCAAGATAGTTTCTTGCAATTTCACTCTTATCAATAAATACAAAAAGTAATATGCACCCAACAGCAACAGCAAATACCAAAAGAGTAATAATTATTTCTGCAATAATCTCGAAATAATCTTTCTTTTTTCCCATTTTTTTGAGTGCCATATTTTAGAACTGGTCAAATGCTCGCTAACGTTCCCGCGGTATGGTGTCGTGGCAGTTTCTTTCACCCGTGAAAGGAACTGTCAGGACGAAAAGAGCAGGCAGCGAACGTTGAATTATTTTGTTTAAAATTACTGCCATGCACTATTACCGTGTGTTGGTGTGCGTTTTTCATTTATTTGCTATTTTCAATTTTAGAATTACGTTTTGTTATCTTAAAAATCTCTCCATAATTTCTAATAAATTTCTTAACTCCTTCCAATTTGGATAAAGGAGGTTCGATATTAATTGTAGTGTCTAAAACTTCACCTTTTATCCTAATATAATATTTCTCTTTTTCTATTAATATTGAATCATTTATTTTTAAGTCATTAAATATTGTCCTATTGCCAATACGAGGTATAACAATTCTTTCCTCTTTTTTCGTATTTAAATTAGAAACATAAATCATGCGTGTATCGTGATTGGACTTGTCAATATATTTCCTACTAACAATTAAAGTTCTACTTTCTTTAAAAAATCTTTTCACATAAAGCTCAGATCTGGGATTATTAAATAAAAGATATATTGCCAAAATAGCTAGCAATATGTAGCTTATAAAGAACCTAGCTTTTTTGCTCATCATAGTTTATCTCGCATATTAAATTATCATGGTTAAGGTCTCGGCTTATCCTACTTTATCATTAAATTGTAACTAACGTCAAATTTGACCTGTTTTGTTGTGAATTCTTTTATTCAGAGTATAATCTTCGTCATTTTCAGAGTTCAAATTTTTGAAAAATCTCAAAAATTTATTAGTTAGTATCATAAATTAATCGGTTATTCTGATGTGGGAAATGCACACCAACGTTCCCGCGGTATGGTGTCGTGGCAGTTTCTGTCCGATAGGATAGGAACTGTCAGGACTAAAAGAGCTGGCTGCGAATGTTGTAATATTTTATTTAAAAGTACTGCCATGCACTATACCGTGTGTTAAGTGTAGTGCCTTTTTACATAATTAATAATATTTTGTTCATTTTTATTCTTCAGCGTTCTTCAATATGTCATAAATGAGTTCAGAAACAAGTTCAGGAAAAATATTTTCAACATAGTATTGAGCTCTAAATAGGATGGGCCAGTAGAGATCTCCTTTTTCGCCATGGACTAAGGCGACCCAATGAGTAGGGAAATAGCGAACGAGCATTCCTAAATAATATGAGATTATGTAACAAAGGGAAATTTCAGAATAATTCTCTTTCTTTGTGAGAGGTTCAACAATAAAAAGCTGTGGAATCATCCCAAACATTCCGTCAACATATTTATGTAGCAATTGAGGAGTCTTTGTCTTGAATATATCCGCTGTACAAGTGATACTATACTGATTTTGATCTAAGTCATATGTATATCCCAAATTTTCATATTTTTCAGCAATAGATTTAGCTTTCGCTGCCTGAATTTTTACATTAAAACCATCTTTCTCATTGTATGAAATGGAATTGATATAAGCAAACTTGACGTCTTTCCCCATTGTTTCTAGATTCGCTTCGAGATCAGGAATTCTTGACAACAATTCATTTAGTTTAAACCGGTTTCCTAAATTGGGGTTCTCATACCATATTCTCCAATCTACCGCAGCGGATCTAACATGAATTGAGGTTCTGTTTTTTGATTCAATTACTAAATGAGAAAACAGCCCCTTGCAAGTTTCTACTTCTAATTCTCCTAGAGATAATAAGCTTTTATTCAGGTCTCCGGATAAGATTTTTGACCATTCTTTTGTTTTAAGGCCATGCCCTGGTTTCAAGCTTGACTCACCACTTTTTTCGTTTAAGATCAACACTAAAGCTTTACTCAGGCAAGCAACTCCGTAAAAAGTCAATAATGGTCTAACCGTCATGTCTGATTTTTTAGCATTATTGAAAAATTCTCTGGCTTGTTTCGCTGTGGCATTAATCTCTTTAGTTCGTCTTTGATTTAGTGTACGGTTATGTATTTTATTAAACCATGACTGAACTAAATCTCTATTCTCTAATGCTAATAGTTTTTGGTTTATATCAGCTTTCATATTTTTATATAGAATTTACCTTTCAAAGTAAGTTTCAGCATTACACTTAACGTTCCCGCGGTATGGTGTCGTGGCAGTTTCTGTCCGACGGGAAAGGAACTGTCAGGACAAAAGAGGCAGCCTGCGAACGTTGATGTGCTTTATTTAAATGTACTGCCATGCAGTATGACCGCGTGTTGTACACTGTGCCTTCTTTTTTTTTCTCTCAGGTGCTCTTTAAATTGATGCTACACAAATTAAACACTTCTCCAAATCAATTGAGCTTCAGCCACCCATGACCGGATAATGTAAATCAAAAACTCCACGATATTGCGTCAAAATACGAAACTTTAAAGTTGTGTAGACCGAGACTCCACCCGACACTTAGTTAAAATCAATCGTTGATCCTGTTTAATAATGAACTCTCCCTGCTTCAGCCGAAAGAGGGTGGAGGCCAATTTATACGATCTCACACAACTAATCCCGGCATTGTGTACAACGGTAAGTATAAGAATAGTAGCCGGCTGCGTGGTAATTACCTATCAAGTTACATGATAGTTGAAGCGGGCTAAAACCGCCCGAATACCTACTAACTAGGCTATTATTTTTATACATTGTTGTGTGCTGGCTTTATTCTGATTCGTTTATTTCATCTAATAATTCTTTTACTAAATCAATATATCCTTCCCGAATTTTAAAATTATCCTTTTCCCAGTGATAGTTTGGATATCCATATTCAACCACTTGACGTAAATAATCTTTCCACTCGTGCCCTAATTGACCAGATATTAATGACATAAAATATCCAGCTTGACTCTCATCTTTTGCTTCTCCAGATTTTACAAATTCTTTTAGCAACTGACCACGTGTTAGTGTTTTACCATTAATTAAGGCTGGCAACATAACATCTTTTAATCTACGTGCTGAATGTAAGTTTTTAGTCAGATATTTTTTTAGAAGTTCTTTCAATTTATCGGACTCATACTCACCAGCTTTATCAGAACGGGCAATTGTGAATTTTTTCTTATTTGCTTTTTGTATTTCAATTTCTTCGGGAATTATTACTGTTCTTGATAGTATTTCATTACCTGATGATGTTTTTGAGTAATTCAGTATCACCGCATTAATACTCAAATTAAAGCTATTTGAAAGCCACTCAATCATACGATTTGTTGCTTCTTCAATTCCGAATCCAACAAGTAATAATCTTTGGTTATTATTAATTACAACTTCCTCTATATTAAACTCATCGAAATACTCGCTCAAATAATCCTCTAAACCTTGCTTTAAATGCCCTTGACATATTTCACTTAGTTTATCAATATCCCATGTAGCTACATCTGAGGCATAATCAATCGTTTGAGCAATAACATCCCGTGGTAGCTTATCTCGTTTAAGTTCAATAATCACAGTATTGCCATTTTTATCAATACCCAGAAAATCCAAAAAACCACTTTTAGTTTGAACTTGTTCTCCGATTATTAAAATATCCTCACCAATTATCTTTGGATTTGTTTTAATCCATTGTTCCAAATCCTCTTTTTCTTTTCTTTGATTATCTGCAAGGGTAGTATTTATCGGATTAAGTTGTCCGTTTACTAATTCCCATGTTTTTATTTCTGTTGCCATAATTAATGTAGTTTCTTAGTTTTCAAGCTTGCACACAACGTTCCCGCGGTATGGTGTCGTGCGGTTGACTGTCCCACCAAGTGGAGACTGTCAAGCCGAAAACGACGGCATACGGAATGTGGGTTTGCATGTTAAAATAAAACCGCATGCACTATGACCGCGTGTTGGGCACTGGGTTTACTTTGGTTAATCTGTTAAATTATCATTGTCAAATATTATAGTGTCATTCTGATAAAAGATTGAATCTATTTTAGAATATATTCCTTGTTTTAACTCATATTCTGATTCGTTAAGACTATAGCGTTTGACAAAACCTAAAAATAGATTTTTTTGAATGCAATATATTGTACTTGAACAACTACCCATTGCCCCTGAATCAGGAGTCTTGTAAATGGCAAATGTTTCTTTATTGTTTAGAGTTTTTTCATATACTTTTTCAAATCCATTACTAGTCATTAAGTCATTGAAAAACATAATTCCCAGAAATAATAATTTGAAACTGAAAACTATTAATACAAATGAATACAACAAAAATAATGAGTACTTTAATGCTTTTATTTTGATAATGGAAATTAATAGGAATGGTAATATCCAACCAAAATAAGTGATTATGTTTAATAGGTTTTCAACAATAATATATTCTGACCAAATGTCAAATTTTTTGAAAATGAACCTCACAATAATTATTGCAATCCAAATAATAACAATATTTCTTAGATACTTATTCATTTAACCTTGTGCCCAACGGTTGATGGTATGGTGTCGTGCGGGATTACGAGGCGAAAACCAATCAGTTTACACCGACTTTTTTTACGAGCTACCAACGCTCGAAAACCTCTGAAACCCGCATGCACTATACCATGTGTTGTAGCACGTTTTTATTCAACGTCTATTTGTCCATTTTTATTAATCAACAAAGTTTTTCCTTGTCCGACATCAGTAATTGGAATTGTCAAACTAAATCCAAATTCAAAATTTCCAATCTTTTTATCAAATCCTCTATAATTAGGAAATAAAAGGACTGAATAATCTCTCAATGTCTCAGGAAGTACTTTAAAAAAATCAATTTTTGTTATCGTATCATTTAAAATCAAATTCCCATTTTTTGTAATCGAAATCTTCAGGCAATAATTATGTGTTATGAAATTATCATCAGACTCCCATACGTATTCTTTAGGAATATTGACAGCACTATCAAAAGAACAATAATATAATGCACTCATATTAAATGTATCGGAGTTATCAATTACCAAATCATCAAATTTTTGTTTCTGATTATAATTGTCAATATAATCCTTTCTCATTTTTCCAAAATCCTCATCAATCTCTTCTGCAGTATCATTATTCTCAGTCATTTTATTATCTACTGGATTTAAAACAGAATCGGTCGAATTTGAATTTTTTGTATCAGTCGTTTTAGAGTTTTGATTGCAACTAATCAATATCACTAATCCAAATATTATCAATAATGTTCTCATTGTTACGGTTTTTCCAAATGTGCTACAACGGTAAATTGTATGAGTAGTGGCAGATTGCGTGGTAGTTTCCTGTCAAACCGCTACGCAGTTTGAGCGGGCTACAAACCTTAATATTTACCACATCGCCTGCCATTACTTATACAAAGTGTTGTAGCCAGTTGTTATTCAATTAGTTTCATAAATTCTTCTAATTCTTCTCGTGTATAAACTCCTCGGTTCAAAGCTGTCATTCCTCCTTCAATTCTTGCGTTAACTTGAGGCGCATTTACAAGTTTATTGTCAATTATTAATCCTAATCGTTTGCCGATTGACTTTCCAGTTGCTTCTGCCCATAGGTCAACATATTTTTTGTTTATCCGAATTGATAAACCAATATAATCATCATATTGTCCTTGAAAATCCGTTTCGAAAATCTCAACTTAATCAAAATGCTCTTTTACTAAAATCGGTTTTGGGTCAACAAAATAAATCTCTTCTGTTTTGTCAAGATTCATTTTAAATCCAGGCTCTGTGTCTGAAAGGTAATACCAACCAGTTGCTAAAACAGAATCCGCCATATTTTTCTCATAAACCGAATTTAAGTCAATCTGTTTCGTTTTATCAGGTTTCTTTTATCCATTGCAACTTGACGTACTTATCAAAGCGCTTAAAATTGTCACATAAAATAAAAATTGTCTCATTTTAAAATCTGGTAAAATTTATCAATTAAGTCTTCGCAAATCCGACCGAAATTAGTCGGGTTATAATCAATGTCAAAACCTTTATAAATCAATTTATCTTTAATCAATTCGTCAAGTTCAATTGCCTTATCAATATTTTCAAATATCAACATATAAGCTTTCTCATTAAGAATTTCAAGGTCAAAATAATCTGTTTTTGATTCAATTATCTCATTAATTACATCAAGTTCAGATTTATTAATCCTCAAATTTATATGTTTAGTAGTATCGTTCATTCAATTGGCTACAACGTTCCCGCGGTATGGTGTCGTGCGGTTGACTGTCCCACGAAGTGGAGACTGTCAAGCAGAAAACGACGACATACGGAATGTGAATTTGCAAATTAAAACAAAACCGCATGCACTATGACCGCGTGTTGTGTGCTGCCATTTTTTACTATGAAAAAAATCCTCCAAGCCAGTTTATTTGAAGTCTTCCATTTTCAAGTCT
>NZ_JBHJHQ010000013.1:0-5829 GCF_042219825.1 Quyinboa mangrovi
AAAGAAAATCATTATTATCCCATTTCTCCAAACTTTTTTCAATCTTTTTTTACCCCTTTTTTATTACCATTCCTTAAACCCTTGAAATTGTGCTGTATAACATGAAAATTATTTTTACATGTTTCATAAATAAAGAGCAAAAGCTTTAAGAATAATACTTTCAGAAGTAAACTAAGAACTATGTGTCTGAGATAAGACACGATTAATATAACAGATAAAATTGCATAGTTGTTTACAAATAAGGCTTAAAAAAGTAAAATATATCAGTACATTCCAAAACATACATTAACGTTGTAACGGAAGAATGTCTACACTTTATCTATATAGGCAATCCATATTATTTTAAAAACACAATAAATGTGATATTTTTGCAGTTCAATTTAATTAATCAGAAATGGCGCTATCAGAATTAACTGCAGTATCTCCAATCGATGGTCGGTATCACAGTAAAACAAAAGAATTAACGAACTATTTTTCGGAATTTGCACTCATAAAATACAGAGTTGAAGTAGAGATTAAATATTTTATTGCATTACACGAACTCCCACTTCCCCAGCTAAAAGACATCAAATCAGAAGATATAGAATCGTTAAGAAGCATAATTTCTAATTTTTCTTTAGAAAATGCCCAACGCATAAAAGATATTGAAATCGTTACAAATCACGATGTAAAAGCAGTTGAATATTTCATCAAAGAAGAATTTGATAAAATCGGGCTCAGCAAGTTTAAGGAATTCATTCATTTTGGACTTACATCTCAGGACATTAATAATACCGCTATCCCATTATCTATTAAAGAAGCATTTGATAAGATTTATTATCCACTACTGTCGGAGGTAATTAATGTTCTTGCAGATAACGGAGAAAAATGGAAGGATATTCCGATGCTTGCCAAAACACATGGACAACCAGCATCGCCAACGAAGCTGGGGAAAGAGATAATGGTATTTGTTTACCGGCTTGAAAGACAAATAGAACATTTTAGCCAAATACCTTTTACTGCCAAATTTGGAGGGGCAACCGGAAACTTAAATGCACATAAGGTCTCCTTTCCTGAGATCGACTGGATGCAATTTGGGAATAAATTTGTATCGGAGTATCTAGGATTAACACGGGAACAATACACTACACAGATCTCAAATTACGATGAGCTGGGTGCATTTATGGATAACCTGAAGCGCATCAATACCATACTTATTGATTTGTGTCGGGATATTTGGACCTACATTTCGATGGACTATTTCAAACAAACGATTAAAAAAGGCGAAATCGGTTCATCAGCTATGCCACATAAAGTAAATCCAATTGATTTTGAAAATGCTGAAGGGAATCTGGGTGTTGCAAATGCTATTCTGGATCATTTAACATTAAAACTACCTATTTCCAGATTGCAGCGCGATCTTACCGACTCAACTGTACTAAGAAATATTGGTGTCCCATTTGGCCATACTTTAATTGCATTTAAATCGTTATTAAAAGGATTAGGAAAACTCCTATTAAATGAAGAAGCATTAAAAGCTGATCTGGATAAAAACTGGGCAGTTGTTGCAGAAGCAATTCAAACAATTTTGCGCAGTATTGGTTATCCTAATCCGTATGAAGCTTTAAAGGAACTAACAAG
The DNA here is from genome assembly GCF_042219825.1 of Quyinboa mangrovi. Lineage (NCBI taxonomy): Bacteria > Pseudomonadati > Bacteroidota > Bacteroidia > Bacteroidales > Quyinboaceae > Quyinboa > Quyinboa mangrovi. Next base: position 1,621 of record NZ_JBHJHQ010000013.1, read on the forward strand.
AACAAATAATGTAATTAACAAGGAAAGTATTCACTCTTTTATTGAGTCATTAAATATTGATAATGAACTGAAGGTAAAAATGAAAACAATTACACCTTATAATTACACAGGAATCTAATTAAACCAACCATTAAAAATTATTAATGAAGGATTTTTTCAAAATCTTAAGACGTTTTATTCCTCCTTATAAAACCAACTTAACACTTAATATTGTATTAACCATACTTAGTACTTTTGCCGGTTTGTTTTCATTTTATATGATGAAACCAATTCTGGAAATTCTATTTGGTATTAGTAAAGAGACCTACATACATCAGAATATTTCTTATGAAAGTATTAAGGCCTTTACGGATTCTCTGAGCAATAACTTTTACTATTATATTGGTCATTTGATTGATATGAAAGGTAAAAGCTACACTTTGGGATTCATTGGAATATTTCTTATTGTATTCTCACTATTAAAAACAGGCCTTGCTTATCTTGCAGCTTACAGTATAATACCGATGCGTGCAGGTATATCCAGAGATATACGCGATATTATTTATAAGAAAATTCTTGATTTACCCATCGGTTTCTTTTCTGAACAAAAAAAAGGTGACATAATGTCCCGAATGTCAAGTGATGTACAGGAAGTTGAAAACTCAATTTTCAATTCCATTGAAATCATGTTTAAGAATCCCATCATTATCCTTATATATCTGGTGACCATGGTATATATGAGTTGGAGATTAACAATTTTTGTTTTTGTCTTACTGCCAATTAGTGGTACGATTATAGGTAGAATCGGGAAAACACTTAAACGGACGAGCAATAAAGGTCAGATTCAACTTGGCATAATTCTTTCAAATATTGAGGAATCTCTGTCCGGATTGCGGATCATAAAAGCCTTTAATGCCGAACATAAAAGCAAAAGGAATTTCAGGGAGAATGTTGATAAACATTTCCGGATCCAAAAAAGATTGATGCGTAAACGTCAGTTGGCTCACCCCGTTAGCGAACTGCTCGGAACTATTGTCATTGTTATTGTATTATGGTATGGAGGAAAGTTAATTTTCGCAGGCTCAGCTTCTCTTGAAGCATCCATGTTCATGGTATATCTGGTTATTTTTTATAGTATTATCAATCCGGCAAAAGCATTTTCTACAGGATTTTATTCCATTCAGAAAGGTTTGGCCAGCATGGAACGCATAGATGAAATACTTCAGACCGAGTCAAATATTGTGGATAAAAAAGAGGCTGAAGAATTGACTGGTTTTCATGACAAAATCGAATATAAAGATGTTAGCTTTAAGTATGAAAAGGAGATGGTTCTCAGTAACATTGACATTTCAATTTCTAAAGGCAAAACAGTGGCATTGGTTGGACAATCGGGATCAGGAAAAACGACCCTGGTGGATCTGCTTCCCCGTTTCTACGATGTTACAAATGGAGAGATCATCATAGACGGGCATAATATTAAAAATGTAAGAGTAAAATCTCTGAGGCATTTAATGGGCAATGTGAATCAGGATCCTATTTTATTTAATGATACTTTTTATAACAACATCGCATTTGGTTTAGAGAACAGCACCAAAGAAGAGGTTATTGCTGCAGCAAAGGTGGCTAATGCCCATGAATTTATCATGGAAACAGAATTTGGATACGATACCAATATTGGTGACAGAGGAAGCAAACTTTCCGGTGGACAGAGACAAAGAATAAGCATTGCAAGGGCTGTACTGGCTAATCCCCCGATTTTAATTCTTGACGAGGCAACATCAGCACTTGACACAGAATCAGAACGATTGGTTCAGGATGCATTGGAGAACCTTATGAAAAACAGAACCACCATAGTAATTGCACACAGGCTATCAACGGTACGAAATGCTGATGAAATTTGTGTTATGCATGAAGGTAAAATAGTTGAACGTGGCAAGCACGAAGACCTGCTCAGCCTTAAAGGGATTTATAAAAAATTGCATGACATGCAAATGTTCTGATCCAACAAATTGATTCGTGTCAATCATAATGTCATTTCAAATCTACATCCTGTCATGCCTTCCTAAACTTTAAAATCAAAATTGACAATTTGACGCATTTTATTGCAGTCACCATTGTACCTCTGACATATTTTCAAGGTTAAAATCAACTTCCTTTTTTGGCATAACATTTGACTTAAGAGTGGCGTGAATTTGAATATTAACCACTAAAAAAATAAAAAATGGGAAAGATTATAGGAATCGACCTTGGAACAACAAACTCATGTGTTTCTGTAATGGAAGGAAATGAGCCGGTTGTGATCCCTAACAGCGAAGGTAAACGTACAACGCCATCAATGGTGGCTTTTGTAGAAAATTCTGAACGCAAAGTTGGTGATCCGGCAAAACGTCAGGCCATTACGAATCCGCAAAAAACGATTGCATCAATTAAACGTTTCATGGGTGAAACTTATGATAACGTTACAAAAGAAATTAAGAGAGCTTCTTATAAGGTAGTTAAGGGAGAAAATAATACACCTCGTGTTGATATCGATGGCAGGTTATATTCCCCGCAGGAAATATCTGCAATTGTTCTTCAGAAGATGAAGAAAACAGCAGAAGATTATCTTGGACAGGAAGTTACTGATGCAGTTATTACAGTACCTGCTTATTTTAGTGACTCACAACGTCAGGCAACAAAAGAAGCCGGAGAAATTGCCGGGTTAAATGTGCGCAGGATAGTGAATGAACCTACAGCAGCGTCATTGGCATATGGTCTCGACAAGCAGGATCATGATATGAAAATTGCAGTATTTGACCTTGGTGGAGGTACTTTCGATATTTCAATTCTTGAATTAGGCGACGGAGTTTTTGAAGTTAAATCAACGGATGGTGATACACACCTTGGTGGTGATGATTTCGACCAGGTAATTATTGACTGGCTGGCCGCCGAATTCAAAGCAGACGAAGGCATTGATCTTCGCGAAGATCCAATGGCTTTGCAACGTTTGAAAGAAGCAGCAGAAAAGGCAAAAATCGAGCTTTCAAGTTCAACTCAGACAGAGATCAATCTGCCATATATTATGCCGGTAAACGGAATTCCAAAACACCTGGTAAGAAGTCTGTCAAGAGCTAAATTTGAACAACTATCAGATTCTTTAATTCAGGCTACCGTTGAACCATGTAAGAAAGCATTAAAAAATGCCGGATTATCACCATCAGATATCAATGAAGTTATTCTTGTTGGTGGGTCAACACGTATTCCTGCAGTTCAGGCTAAAGTAAAGGAATTATTTGGCAAAGAACCTTCTAAAGGGGTCAACCCGGATGAGGTAGTTGCTGTAGGTGCAGCTATTCAGGGTGGCGTTTTAACCGGTGAAGTTAAGGATGTACTTCTTTTGGATGTTACACCGCTGTCTTTAGGTATTGAGACAATGGGTAGTGTGATGACTAAATTAATTGAAGCCAACACAACTATTCCAACCAAAAAGACAGAAACATTCACAACAGCTGCAGACAATCAACCTTCGGTTGAAATTCATGTATTGCAGGGAGAACGTGCGATGGCAAGAGATAATAAAACTATCGGACGCTTCCATTTAGACGGAATTCCACCAGCCCCACGAGGTGTACCACAGGTTGAAGTTACATTCGATATTGATGCCAATGGCATCCTGAACGTTTCTGCAAAAGATAAAGGAACCGGAAAAGAACAGAGTATTCGTATTGAAGCTTCTTCAGGACTTTCAGACGACGAAATAAAACGAATGAAAGACGAGGCTTCTGCAAATGCTGATGCCGACAAAAAAGAGAAAGAACGTATCGACAAACTTAACGCTGCCGACAGTATGATTTTCCAGACTGAAAAACAGCTCAAAGAATTTGGCGACAAGTTGCCGGCAGACAAGAAAAAACCGATTGAAGATGCATTAAATAAACTAAAAGAAGCACACAAGTCGCAGAATACTGAAGCAATTGATTCTGCCATGAATGAACTGAATACTGTATTTCAGGCTGCTTCCCAGGAAATGTATAATGCAAGTCAGGCTCAGGGCCAGGGACAACCTGATCCTGGAGCAGGTCAGCAGACATCCGGCGGTGAAAGTCAGAAAGGCGGAAGCAACGACGATGAAGTAACTGATGTGGATTTTGAAGAAGTAAAATAATTCTGATATGTGACTAGTCCTAAATAAGCGTTACAGTTTATTGACTAAATTAAAATAATTAATTGAGTTGTGAGTATTTCTTGCAA
>NZ_JBHJHQ010000014.1:0-5788 GCF_042219825.1 Quyinboa mangrovi
GTATGCCGTCGTTTTCGGCTTGACAGTCTCCACTTCGTGGGACAGTCAACCGCACGACACCATACCGCGGGAACGTTGTGCGTAATTAGAGAAAAATGATTTTATCCATTATATTCATAAGCATTATTATTATTACAATAATTGAAGGAGTTACTACATATTTGTTAGTAGAAACATTCTTTAATATTGGAATACCTGTATTTAAGCGAACAATTGAGATTGATACATCAACCTTGAAAATTGAAAAATACAGGACAATTGTAAAAGATATGGGTAGATTTCAATTCACAAGAGACAACAAAGTATATTTCCTCACTAGAATGAAATTCTTTAGCTTTAGAACTTCATTCCCTTTCAAAATAATTGGGACAATAAAATCTGACGATAAAATAGATATAGTGGCAAGATTGCCATTAGGGACAACTTTAATTTTTCTATTAATTATTTCGTCTGGGATTTACCTTTCAATGCCGATAGATTTAGAATCATCATGGATTGATATAATAGGAGTTTTAAGCTTATTGATTTTGTTATTATTAATAAGTTTTCTTATTGAATATTCAAGACTCTCAACCATGATAGAAGAATTAAAGGAAATAATAACTACGCACAACACGCGGTCATAGTGCATGCGGTTTTGTTTTAATCTGCAAACCCACATTCCGTATGCCGTCGTTTTCGGCTTGACAGTCTCCACTCCGTGGGACAGTCAACCGCACGACACCATACCGCGGGAACGTTGTGGGCAATTTACCTAACTCATTTACTTTATAGTGAAGATTAAAAATGGAAAACGAATTCTAAAGACTATCTTAGGATTAATATTTATAGTTGTTATTTCTTTATCATCTGCTGATTGGTATAAACGAAAGAAAATTCAAGGCAAATTCTTTGATATTGAATATTCTATATACAAATCAATGATTAACAAGAAGATTAGTGATCAAGAATTATATATTTTGTATTGTGATACTATAGCTAAATTTGTAAAAAATAATCCTATAAATTCAGACTTTCGACTAGAAATAAATGATTGCACTTCTCAAACAAGTACTAAAAGATTTGATGTAGATAAACCAAATTTTATTCTTCAAGTTCAAATGATTGGAGTTGAATATCGACAAAGCAAAGATAGAGCCAATATTCGTTTATTCTTGATTCTGATTGTATCTCAAATATTGTTAATAGTAATAAAAAATTTAATTGATAAGAAGCTTAATGATACTGGGAATTATTCTGACAAATAAAAAACTGCCCACAACACGCGGTGCATAGTGCATGCGGTTCTTTTAACCTGCAAAACCATATGCATTCTGGCGTCGTTTTCGGCTTGACAGTCTCCACTTCGTGGGACAGTCAACCGCACGACACCATACCGCGGGAACGTTGTATGTAATACCGGGATTAGTAGTTTGAGATCTTACGAACTGACCTCCACCCTCTTTAAGCTGAAGCAAGAAGCGTTCATTTTTAAACAGGATCAACAATTGATTTTAACCAGGTGTCGGGTGGAGTTTTAGATTATACAATTTTAAAGTTTCATATTTTGACGCAATATCGTTTGGGGTTGATGCAATATCGTAAAGTTTTGATTTACATTATCCGGCTATGGGCGGCTGAATCTCATTTGATTTGCTGAAGTGTTTAATTTGTGAAGCATCAATTTAAAGAGCACCAGTGAGAGAACAAAAGAAGGTACTACATACAACACGCGGTCATACTGCATGGCAGTACTTTTAACTAAAATATTTCAACGTTCGCGGCTAGGCTCTTTTGTCCTGACAGTTCCTTTCCCGTTGGAAAGAAACTGCCACGACAGCATACCGCGGGAACGTTGTACACCATTTGAAAAAACATACTGATAAAATGAAACATTATTTTTTGATACTTATATTTTTACTGACTATTGGTTTCGTAAATGCTCAGATTTTTCCGTCTGATTCAATTCGATTTATAAGATATATTGAAGATTCACAAGAAAATGTAAGTATCCCTTTAACTACTTTGTATTATATGCATAATACGAGTTTTAAAAGTAGATTTGGCTGGGTATCAGAAAGGTCATTGCAAGTAGATAGTCTCAAAGATTTCTTATTAATTGAAATGAATACAACAGATGTGCCACCTGGAGAATGGAGTGATTATACACCTGGTTCTTTTCTTCTTGCCTTAGAGATAGATAAAGGTACAAACGCTATTAAACTAGATTCAATTAATGACAAAATCCATTTATTAAACCACTATGCTACAAAAGGTGTAAACAACCCAGTAAATACTACAACTGGATTTCTAAATTTTGAAGTCTTACCATCTGGAAAGGTTAAAATTTCTGGGACAATTACAGTTAACAGCAAAAAGCCAACTACTAAACACGAGATTTTCTTTAAAAATTCAATTGTTCCTTCCACTGATTATAATGGATATGCCAAATCTGAGAAAGAATATTGGGAAAAGCAACGAGAACAAGAAAGGAAAATGTTTGGATTAACAGATAGAATTGCTCAGGCTGAAACAAACTTCTATGATTCCCTTTTTAATTACGAATTGTACCCTACTAATAAAATCGAAGCGAGCTTTAATGGGAAAAAAACTTTTGAATTTAAACTTGACCGAAGTTATATAGTTGAAGGTGCAGAAATAAGTAAAACACCTTCAGAAAATCTAATGGATTTATTAGGTAGTAATATTTATTATCCAATACTAGGTGAATCTGTAGTGATTAATTTGCATCATTTCTTTGAAGGGAAAAAGAATGTAATTGATGATGAAACCAATTATTCACTGATTATCGCAATACCTGATTTAGAACAAAAAGAATATTTGATTAATAAAAAAAGTGACTCAAAAGCAAAGCTAGCTTATTGGCATTATGGACCAGCAGGGCATGTAATTGAATCTAAATTAGCAACGGGGAAAATTGTAATTACACGAATTGAGAATAAAGTTGTATTTGGGTCAATTAATCTTGATTTTAAATCAACTGACAAAAAGACTTTTAGTATCAATGGAGATTTTCAATTGCCAAATATAGACAAATCCGAATTTGAGAAATTAGGACAACAAATTGAAAAAATAATTAATGAATAAAAAACGGTGTACAACATTTTGTATAAGTAATGGCAGACGATGTGGCAAATATAAAGGTTTGTAGCCCGCTCAAACTGCGTAGCGGTTTGACAGGAATGTACCACGCAATCTGCCACTACTCATACAATTTACCGTTAGGCCTCATTTCAATTTGACCAATAAAAATGATGATTACTTTAATTATAATAGCATCAATACTTATACTTTTTAGAATCTTTCCAATAGGAATATTTATTGCTGCCAGATTAAATGATATTGATATTTCATTTTTCAAACTGGTTAAATATAAGTTTAAGAATATTCCATTGAGATACCTCATGAACTTAAATGAAAAATTAGCGGCTAATTACTTCGACATTGAATATAACCTATTGATTGAATGCTATAATAGAGGTTTAGATTTAGTGAATATAAGCGAGGGGTTAATTAAAGCAAGGGAAAATAAAATGTACCTGACATTTGATAAAGCCTGTTTAGCGGATTCCGACAACATTGACATTATTAAAACTATTGATAACGCATTACTTCATGTGGAGAAAAAAGACTTATTTTCAACTTAAATCTGAGGATAATAAGAAGACTTTAAAAAAGCAAAATAACAGGCTTAAATATACCCTTAGAGCTGGAATATGGACATTCTTTATAGTAGTTTGTTATAGTATCATTGTACCAATTACATTTGGTAAAGGGTTTCCATTTTTTTCTACTGAGCCCTATGTTGTTAAATTATCTGATTTACCTAAGTATTACAATGAGATTCTAATAAAGTCAATCATTTTATCTCTTGGCGTAATGATTTATTATTTTTTCTTTAGGCATAAATTAGATACACATTCTATGACTAATACAGTTATCTGTGATAAGTGTTTCAATACTAAAAACTTTGACAATAGTTCAAACTGCGAATGTGGTGGAAAATTTTATTCAATTGATAATTTTGAATGGATTGAAGATCAGCCCGATTTAATATTTACAAATGATAACTGGATCAATGAATATAAAATAATGAAAAACGAGGCCTAACACACGGTATAGTGCATGCGGTTTTGTTTTAATTTGCAAACCCACATTCCGTATGCCGTCGTTTTCGGCTTGACAGTCTCCACTCCGTGGGACAGTCAACCGCACGACACCATACCGCGGGAACGTTAGCGGCAAGCAAAATAAAACCCTCTTAATTTAACTGAACATGAATTCACCTAAACTAAAACTGTTAATTCTAGCTGCTTTAAATTCAGGATATCTTTATTCTTGTAAAAATTAAAAATGAACCAATCTTAATTGAATTTATAAAGTAGTTCAAATATTTAAAATTAGGTAAGTGGAAATTAATAATAACGGAAAACAAAGGGATAAACATGTAAAAAGTGAATCTTTAAAAATATTAATTGGGGGACCTTTTATCAGCGGAATCTTAACGTATTATAGCTATTTTAATATGCAGGAATGGCTTGAGTTCTTTTATGCTTGTATTCCTCTATTTATAGGTATCCATTTCCTTTTTTTTGTGTATGCTCCAATAAGAATGTTAAGATTTCACAATAAAACGATAGAAAAAATTTCAATAATGAATGACACCATTCAAATTAAAACATTTGCACCCTGGTTCATGAAATCTATTGATATAAATTGTTTTTTAAGCAACGTTACAATAAAGAGGTCTGAATTTGACAGATATGGCAAAAAAGCTAAAATGGGTTATACAATAAAAACTAAAGATAAAGGAGAATTTTATTTTGTTGATGACTACTTTCCTGATAATACCATACTGTTAAACCACATGTAATCACTTTTGTGCCCGGTTTGATCTTGATTCTGATTACATGTATATTTTCAATTAAATTGGGACAAAATATGACACAAATAATATGACTAAAAATTGCCAGCCGCTAACACACGGTATAGTGCATGCGGTTTCTTTTAACCTGCAAATCAACATTCCGTATGCCGTCGTTTTCGGCTTGACAGTCTCCACTTCGTGTGACAGTCAACCGCACGACACCATACCGCGGGAACGTTAGCTGCTATTTAAAAATCCTAAGAAATACTTTTGTAAAAACAGATTATATTAAAAATGAGTAGATTATTTTTAGCGTTTTTTTTGTTAACATGTATTAGGACTTTTGGACAAGAGACAAATAATCAGTTTCTCCAATTTAATGGTTTATATGAAACCGAGTGTGCTTTTGACGAAAACGATGATGAAGGAACCCAATGTTATTTAAGATTTTATTCAGATGGAAAAGTAATAAGCGTTTCGACAGTTTGTGAAGGATCAGCTTCGGATTTAAAAGGATGGTTTAATGTTGAGAATAAAAATATCAGTGTTGGAAACTATAAAATCAACAAACATAAAATTCAATTTTCAACAACGAGTAAGGCTGGGACAGTAGAATATAGAGGTCGAATAGACAAAAATGGCCAAATTAAACTTAGAACAAAAAGCTTGATAAATGGATATAAAAGCAGAGAAAAGTATAGATTCATACAACTTTATAATATGAAATAAAAACAGCAGCTAACACGCGGTCATAGTGCATGGCAGTACTTTTAAACCAAATAATTCAACGTTCGCTGCAGCTCCTTTCGTCATGACAGTTCCTTTCACGGGTGAAAGAAACTGCCACGACACCATACCGCGGGAACGTTGTATTTAATACCGGGATTAGTTGTTTGATTATTTTAAACTGGCTTCCACCCT
>NZ_JBHJHQ010000015.1:0-5144 GCF_042219825.1 Quyinboa mangrovi
GCTGCCGGCTCCTTTCGCCCTGACAGTTCCTTTCACCTGTGAAAGAAACTGCCACGACACCATACCGCGGGAACGTTAGCCACAATTTAAAAAATGAACAGAATAACTTTAATATTAATGCTTTCAATCTTTAGTTTTTTTGGTTGTAAAAGCCAAAATAATGTGGACGAATTAGTTAATAAAGCCTACCAAGCAGAACAGAATGAAAACTATCAAAAGTCAATTGAATTGTTGACTAAAGCAATTGGAATAGAACCAAAACATTCAAATGCGTTATATAACCGAGCAAATAACTATATCAATATTGGTCAGTATAACGAGGCAATAGTCGACTTAAATAAAGTAATTGAAATAAACTCAAAAGATGATGAAGCTTACTATAATTTGAGTATCTGTTATAAGAATATACAGGATTACGAAAAAGCAATTGATTTATTGAATAAAGCAATTGACCTAAATCCAACTGCTGATGACTATATTAAATATAGAGCTGGAATAAATTGGACAATAAAAAAATATGAAAATGCTTTGCCTGATTATGACAGGATAATTTCTTTGAAACCAAATAATCCCGAATATTATGCTCTTCGTGCGTTCACTTTAGAAGAATTGAATGAATACGAAAAAGCAATTTTAGATTATAATAAGGCTATTGAATTGGATGAATCAGATTACAGAATGTTTTATGATAGAGGAAATGCATATTTCCAACTTGACAATAAAATAAATGCTTGTGCTGATTGGAAAACAGCAATTGAAAAAGGTGACCCAAGAAAAGAAGAATTGACTGAAAAAATAAATAAAAACTGTGGCTAACACGTGGTATAAGGCATGGCTGGGTTTGTGCGGATTCGACAAGTCGAATCTCGTCCTAACCTCAGTTTCGGTCGGACACTCAGACTCTCGTCTGACCGCCACGACCTCATACCACCACCGTTAGGCACAACCGGAAACTCTATAATACAAATAACCATGACAAATTTAAAATCACATTTTCGGCACATTTTATTGATGGTATTATTTTCTATTATACCAATAGTTTTATTTGGACAAGATTGGGTTGAACATTATACCTTTTCAAGTGACTATACCTTTAATAAACTGTTCTTTATAAACGCAGATAGTGGATTTATTATTGGTAATAAGAATTCAGAAATTAATAATGGGATTATAGGAAGAACAATAGATGGAGGTGAAAATTGGCTTTTATCAAGTATTGATAGTGTTATCTTAAATGATATCGCTTTAACTAATAACAAATTATTTATAGTTGGTACGAATGGCTTGTTATTAACATCAATCGATATGGGGCAATCTTGGAAAAGAGAAGATTTGAACGTTTCTTTTAACTTTATAAATATTTCAACAGTCAACAACACTATTTTTTTAGCCACTGCTTCAAATTCTATTCTCAAGTCTATTGATGATGAAAATTGGCAGCTAATTAATGGAAAGTATTACCATCCTATGTTTGGTGTAGTTGATGTAATACCTAGTTATACGTTGTTTTTATCGGACTCCGTTGGCTATTCTGCTAGTAATGATGGATATATTTATAAAACAACTGATGGTGGAGAGAACTGGTATACAACCTACTTTGACGCATCAGGAATATATAGGAAAATCTATATGCTCAATGACGAACAAATCTTTGTTGCAGGGGGAAATTTTTCAGCACCATATGTCTTACAATTACCTGATAAAATAAAATCTGGCGGCATATCAGGCAATGATTTTATAATTCAAGATATTTGTTTTACCGATGAAAATACAGGTTATTGTGTTTCTAAAGGTATTTGGAAAACCCTTGATGGTGGTGCAACCTTCTATCGAGAAGACAATGTAATAAATAAAAAAGAAAGTAATTGGGGATACAGTTATGATATTTATTCAATAGTTTTTCCAGAAAAGAATACTGGTTATGCTATAGGTATTGAAAATATTCTTTACAAAACAGATTCCTTAAATCTATCCTTAAATAATATACACAAAGTTAAAGACAAGGGTATAATTCTTAATAGTAAACCGAACCCATTTATTGCAAGTACTGAGATTTCCTTTCATTTAAATAAGCCTGAAATAATAAACACGAAATTAATTGATATGAAAGGTCAAATCATTTATCAAAATGCTGAATTTAAATGCAATAAAGGATGGAATTATGATTATTTGGATTTATCCAATTATCCAAGCGGAATATACCTTTATATATTAAATATTAATAATAAGAAATATTCAAAAACTATTATTAAAAGTACAAACCCCTAACGGCAGTGCCTAACAATATGTATAAATTATGGCAATAGTTTGGCAAATTAAGCAACCCTTTTTCATCTGTTCGTTTTCTACGGCTGATAGAACACTGCGCCGCTTTGTTGCCACAATTCATACATGGAACCGTTAGCACCAATTTATGAGACATCCTGCAATTAAAATAATACTGATAATATTGATTACAATGGGACTATTCTCGAGTTTTAAGAAACAGAAAGATGAATTAACAAAGCCTGAGATTACAGAAGAGTTTCGTGATTTTCTAACCACATCATATAACTACCTGACTGAACAACAAGAGATTTGTAACACAAAATTTGGAATGGGTAATTATGAGAGATGGGATTACAACCAAGAAACTGGTTTACTTGAATTTTCAGATTCTGGGATTGTAAAACTTCGTATAAAATATGTAGATGTTGGTTCGATTTCTAATATTTCAAATACTTGGTTATGGTCTTGGGATAATCCAAATACTCTTGATAATGTAAAATACAACATTAGTGAAGTACGAGAATTTGGGAAAAGTAAGGGTTATGAAAGGCTGACTAAAAGTAAATGGTATGGAGATGAATATGACGGATGGGAAATGACAGCAATTTCAGCATATATTTTGCAGGCAAAAGGAGCATACAGAGTGCCAACTGGAGATTTATTTTCATTTATGATTTTTACGGAAATTGAAGATTTAAGAAATAATGATTAAAAAAATAGGAATACTTTTATTAATAATTCTAATAACTCCAATAATTGCAGGATTTTATGGTGTTATCCATGACCAAATTTCATTTACGATTTCAAATGAATACTATACAAAATTTAAGTTTGATCAATTTAATGTAGGTGTAGCAGTGCCATATAGATTAGGAGCATCATATGTTGGATGGATGGCGACTTGGTGGATGGGCATACCTCTTGGAATAGTTCTTGGATTCTTAGGATTGATTCACTCTGATTGGAAATTAATGTTTAAAGCTTATTACAAATCCTTGCCGATAATTATAGTTATCGCGTTGTTGACTGGATTTTGCGGTTTGATTTATGGTAGATTATTCCTTATTGATAAAGATTTAAACTGGTTCATTCCTGAAAACTTGATTGATAGAAAACATTTTATTATGGTAGGCTCTATGCATAATTTTAGCTACATTGGTGGTTTAACAGGATTGATAGCTGGGATACTATATCAGATAAGATTTAGAAGAAAAACTGGTGCTAACAGCCGGTCATAAAACATTGCGCAGATTGTGGTAAATTTGAACGACATAACATTAAATCAACGGCAGCAACGGCTTGATACGAAAGTGCTTCGAAATGCGCAACGTTTCATACCGGCAAACCGTTAGCCACAATTTTGGGTTTCTCGATAATAACTAAATGAATAGATTTATTGAAATATTGTTTCTAATCTTATTTTGCATAACAAGCATATCAAATGTTGAATCACAGTCAGAAAATGAAACAATTGCATATGAAACAAGATTGACTTTCCTTAAAAACTTAAAGGATTCTACTTTCATTGACACTTTTGAAATTGTTAACCGAAAAATAAATGGTGTAAATTCAATTTCTGACACTATCTACTTTAAAATAAACACAATGCCACTATTCCCGGGAGGAGAAATAGAACTAATGAATTTTTTAGCTAAGAATATTATCTTCCCACCAAATGCAAGAGATGAGAGTATTGAAGGGAAAGTTTATATTGGTTTTATAGTTAATAAGGACGGAAGCATATCTGATGTAAAAATTGAAAAATCACTCACGAAAGAACTAGATAAAATTTGTATTAATGCTGTAACCAAAATGCCTGACTGGATACCAGGAATAAAATATGGAAGGCCTCAGAATGTTTATGTTTTATTACCAATTAATATTACACTTGAATAAGAAAAAACTGTGGCTAACACGCGGTGCATAGTGCATGCGGTTGTGTTTTAACTTGCAAACCCACATTCCGTATGCCGTCGTTTTCGGCTTGACAGTCTCCACTTCGTGGGACGGTCAACCGCACGACACCATACCGCGGGAACGTTGTACCCAATTTAAAAATGAAATAGTACGGTTGAATGAAAAGACTTTTAATACTCATATTGTTACCATATTTTACAATAAGCGTTCTTTGTCAGAATAATCTTAACAAGGAAAAATGGGAATTTAAAAAAGTTTCAGGCGATACTTTGATTTTTGCTAATAATATTTTTTTCAAAACAAATTTGTATCACTTAGACTATATCGACCAAATCAATATACCTGAAAAGTCACCATATCTGTTATTTACCGGTGTTGATTGTACAAACTGTGGAGCAAATAATACCTTATATGTTCATTCTGCTGATGATGGAGAATTCATTGTTGGAAGCGGACTAAATACATATTCGTTACCTGGGAAAGAGTATTACTATTTAAATGATTCTTTAATTTATGAAGCAAGGGTATTTTATGGTAAAATTTTGAATGATAAGTTTGGAATTATTTGGTACCAAAAAACATTACAAGACAGTAATATTTGGGAACATTCAACATACATTTTAGAATTATCAAAGAATAAGCCCAAAGGAACTTTTTTAAGCACGGACAGCTTAATAAATAAGACTTTGGAACTAGTTAGTCAAAACAATTGTAAAGAATTGGAAGGAGAAATACGAACTAGTGAACCTTGAAAATAAAAAACTGGGTACAACACGCGGTCATAGTGCATGCGGTATTATTTTAACCTGCAAACCCACATTCCGTATGCCGTCGTTTTCGGCTTGACAGTCTCCACTTCGTGGGACAGTCAACCGCACGACACCATACCGCGGGAACGTTGGCAACCATTTCAGAATTACAGCCTATCTTTGAATGAATAGACTTAACGAACAATATTT
>NZ_JBHJHQ010000016.1:0-3107 GCF_042219825.1 Quyinboa mangrovi
TCTTAAATCTTACATCTTATGTCTTGTATCTTACAACAAAAACATATCTTCAGGAAAGAGCTTCAATCATATTTATTTGTAAATATTCTTCTTATCGTCTGTAACAAACTTTGCGCAGACTATCATAACACACAACTTACAACCGGTCTGGAAGCTTTCGGGCAATTAGTACTGCTCGGCTTTGACATCTCTGCCTTTACACCTGCAGCCTATCAACGTCATCGTCTCTAACGACCCTATAAGGAAATCTTATCTTGAGGCCGGCTTCGTGCTTAGATGCTTTCAGCACTTATCCGTTCCGTACGTAGCTACCCAGCTATGCTCCTGGCGAAACAACTGGTACACCAGCGGTACGTCCAACACGGTCCTCTCGTACTAGTGTCAGATCCCCTCAAATTTCCAACGCCCACGACAGATAGGGACCGAACTGTCTCACGACGTTCTGAACCCAGCTCGCGTGCCACTTTAATGGGCGAACAGCCCAACCCTTGGGACCTTCTCCAGCCCCAGGATGTGACGAGCCGACATCGAGGTGCCAAACCGCTCCGTCGATATGAGCTCTTGGGAGCGATCAGCCTGTTATCCCCGGAGTACCTTTTATCCTTTGAGCGATGGCCCTTCCATGCGGAACCACCGGATCACTATGCTCTAGTTTCCTACCTGATCGACTTGTTGGTCTCACAGTCAAGCACCCTTGTGCCATTGCACTCTGCGGACGATTACCAAACGTCCTGAGGGCACCTTTAGAAGCCTCCGTTACTCTTTTGGAGGCGACCACCCCAGTCAAACTACCCACCACACAATGTCTCCCGTACAGGGATTAGGCACCAAGTAAGTAAAGGGACGTATTTCAAGGATGACTCCCCGACTCCTGGCGAAGCCGGCTCACTGTCTCCGTCCTATCCTACACATCAATTACCCAGTGTCAATGTGAAGCTGCAGTAAAGGTTCACGGGGTCTTTCCGTCCCGTCGCGGGTATCCGGCATCTTCACCGGAACTACAATTTCACCGAGCTCATGGCTGAGACAGTGCCCAGATCGTTACACCATTCGTGCAGGTCGGAACTTACCCGACAAGGAATTTCGCTACCTTAGGACCGTTATAGTTACGGCCGCCGTTTACCGGGGCTTCAGTTCAATGCTTCTCCCCTAAAGGATAACATCCCCCCTTAACCTTCCGGCACCGGGCAGGTGTCAGGCCTTATACATCTTCTTTCGAATTAGCAAAGCCCTGTGTTTTTGCTAAACAGTCGCCTGGGCCATTTCTCTGCGCCCTACATCGCTGCAGGGGACCCTTCTCCCGAAGTTACGGGCCTATTTTGCCTAGTTCCTTAGCCATGAATCACTCGAGCGCCTTAGTATTCTCAACCCAACTACGTGTGTCCGTTTACGGTACGGGCTCCTGTAACCTGAAGCTTAGAGGTTTTTCTCGGTTGCTCTTACACCTTTATCCGCTTGCCCGTAGGCTCGCGGTACTTTCAGGTTCGACTCTTTTGGCGGATTTACCTGCCAAAATCAATATCTACACCCTTAAACGTACTATTCCGTCAGTACGCAAGGCTGTCAGTGCAACGTCACCCCTTCGCAGTTACAGCAGGTAACGGAATATTAACCGTTTTGCCATCGAGATCGCCTCTCGGCTTACCCTTAGGTCCCGACTAACCCTGATCCGATTAGCGTTGATCAGGAATCCTTGGTCTTTCGGCGAGGAGGTTTCTCACCCCCTTTATCGTTACTTATGCCTACATTTGCTTTTCCAGAAACTCCACAATACATTACCATACTGCTTCAACGTCGCTGGAATGCTCCCCTACCTATTAATATTGCTATCAATAGCATAGCTTCGGTGATATGCTTATGCCCGATTATCATCCATGCCCGGTCGCTCGACTAGTGAGCTGTTACGCACTCTTTAAATGAATGGCTGCTTCCAAGCCAACATCCTAGCTGTCTGAGCAACCAGACCGCGTTTGGTCAACTTAGCATATACTTGGGGACCTTAGCTGATGCTCTGGGTTCTTTCCCTCTCGGACACGGACCTTAGCACCCGCGCCCTCACTCCCATACATCATTTTGTAGCATTCGGAGTTTATCAGGGGTTGATAGGCGGTGAAGCCCTCGCGCCCTATCAGTCGCTCTACCTCTACAAAACTAATATGAGGCTGCACCTAAATGCATTTCGGGGAGTACGAGCTATTTCCAAGTTTGATTGGCCTTTCACCCCTACCCACAACTCATCCAAAGACTTTTCAACGTCAACTGGTTCGGTCCTCCATCTCGTGTTACCGAGACTTCAACCTGGTCATGGGTAGATCACATGGTTTCGCGTCTAGCGCCACTAACTGCTTCGCCCTATTCAGACTCGCTTTCGCTTCGGCTACTCCTCTCAAGAGAATTAACCTCGCTAGTGACGACTAACTCGTAGGCTCATTATGCAAAAGGCACGCCGTCACCACATAAATGCAGCTCCGACCGCTTGTAGGCGTACGGTTTCAGGTTCTTTTTCACTCCCCTGTTCGGGGTACTTTTCACCTTTCCCTCACGGTACTGGTCCACTATCGGTCTCCCAGGAGTATTTAGCCTTACCAGATGGTCCTGGCAGATTCAGACAGGATTTCTCGTGTCCCGCCCTACTCAGGGTACTGCTATCAATTATAAACCTTACAAGTACGGGGCTTTCACCCTCTTCGGCATATCTTTCCAGATAGCTTCCTCTTCAATTTATTACCAAATATCGCAGCCCTACAACCCCGCATTTGCCGAAACAAATACGGTTTAGGCTATTCCCACTTCGCTCGCCACTACTACGGGAATCACTTTTGTTTTCTTTTCCTCCGGGTACTTAGATGTTTCAGTTCTCCAGGTTCGCCTCCTATTAATAGGATGTCATACCTTCAGTATAACGGGTTGCCCCATTCGGACATCCGCGCATCAAATGGTTATTTGCACCTTTACGCGGCTTTTCGCAGCTTGTCACGTCCTTCTTCGCCTCTGGGAGCCCAGGCATCCACCATACGCCCTTAGTAACTTCTTCAGACCTTCTTCAGGTCGTAGTCGTTTGTTATATATTCTACTTTAACGCTTGTTACTAACTAAAAAAATATTTC
>NZ_JBHJHQ010000016.1:3468-5071 GCF_042219825.1 Quyinboa mangrovi
TAT
The DNA here is from genome assembly GCF_042219825.1 of Quyinboa mangrovi. Taxonomy (NCBI): domain Bacteria; kingdom Pseudomonadati; phylum Bacteroidota; class Bacteroidia; order Bacteroidales; family Quyinboaceae; genus Quyinboa; species Quyinboa mangrovi. Next base: position 3,472 of record NZ_JBHJHQ010000016.1, read on the forward strand.
AAAGCCTTATAATAAGGTAGAAAAAACAAAGCAAACCAATCATCCCCTTGCAAATTAAGGGGTTGCTCTCCAAAAAGGAGGTGTTCCAGCCACACCTTCCGGTACGGCTACCTTGTTACGACTTAACCCCAGTCACTAGATTTACCCTAGGACGATCCTTGCGGTAACGTACTTCAGGTACCCCCAGCTTCCATGGTTTGACGGGCGGTGTGTACAAGGCCCGGGAACGTATTCACCGCGCCGTGGCTGATGCGCGATTACTAGCGAATCCAACTTCATGGAGTCGGGTTGCAGACTCCAATCCGAACTGAGACCGGCTTTCGAGATTCGCATCATATTGCTATGTAGCTGCCCTCTGTACCGGCCATTGTAACACGTGTGTAGCCCTGGACGTAAGGGCCGTGCTGATTTGACGTCATCCCCACCTTCCTCACGGTTTACACCGGCAGTCCCGTTAGAGTCCCCAGCTTGACCTGATGGCAACTAACGGCAAGGGTTGCGCTCGTTATGGGACTTAACCCGACACCTCACGGCACGAGCTGACGACAACCATGCAGCACCTTGCAAAGAGTCCGAAGAAAAAATCATCTCTGATCTATGCACTCTGCATTTAAGCCCAGGTAAGGTTCCTCGCGTATCATCGAATTAAACCACATGTTCCTCCGCTTGTGCGGGCCCCCGTCAATTCCTTTGAGTTTCATTGTTGCCAACGTACTCCCCAGGTGGTTCACTTAATGCTTTCGCTCGGCCGCATACTGTGTATCGCATACAGCTAGTGAACATCGTTTACGGCGTGGACTACCAGGGTATCTAATCCTGTTCGCTCCCCACGCTTTCGTGCATCAGCGTCAGTGGTGGCCTGGCAAGCTGCCTACGCAATCGGGGTTCTGTGTAATATCTATGCATTTCACCGCTACATTACACATTCCGCCTGCCTCGTCCACACTCAAGATATGCAGTTTCAAAGGCAATTCTACAGTTGAGCTGCAGGATTTCACCTCTGACTTATATATCCGCCTACGCACCCTTTAAACCCAATGAATCCGGATAACGCTCGAATCCTCCGTATTACCGCGGCTGCTGGCACGGAGTTAGCCGATCCTTATTCGTACGGTACATGCAGGTGGATACACGTATCCACGGTTATTCCCGTACAAAAGCAGTTTACAACCCATAGGGCAGTCTTCCTGCACGCGACATGGCTGGTTCAGGCTTGCGCCCATTGACCAATATTCCTCACTGCTGCCTCCCGTAGGAGTCTGGTCCGTGTCTCAGTACCAGTGTGGGGGACCTTCCTCTCAGAACCCCTAATGATCGCTGCCTTGGTGAGCCGTTACCTCACCAACTAACTAATCATACGCATGCCCATCTTTTACCGCCGTAACTTTAATTATTAAACCATGCGGTTCTGTAATTTTATGGGGTATTAATCCGGATTTCTCCGGGCTATCCCCCTGTAAAAGGTAGGTTGCATACGCGTTACGCACCCGTGCGCCGCTCTCATAGATAGCAAGCTATCTAATCCCGCTCGACTTGCATGTGTTAGGCCTGTCGCTAGCGTTCATCCTGAGCCAGGATCAAACTCTTCGTTGTAGTTATA
>NZ_JBHJHQ010000017.1:0-4540 GCF_042219825.1 Quyinboa mangrovi
TTTTATTAATAAGCTATTTTAATCAATATGTGTTTAGAGTTTGCAGTCTCTCTCATTATTATGCCCAACGTTCCCGCGGTATGGTGTCGTGCGGTTGACTGTCCCACGAAGTGGAGACTGTCAAGCCGAAAACGACGGCATACGGAATGCAAATTTGCAGAATAAAACACAACCGCATGCACTATGACCGTGTGTTAGCGGCTGGTTTTCTTTTTTAATATTTATATATTTTTATCCCGAATATTCTGTTTAAATCAATGTAATTGTAGTCTGTAATATTTTTAATATAATCGGCGTTTTCACTTACAATTCTTTTGCCTCGCTGGTAATCTAATGTGTCTAATGCACTGTATTCCAGTAGTAAAGAATCATTTTTTTTATAAGCTTTTGCATTTTCATTCCAGCCAATTAACTGATAATCATTATAAATAGAGATCTTAAAATCAAGGCTGTCAAAGGTATTCCAAATAATACCAAAATAATTTCTGTGATTAACAGTCTTGATATAGTTTTTATGTGGAGTTGTAAACCCAAAGTATCTTCCTGGTATTATATAGCAATTATTTCCAATTCGTTGCCAAATTGTTATGTATTCTGTTCTGTCTCTACTATATATAAAATGTCTTTTGTAGTCAATCTGATAATACGCAAAGAGAGCTAAAACAATCAATAAAAAAATTAGAAACTTTCTTTTTCGATTAATTCTCATGTTTAGTTTATAATCTTTTTAAACTTGCCGCTAACGTTCCCGCGGTATGGTGTCGTGGCAGTTTCTTTCACATGTGAAAGGAACTGTCAGGACGAAAAGAGCTTGCAGCGAACATTGAATTATTTGGTTTAAAAGTACTGCCATGCACTATGATCGCGTGTTAGGTGTTGGCCTTCTTTCTTATTGATTTTTCTCCAAAAGTTCGTTAAGAATTGTCTTTGTTTTTAAATATTTCTTTCCGGTATCTTTAGTCGTAAACAGATTGTTAATTGAGATGTCTTCAATCCAATTAAAGTCAATTAAGTCTGGGTTTTGACTTGAAATGCAATGATATTCAGAATTCCATTTTATTTGATTCATGTTTGAAAGCATCCCTCTGTCATTTGTAGAATAGATTTTCGTCTTTCCTTCAAGTTCAAACTTTTCAATCAATGGATTATAATTATGTCTTTCTAGAAAATGTCTGATTCTGTCTTTAAATAATTGTTCACTTTTCTTAAGAGATCTGCCTTTTACGATAATAACAATTTTAGTCGGATGGTGTAAATAATGAAGTGCAAATTTCCCCGGTTTACCCAAGGAAATCAAATCAACATACCATTCTCCAGGAAGTTGGTCATTCAAAGGCGAATCATTTCGTTCAGTTTTTATACGATTTAAGTTTAAAACTTTTTTAGTGGCTCGAATAATCATTATGAATCAAATCTTTTCCTCAAATCTAGTAAGTCAAATCATAATTACAATGACTTTAGAATTTTATTGGACTCATCATGGCTTACACCTAACGTTCCCGCGGTATGGTGTCGTGGCAGTTTCTGTCCGATAGGATAGGAACTGTCAGGACGAAATAGCCCGACTGCGAATGTTGAAATATTTTATTTAAAAGTACTGCCATGCAGTATGACTGCGTGTTGTAAGCTGTGCCTTATTTTTTTTCTCACGGGTGCTCTTTAAATTGATGCTTCACAAATTAAACACTTTGGCAAATCAAATGAGTTTCAGCCGCCCGTGACCGGATAATGTAAATCAAAACTTTACGATATTGCGTCAACCCCAAACGATATTGCGTCAAAATATGAAACATTCAAGTTGTACAAACTGAGACTCCGCCCGACGCCTGGTTAAAATCAATCGTTGATCCTACTTAATAAATAACGTTCCTTGCTTCAGCCGAAATAGGGTGGAGGCCAATTTATAAGATCTCAAACAATTAATCCCGGCATTGCTTACAACGTTTTGCAGCTATAAAGCGTGGCAAAATGCGTGATACTTTAGTGTCACGGTATAGTGAAGTAGGGGCGGCGTAGTGCAGCTCGCATATTCCATCACCTTGCCATGAATTATAGGTGCTGTTATGCTGCGTAATTATTATTTTTTAAAAATTTCTTCAAAATCTACTGAATCTAAAATATTCGATTCATTACCCATCAAATCAGTCGTTATAATACCAATAATCGGAAACATTTCTTTATTTTTCTCCGGAATCATAAAATTGTAATAAATACTACCATCGCTCTCAAATCTCCAAATCGCAATTAACAATTGAGGATCGATAATCTTAATGTCAAGTTTATGCTCACTAATAGATTGAGAGTCGTCCCAGGAAAGTGAGGCAAATTTGAATTTATATTTTTTGTCTTTTGATTTAAAGTCAATCAGTGGTTCAGCATAAGTTCCATCCATGAAAAAACTAATCAATGCTGTATCAGACAAGATATATCGACTATTAAACTCAATATCATCATATAAAATCCACTCACCTCTGTATTTGTGAATCTTAATCCAATTATTAGGCAAGTTATACTCGTGTTTTGAAGAACTATTATCGCTTTTTTCTTGAATCCTGTTATAAGAATCTCTGATTTGATTGATTCGCGAATCAGTTAGTTTAAAATCGGCCAAGCTACGTTTTAACTTTGAATCTTTTTTATAATCTATAAAAACTAATTGCTCATACATTTCTGCAGTATCAGAAATCGAGCTTATTATCTCACATGAGTCACCTAAATCAGGTTTGATATACTTGAAATCTTGACAAATCAAGACGTTGTTTATAAAAATTAAAAGAGTAAGGGTCAGACTAATTCTCATTTTGTAATGTGTTTTGTCATTATGCAGCATAACGTTCCTGCGGTATGGTGTCGTGGCAGTTTCTGTCCGATAGGATAGGAACTGTCAGGACGAAAGGAGCAGGCAGCGAACGTTGAGTTATTTGGTTTTAAAAGAACTGCCATGCACTATGACCGCGTGTTGCCTGCAGTGCTTTTTTCATAAGTTGTTTATACTTTGGCATGATTACCATAAAGAGTCATTCCCGATAGTAAGTTTATCGCTTGTTGTGTAATCATTTTTTTCACAGATTATTTCAATAAAATCTATCAGATTCTCTAATATTGCTGGAGGCATTGAATATGCCAGTTCTATTTCTTCGGTTTTTGTTTTGATAAATAACCGCATTGAAAATTCTCCCATTAAACTAAAATCCGTATTTAATGTTTTCAAATTGCACGACTGTATAAGGTTTTCTAGGTTATGAAATTCAGAGTCTGATAACTTACCTGTAAAAAAACCAGATTCTTTTTCACTACTATCTTTATTCCTATATTTTCGATAAAGCTTAACATCATTATTTCTATTAATTTCAATCTTATATTTAGGGCAACGATAACATTCAGACAGGTATATGATTATTTTTTCTAACTGAATGCTATTATCGATAAAATATTCTTGTTTTGTTAAGTGAAGCTTCTTTTTTTCAAAAAACTGTCTTGAATTTTTGTTTATGGTTTTTATTACTAATGTTGAGTCTGTTCTTTTTAATATTTTTAAATTATAACATTCTACTTTATATTTATATTCTTCAATATTTGTTACAATAAAATATCTCTTTTGGAAACTCAAAACTTTATCTTTAATAACTAGGTATGTTTCATAATCATTAAAGTTAGTGCTTATAATATTAAGATAATAATCATCAGATGTATCTCTAATTGAAATTAAATTATTGTCATTATCTAACCAAGTCCCTTTAATTTCAATACCTTGAGAAAATAAAGTTTCAGAAATAAATATTGTTAAGATCAGAAATAAGATTTTCATTTTAGTAAATAACTCTTTTTTTGCATTGCAGGCAACGTTCCCGCGGTATGGTGTCGTGGCAGTTTCTTTCACCCGTGAAAGGAACTGTCAGGACGAAAGGTGCTTTGCGCGAACGTTGAATTATTTGGTTTAAAAGTACTGCCATGCACTATGACCGCGTGTTGTAAGTAGTTTTTATTTCAAGTTTTCTAATAGTCGATATACTTTCCCAGATTCTTCCAATTCGTCGTCTAAATTGTCGTCATAATTAAAATTCTGAACTTGCCATTTATTTTTTGGCTTGTAAAATACAAAAGTAAAACGAATAGGTTGTCTGTCATATTTAACCATATAACTCACAAGTTTATAACTTTCTCCAACGCTTTTATCAGTAATCATTTCGTAGCCATAATAATCTCCAACTAGTCCAAGAAGACTTGTCAATTGATTCTTTACATTTTCAATTCCGTCTTTATTTCGGTCAATTATCCATTTGTTCGTTGAGAAAACAAAGTCAACTGCTTTTTGAGGTGAATTTTCATAAATTTTAAAAAATTCCGTTGTAATTTCTTCGATTGAAGTTTGCGCTTTCAAAATATTTGTCGACAAAATAGTCACAAATGTTAAGGCGATAAGTTTGATTTTTCTATTCATTTAGTATGGTTTTTAAATTACTTACAACGTTCCCGCGGTATGCTGTCGTGGCAGTTTCTTTCCGACGGGAAAGGAACTGTCAGGACAAAAGAGCCCGAC
>NZ_JBHJHQ010000018.1:0-4499 GCF_042219825.1 Quyinboa mangrovi
CTTTCGTTTCAATATTAAAAATCTTGTTTAACATTCTAATTTTTTTGGAAAATGCACTACAACGTTCCCGCGGTATGGTGTCGTGCGGTTGACTGTCCCACGAAGTGGAGACTGTCAAGCCGAAAACGACGCCAGGATGCATGAGTTATTGCGAGTTAAAAGAACCGCATGCACTATGACCGCGTGTTAGGCCTAGTAGTTTTATTAATTTTGAATTGTCTGGTGAATGAAAAATGTCTTGCTATAAAAAAGGAATAGAAGGTTTATAAATAGTATCTAATCCATTATAACTTCTCCTGAAATTCATTAAAATCATGAAAATATTGAATAAATATAATAGAAGAAAAGGTGCTTCCATATTGCCGAAAACAATTGTTTTTAGATTTGAAATACCTATATAGAAGATATAATTAATATTGCCTCTAAATCCACTAATAATTAAATGAGATGTAATTAATATAAGGTAAAGCGTTGAAGTCCATGTAGCTTGAAAATTGATTATTCTCTTGCCTGTTTCTTCTACTTTTTCTATTTTCTCTCGTTTTACAATCCACATTACTAGGGGAGCTAATATTCCAAGAATAGGATGAATAATAAAGCTTAAAGAACTAAGATTTAATAACATCAAATATCCTTTATCTTCGTAAATGTTGCTATTCAAAAAGTATTCTGTTGTAACTCCTAATGTTTTAGTCAGTTTAATCAAAGTATCCCCTCTGGGTATAGATTCACCACTTTCAATGCGCTGAATTGTTCTCAAACTTAATTTAGATTCCTCCGATAACTGTTCTTGAGTGAATCCAATCAATTCTCTTAATTCTCTTACTTTATATGCAAAGCTGTGATTTTTCATTTCGATAGATTTTTTAGGCAATAGTATTCTATTTGCTTCTATGGTAATGCGTCAATATAGTGTCAATTATACGTCAATTGTAATGTTTATGCATTTTATCTATTAGGCCTAACGTTGAGTGTATGATTTCGTAAGGGATTGCGGACTGCGCTCGTATCCACCGTTACCGAAATTGAAGCGGGAGAAAATGCTTCGCTTACCACTGAAACCCTTATGAATTATACACATTGTTGTGCCTTCGTTGTTTCTTTTTCTTCCGTGCGATAGTGCAGACATACTCTTTGCCAAGTTTTGGTTTGTGTATCGGCTGGTGTGACTTGGCAATGTGTGAGGCTGTGAAGCAAGCTCAGGGGTCATAGTTTATCTATCTCTTTTAAATTTTTTGACAATTTCCTTATGTTTTCAATCAAAGTTGAAGCGTAAGTATAAAATTCAATGTCTTTATAGGTCTGCTTGTAAAATAGAGATTTCAACTTAGCACTTAAAAATTCCAATACTTGTATTTCCCTTTTAAAATCTTCGTATAAATTCCTTTCACGCAAACCTGTCTTTACCCTTTCAATTTCTTGGTCAATTGTTCCTTCATATGGTTTAATTACAATATCGTCATTTTCTTTGGTCAACAATTTCTCAAATGTGTACCCTGCATTCTTGAAGATTGTATCAAATTTAACAGTGTATTTAGTCATTATTTCATTGAATTTTTGTTTAAAGTCTTTCTCAAAGTCCTTCAAATAGCCTAAAGTTATTTGTGAATTTTCAAGAACTAAATTGGTGATATTAAATTTTTCACTTTCTATTTCTTTAACTGTACCCCAATATAAATGCTTAATGGTTTGCTTTTTATTGTCTGTTATGTCAAAGAAGTGACGAGTTTTAATTTTGAGTTTCTTGTTTGATTTATCAGAAGGATGACCAAATACTTTGTTTCGTGTATCTCTTACTTTATCGTAATTGTTAAGCTTAAAACCATCATATTTAATTTCAAGTAACGCATTTTGTAAAGTTTGCATACTGTCTTGTTCGATATAAAGGGTCTGCATAATTCCGATTGCTTCAAGATGATTAATTGTTTCTAAAGCGTAATATTCGTCTTTAGGTCTTTGTAAATCATTTAGAATATGCAGTGAAGCACAAAGAGCATCCCAATTCTGCAAATCTTGAATGTAGTAATTTTGAATAATTGGACGATTTATCCAGTCAAAAAACTGACTTACTTTTCTCTGTATTTGGTTTTCAACTTCCATTTATTCTTTCAATTTCTGTCAAAGCGTTGGCAAAATTCAAGCTCTTTTGGTTTTTTATCTTGGCTTTGCGTGTTGGCAAAAACCAAATGTGCTTGAATGTGCGGTCAGGCTTTTTCACAATGAGGCACAACGTTCCCGCGGTATGGTGTCGTGTGGTTGACTGTCCCACGGAGTGGAGACTGTCAAGCCGAAAACGACGGCATACGGAATGTGGGTTTGCAAATTAAAACAAAACCGCATGCACTATGACCGCGTGTTGTATGTAGTACCTTCTTTTGTTCTCTCACTGGTGCTCTTTAAATTGATGCTTCACAAATTAAACACTTCAGCAAATCAAATGAGATTCAGCCACCCACGACCGGATAATGTAAATCAAAACTTTACGATATTGCATCAACCCCAAACGATATTGCGTCAAAATACGAATCTTCAAAGTTGTGTAGACTGAGATTCCACCCGACACGTGGTTTAAATCAAACGATGATCCAATTTTAAAAAGAACGTTCCCCGCTTCAGCCGAAAGAGGGTGGAAGCCAGTTTTAAAATAATCAAACTACTAATCCCGGTATTACATACAACGTTCCCGCGGTATGGTGTCGTGGCAGTTTCTGTCCGATAGGATAGGAACTGTCAGGACGAAAGGAGCCGGCTGCGAACGTTGAAATATTTTGTTTAAAAGTACTGCCATGCACTATGACCGCGTGTTGTGTGTAGTAATTATTTATTCTATTCTAAGATTTGCATTTCAAATGTCTTAATTGGAGGATCAAAAGATTGCTTTCGGAATAACAGTTAACGATGATTAGAAATTAAATAAAATAGCAGATTGTTGAGTTCGCATATGATTTTCCCAATGTTAATATATCCAGCAGTTTCGTTAAATCTACTTTCATCAGATATATTTTTTCCTATTTCTGTATCTTTAATCAATTTATGATGTGATATTGAGGATAAATGATGAGAAACACCTGCAATAAATGCAAAATCATTTTTATTTTCATATTTAACAGGATAGGACTTAACTATTTGAATTAATTTTTTGACATAGTCGATTAATTGTCTTGAATCAAATGAATTGACTAGTTCTGGGTTTAAACTGTTTTCGTTCATAATATATAAAATTTAAAGGATGCTGTTTTTTTAGAAATATTTGTGAATTAGCCTATTTTAGAAAGGAAGGCGACCTGTGCCGCCAACCTTTCCCAGTCTAACGACTTGTAGTGTTTAATATTTAATATTTAATTTTCGATTTAATAAAGATTTTAGGGTGTCTTACCACGTTTTTTTACAAATCGAAAGGACTGTTTTGGTAATATCGACTATCAACTTTATACAAGTCAAAATTCCGATGATATAGCCTAAAACAACCATGGTTATTAATATAAACAATTACAGCGTTAACTGGCAGAGTGGACTATTCCACCTACATCTTTACTATTTTACTTTTTAATAGTCCATATTGATGATTTTGTTGTAATGCCGTTGACAGGATTATAATTGTTTTTAGGTTTGTGTTTTCTTTTTAGTTTACCATTTGCATTCAAGAGTTGTCTCTCGCGTTCTTTTTCGATTTCAAGTTGCTCTTTTAAATATTGTTCTCTTTCCTTTGGTCTAAGAGATTTGTGCAATTTTATTTTTTTTCTTCTCATAATAATGAAGGTTTGTTTGTCATTATTACACACAACGTTCCCGCGGTATGGTGTCGTGGCAGTTTCTGTCCGATAGGATAGGAACTGTCAAGACGAAAGGCGCTTGCAGAGAACGTTGAATTATTTGGTTTAAAAGTACTGCCATGCACTATGACCGCGTGTTAGGCATTGTGCGTTATTTTGTCCAGTCTCCTTTTTTCAAATTTAAAAGTATCTGTTTTTTTGAGTTATTGTCGAACTCTAACTGCTCAACTTGGTTAATAATTGAGTCAATTGGGATTAAATCATTTATTGGATTTCTAAGCTCAAAAAGTATAAATGCCGTATCAATCTTATCTGAAATATTACTGTATGTTTTGACGAATAATTCAGGATTAGTTTCAACTGTCTTAAATAACCAATAATTGCTTGCTTCACTAAATTCAACATTATTGAAACAACTTTTATCAATAGTCATTAAGAACACAGAAATCATCGAAGAGTCTAGATTTTCAATATTATCTCTAAGTTGTCTAAGTATATTAAAATTACATTTTAGAGTATCTTCTTTTTGTCTAATGGAAACTTTGTCGATCTGAGAGAAGCAATTGAAACTAAATAGTGACAACGTCAAAATAATTAATTTGACTTTATTCATATGTTGAAAATTTCTTTTTCATCTCGCATTATGCCTAACGTTCCCGCGGTATGCTGTCGTGGCAGTTTCTTTCCGACGGGAAAGGAACTGTCAGGACAAAAGAGACAGCCTGC
>NZ_JBHJHQ010000019.1:0-4196 GCF_042219825.1 Quyinboa mangrovi
AAAGTTGTTAAGCAGGTTGTACCATCTTCAGGCAAAGAAAACATTAGTATTGACGGCTCAGGATTATATATCATTAAGGCTGAAAGTGCTGGTGCAAGTAAATTGTTTAAAGTTGTAAAAACTAACTAGAAAATAGTAAGTAATATTTAATGAGGCTGTCCGGAAACCGGACAGCCTTTTTTTTGCAAACAACCTAAACCTTTTCTTAAAATTGCTCATACAAAGCTTTTATTCCGTGTCATCTATTGTAATTTTAAAATGCTTTCTTTATTTTTATTATTATTTAACGTATTGAAGAATACTATACTTGAAATAACTAAAACATTTGTTGTGAAGGAACCTCTGTTCTCTTTGATAGTTATTTTCGGTATCTCTTCAGTTGTTTATTCTGTTTTGATCTGAACCGGCATAAATTACCGGTGCAGTTTAGTTACTATTTCAGCATTTCGCAGGAAACGTTGAGTTTTAATTTGTGTATGAAATATATTGATTAAACCAATTTTCTAACTAAAATTTGATGGTATGAAAAAAAATCTATTCTTAAGTTATGTAGTAGTTTTAATTGTATTTCTGTTTAGTTCCTTTGGTGTTAAAGCTGCCATTGTGGATTTAACAGGAAGCGATGATCCTGCTATATTAAAAAACACATTGAGTGGTATTGGCGAAGGTGATACCATTGTTCTGAAAAGAGGTATGACTTATGACCTGTCTGCTACATCAATCAGTAAGTCTGTTATGATTATGAGTGTTGAGGGAGCAGGAAGTCCGGCAGTTCTCGATATGGCAGCATCATCTCTTGATATTGCATCAGGGAGTGCGCTGGAATCGCTTGTTTTTATGGATGTAGAGGTAAAAGGGGATATTACTGCTGCTTATCTTATGAACTTCTCTACAGATGGTAGCATTAATGAATTTATTCTTGACAATGTCTACCTTCATAATTTACGCGGTGTATTCCGTTGCAAAAACGGAGGCATTAAAACCATTAGTATGTTTAAGATTAATAATGCTGTCGTAGATAGCATTGGTGGTTATGGTGTGATGATTATGGATAATGCAGAAGCATATTGTTCCGATGTTCAGATCATTAACAGCACTTTTTCGAGCGTCGGTCAGCTGTTGCGCTGGAGAAGTACTGATGATGTTAATTCAGTGCTTATAACCAACTGTACCTTTCAGGATACCCCAAATGATGGGTATATCATAAGACTGGATACAGATTCAGTACTGAATGGTGTTGTTATTTCTAATTCTGTCTTTGGAAAATCAAATAATAAACTGAAAAGTACTGCTAATTCCGGTTCAAGAGTGTCTGTGACTGCTATAAACTGTTACATGACAACAGACTGTACACTAAAACCGGAAGATTTTACCGTTGCACCTATGACATATGCCGGAAGTGATGCGGATTTATTTGCAGATGTTGCCAATAAAGACTTTAGCATTACAGATATATCCTTTATGGGTAAATTTTCATCGGGTGATCCAAGATGGTATATGGCACATGAAGATAGAACCGGTGAATTCCTGACCAATCCGGGATTTGATATTGACTGTAATTATCTTGCTGCCGATGCTGCTGCTAATCTTGGTACTGCTGATAACGGATCAGCTAATCTGGCGGTGACAGGATGGACTCCAAATTCAACCAGTTGGGCGGCAGGTGCTGCTTTTGAGTATGGTTATGTGGGAACACTTAACAGTCCCGGACCAGTTCCTGCAACTGCTTCAGACGGTTCTACAACAGGTGCCGGTCATGGAGCACTTGGGGTATGTGCTGCATGGGGAGGAAATTCTTATTATACTCAGGAGGTTACTTTGCCGGCAGGTACCTATGTATTGAAATACAATGTTTACAATTCAGGTCCTGCTGCTGCCGGATCAAGTCTTGTAGGATGGATTCCCGATGGTGGTGATGCCGTACTTTCTTCTCTTGCAAACATGGCTCAGAATGTATGGACACCGGATGAAATAACTTTTACGCTCGAGTATAATACTGCAGGCATGATTCAGGTAGGTATTCAATCACCGGGTAGCGGTTCAGCCTCTAACGGCCGTTTCTTCTTCGATGATCTGCAGCTTAATTTTATGGCACTTCCTGAAGCAGAATTAAGGCATTCCTATACATTCGAAGTAGCTGATACAGCTATTGATGTTGTTGGTGATGTGGATGGTGAATTATTTGGAGATAAGATTACTGTTGCTGATGGCAAAGCTACCGTTTCCGGTGCAGCTTCTTCAACAGACGGCTACATTGCTTTTGATGCTGCTGCTCTGGCTCTGAAAGACTATGATGCAATTACACTCGAAGCTTATCTTGAAACAGCCGATGGTGCCAATGGTGGCTATACCATGTTATGCTATTTCGGAAATAACAATGGTGGTCAGAAAAGTTTCTGGTTCCAGCCGACTATTGATGGTAATGCCTCAAGGGCTGCTGTCGACAATACAAATCCTGTGGCACAGCTGAACGGCATTGAAATGGACGATGGGAAGCTTCATCATGTAGTAGCTATATTAACACCTGATGTACTGGAATATTATTTAGATGGAACGCTTGCTGCTTCTGTTGCTACAGGAGGTAACTATATTTCAACCATTGATACCGTTATTGCACAGTTATTTAAAGGTCCTAATGGATGGGCAGATGTGGATTATAATGGTACCATTGATGAATTCAATATTTATAACGGAGCAATGGGTAAGCAGGCTATTATGGATCGTGCAGAAGCGTATATCGGTTCAAGTAATTCTGATCTTGGTAGTCTGAGTGTAAGTATGGGGGAACTTAAACCTGCATTTGGAAGTTTTACAAGAACCTATAATGTAAATATTCCGGCTGGAACTGAAACCGTGGCAATTGATGCAATTCCTAAGTATTCAGGAGCGGTTGTTAAAGGTACTGGTGATTTCAGTATTACTCAGGTTATTGATACAGCTGAGATAGTTGTTGTTGCCGAAGATGGTAATGATTCAACCACATATATGGTTATTTTCTCTTCTTTAAGTCCGATTGCAGGTACAATTATCGGCCATGCAAGTTCATGGGGTGATGATCCTGCAACATATATTAAAGCAGCCTTCGATGGTGATATCAATACTTATGTGGATGCACCAACGGCAACAGGTTATGTTGGATATGATTTTGGTGAAGGAAGAGCTGCTACATTAACGGCATTTAAATATGCACCACGTTCAGGTCATGAAGGACGTATGGTAGGTGGTGAATTGCGTGGAGCCAACAGCCCTGATTTATCTGATGCAGTGACGCTATACACTATAACTGAAGCACCTGGTTTCGAAACTACTTTGGTTGGTCTGGAAATGACTGGAAGTTACAGGTACATCTATTATTATTCTGCAGATGGTTACTGTAATATTTCAGAACTTGAAATGTTTGGAACAATTCAGGGATTGATGCACTCTTATACATTTGAAGATGGAACAGCCGCAGACGTTATTGGCGGAGCAGATGGCGAAGTTGTGATTAATGATGGTGGATCTGGAAACATTGAAAACGGTGCATTCAATGCAATGGGTGGAAGTTATATTAAACTTCCTGCAAAAGATATTGCATTGAACAGTTACAGTGAGATTTCTTTGGAAGCAACAGTTACAACTGGTGTAAATCCAGGTTGGACAATGTTGGCTTACTTTGGATCCGCAAACGGCGATAACAGCTACTGGATGTCAATTGCACGTAATGATAATGTAAGTAAAACATCTGTTGATATGTTGCCTTCAAGTTCAGAAGTTGGAGTTACAGGTGTAGAACCTGGAGCCGACGAACTACACCATTATGTAAGTGTGCTGACTGATGATTCAATTAAGTGGTACATTGACGGTGTTAAGATAGGTTCGGTTGCAACACCTGCTGATTTTCTGGTTTCTGGTATTTCTCTGGATACTGCCTTGTTATGCGCTGGTGGTTATCCTGATCCTCAGTGGATTGGTTCAGTTCATGAATTCAATATTTATGAAGGTGAACTTGATGCTGAAACAGTTGCGGCTAAAGCTGCCGCTGCTCTGAATGCTTTGAGTAAGAAGAAAGTAGCTTATGTACAGAAATCTGGTAAAACAGTAGTAGCCACAGCAGCCGATCCGTACAATGATCCGATCGTGGAAATGCTGAATGCAGATGATAACTTTGAAGTAACCGTTATTCAGCTGGGAGCAGATGACACAACAGATCTTGG